>NZ_JBTOLZ010000005.1:0-253997 GCF_054552075.1 Roseivivax sp.
CTCAAATTCTGCCACCTTCCCCAGCAACCCCGGAACCCTCAAGGCCCCGCCGTCGCCGCTTCCGACGTCCCGTCAGCGCCTCAGCGCCGCCGGTGAGGGGCCTTCTACGGATACCCACCAAAACCCGCAAGGGGAAAATTCAGAAGATCAGGGATTTTTTGTTCACGGGCGTGAGAGGTGGAGGAACCGGATGCGCCTGAGCTGCGGGAGAAGGCGTGATGAGCGGGGTTTGGGGCGTTGGCGCCGGTTTGCGGGAAAGGCGTTGGTTCTGGGTGGCGACATGGGGTGAGCCGGTGCCGCTGGCATGCCTGCCGCTTGCCTGCCCTCCCGTCTGATCGACGACTCGCCGGCGCAGGTCCGAGCCACCGCGCTCCGACGAGTCGGGGTGCTGTCTCTGGGCGACTCGAGGGACGGGCTGCGGGATACACTCCGAGTCACCACTAGCCTGGTCCGAAGCCTGCGCCCTGCCCCGGCCAACGCCAACGCCAACGCCAACGCCAACGCCAACGCCAACGCCAACGCCAACGCCAACGCCAACGCCAACGCCAACGCCAAGAGGATGCTGCGCGCGGGTCTGGCGGCCAAGGACGCCATTCGCGAAATCTTAAGATGTTTGGGAAATTTTGGTCGGAGTGGCAGGATTCGAACCTACGACCCCTGCCTCCCGAAGACAGTGCTCTACCAGGCTGAGCTACACTCCGACCGTGCCGCGCCGGATATCCAAAGCGCGGGGCTTTGGCAAGAGGTCAATCGCGGCTTTTCGCGCGGATCCGCGCGAGGCGCAGAAGCGCGTCGATCCGGGGCCAGGTGCCGGTCTCGAAGCGCATGCGTGTGCGACTGACCGGGCGGTTGGCGGAGGCCTCGGGCCGGCCTTCGCGGATCACGATGTAGAGGCCCGAACCGATGATGATCGCCGCCCCGAGAATCGTCGCCTGGTCGAGGCTCTCGCCGAAAAGGAGCGTGCCGAAGATCACCGCCCAGAGGATCTGGGAATACTGCATGGGGGCGACGATCACCGCCTCGCCCTCGCGATAGGCGTAGATCATGAGCGCCGCGCCGGCGAAGCCCAGGACCGCAAGGCCCGCGTTCAGCGCCAGGTCCGCCACGGGCATGGGCACATAGACCAGAGGAAGGAGGGCGCCCATGACGGCAAAATTCGCCAGCGTCGGATAGAGGATCAGCACCGCGGTGCGTTCCTCTTGGCCGATCTTGCGCGAGATGATCGAGGCGAGCGCGCTGCCGAAGGCGGCGAAAAGCGCGGCCATATGGGCGAGCGTCAGCTCGGTCGTGCCGGGGCGCAGGACCACGATGACCCCGCTCAGGCCGACGATTACGGCGGCCCAGCGGCGCAGGCGCACGCGTTCTCCGAGGACCGGGATCGCGAGGATGGTGATGAAGAGAGGTGCGGCAAAGATGATCGCATAAACCTGCGCGAGCGGCAGATTGGAGAAAGCGTAGAAGGCCGAGCCACCGGTGACCACCGCGGCGCCGGTGCGCAGCGCCACCCACCAGGGGTGCACGGGGCGCAGGTGGCCCGGTTCGGAATCGCTGATCAGCATGAGACTGATGAGCGGGAAGCCGAAAAGCACGCTGAAAAAGAGGATCTGCACCGGGCTGTAGGCGCCGCCGAGCACCTTGACGACCAGGTCATGCGTGGCGAAGGCCGCGAAACCCGTCAGCGCGATCAGCGCGCCCCTGGCGTTCGGTCCCATGTCGCACTCCTCCGGGCGCGCCCACCGCGCCGCTGCTTCGCAAGGAACCCCGGATCGGCGGGATCTTCAAGGCGGGGGTGGGGAGAAAGCGGGATCCGGCTGGGTGGTGCGGCTGGTGATGGGCTTGGGGGTGCAGGGCGGGGACGGGCTGCCCTCGCGGCTCGGGCTCGCATTTGGAGGGCGCGTTATTGGCAAAATGCGCCGTGAGAGTCCTAGGCTACGCGAAAGGCACGCACGTGCGCGCGGCGGGGGTTAGGGAAGGTCTTCGCGCGGGCGCAGTCAACGCGCCGGGCGCCTATCGGGCACCGGGGTAGGCCGCGGCCGGCAGGTGCAGAGACCTGCCGGCCGGCCCGGGATCAGAGCGAGGCTTCGAGCTTTGCGACGATCGCGTCGCCCATCTCGGCGGTGGAGACGGGGGCGACGCCCTCTTCGCCCAGCAGATCGGCGGTGCGCAACCCGTCGGCCAGCACCTCTTCGACCGCGCGCTCGAGGCGGGCGGCCTCGTCGCCCTTGTCGAAGGAATAGCGCAGCGCCATGGCGAAGGAGAGGATGCAGGCGATCGGGTTCGCCTTGCCCTGCCCCGCGATGTCGGGCGCCGAGCCGTGCACCGGCTCGTAAAGCGCCTTGGGCCGGCCGTTCCCCATCGGCGCGCCAAGCGAAGCCGAGGGCAGCATGCCCAGAGAGCCGGTCAGCATGGCGGCGAGGTCCGACAGCAGGTCCCCGAAGAGGTTGTCGGTCACGATCACGTCGAACTGCTTGGGCCAGCGGGTCAGCTGCATGGCGCCGGCGTCGGCATACATGTGGCTGAGCTCCACGTCCGGGTAATCCTGACCGACGCGGTTCACCACCTCGCGCCAGAGGATGCCCGATTCCATCACGTTGGCCTTCTCCATCGAGCAGAGCTTGCCACCGCGCTTGCGGGCCAGTTCGAAGGCCGAACGCGCGACGCGGTCGATCTCGCTTTCGGTGTAGCGCTGGGTGTTGATGCCGACGCGCTCGTTGCCCTCTTCGAAGATGCCGCGCGGCTCGCCGAAGTAGACGCCCGAGGTCAGCTCGCGGACGATCATGATGTCGAGCCCGGCGACCACCTCCTGCTTGAGCGAGGAGAAATGCGAGAGCGCGTCGAAACACTGGGCGGGGCGCAGGTTGGCGAAGAGGTCCATCTCCTTGCGAAGGCGCAGGAGGCCGCGCTCGGGCTTCACCGAGAAGTCCAGCTCGTCATACTTCGGCCCGCCGACGGCGCCGAGCAGCACCGCGTCGACCTCTTGCGCGCGGGCCATGGTGTCGTCGTGCAGGGGCGTGCCGTGCTTGTCGTAGGCCGCGCCGCCGACCAGATCCTCGCTGACCTCGAAAGCCAGGTCCCGCTTTGCTCCGTACCAGTCGATGATCTTGCGGACCTCGGCCATGACTTCCGGGCCGATCCCGTCACCGGGCAGAATGAGAAGCGAGGGGGTGGTCATGGGCGGCGTCCTTTGCGGAAAAATGCGTTCACTTGCGGGTAAGCAAAGCCCGCCGCGGCGTCAAGAATCGGGGGGCTCGGGTCCGGGGCTTCTCAGGCTGACCCAGACGGCGCGATGTGGGCCCGCATCCGGCAGGATCGGGCCGAGACCGGCGCGCAAGAGCGACAACCGCGCGTCGGGCAGCACATAGCTGACGCGCAGCGGTCCGGGCCCGCCTTGCCAGAGGGCGGTGGGCTGGCCGGGCAGCGGATCGACAAGCCGCGGATGGGTCAGGAGCGCGCGGATCGCCTCGTGCCGCCCCTCGCCGCGCGCGGGGTCGAGGTTGGCATTTCCGATCAGGACAACCGGGCCTTCGGGCGGCGGTTCCTCCAGCTTGCCCTCCAGCAGGCGCAGCCAAAGCGCCAGCTCGTCGTGATTGCGCCTGCCGTTGCGGTCCTCGGGCCCGTCGAAGACCGGCGGCGTGGCGTGAAACCCCAGAAGCGTCAGCGCCCCGCCGCCCGGCAGCGCCAGCGGCACCACCCAATGCCCGGTGCTGGAGAGCCGCTGCACCCCGGCGCCGGGATCCTCCGGCGCCATGAGCGTGCCGGGCAGGTCCTCCCAGAGGAGCCCCGAGAGATCCCGCGCGGGCCCCGGCGGCAGGCGCGAAAGCAGCGCCATGCCGCCCTCGCCCGCGAACCAGCCGTAACCCTGGGCATCGCGCGGCTCGCCCAGCGCGCCGTTGCCGTCGAGGTCGCGCCCGCTCTGCAGGCCGGTGTTGGGCCGAAGCGCGAAGAGATGCGGATAGGGCCGCGCCAGGCTGTCGTTCAGCGCGGTGAGCGCCTGCAGCCCGTGGTCGTAATCCACATCCGTCAGCAGCAGCACATCGGCATCGAGCGCGGCGATGCCCTGGGTGATCGCGGCAAGATCGGGGTCTTCGCCGCGCAGGAGATCGCGCAGAAGCAGCCCCGGCCCCTTGCGGGTCAGGGGCGCGTGCCAGGTCGCGATACGGAGGGGATCACCGGCAGCAAGCGGCGCGGGCGCGAGGCCCAGCGCCAAAATCGCGGCAAGGATCAGGCGGACTGCAAGACGTCCGACTGCGCATAGGCGCGGCGGCGCTTTTCCTCGATCAGTTCGACCACGCGCCAGAGCGCCACGCCGCGCATGATCAGGGCGGTCGGAAGAAAGGCCCATGCGGTCATCACCCAGATCAGCGCCTGCGGATCACCGATCGGCAGGCCCATGCCCAGACCGTCGAGCGATTTCAGGACGGCCGGGATCAGGAATGGCAGCAAGAACCCTAAGGCCACGTTAACGTGGGCGTCACGTTTCAGCCGGTAGACCACGTCACCGCCGGTCGTCGGGTCAAAAAGCGGCAGGTTCACCCAGACGTTGAAGGCCTTCTTGCGGATCGGCCAGCCGAGGATCCGGATCAGCGGCACGAAGATACACAGCGTGAAGAGCCCGACCAGATAGGCCAAGCCGGCGAGCGCGCGCAGAAGCTCGACGAAGGGCTGCGGCGCGGTCTCGGGGGCGATCAGCACCGCCAGCCGCACCGGCGAGAAGGGGAAATCCATCGCATGGCCGACCTTGGCGCCGAGGTTCGCGGCGGCATAGCCGACCGCGGTCGGCGCATGGGTCTGGCGCACCACCAGCGTCAGAAGCACCAGCATGGCGAAGAGCGCGAAGAATCGCATGCGGTTGAAGGGCGGCGCGTCGCGGAACTCGATGAAGCTCGGAGCGGAGCCGAAATATTCCAGGAAGGTCAGCCCGCCGGCGACGAAGGCCGCGAACATGAAGATCTGCGAATCCTCGGCCGGCACCCCGGGCAGAAGCAGCCCGGGCATGGCCACGATCCAGGCCATAAGCAGGGCGCGCAGCCCCGCGCTGAAAACGCGTGCGATCAAGAACCTGCCCTCATGCGCCGAGCGGGAGCGATGCCTTGCCGCGCCCTTGTCCCGACCTTTGGCCGCCTTCTGGCGGCGCTGTGCCTCAGTTTTGCCCAAATCTTGCCGCCTTTCCGACAAGTGCTCAAGATCACTGACGGATTTTGCAGACAAATCTGACCTTAATGAGGTCCGGCTGGTGCCAAAATACATCTGCCGCGTGTGAGGCCTCATGCAAAACGGCCGCGGGCGGGTGCCGCGGCCGTTCTGGATTTGTCAGAGGCAGGCGCCGGGCTCAGACCCAGGGACGCTCCTGCGCGACGCGGGATTCATAGGCGTCGATCTCGCTGGCCTTCTCGAGGGTCAGCGCGATGTCGTCGAGCCCCTCGAGCAGGCAGTGCTTGCGGAAGGGATCGACCTCGAAGGGGATGACCTCCCCGTCCGAGGTGGTCACCGTCTGCGCCTCGAGGTCGACGGTCATCCGCGCGTTCTGGCCCTTCTCGGCGTCCTTCATCAAGAGGTCCACCTGCTCCTGCGGCAGGCGGATCGGCAGGATGCCGTTCTTGAAGCAGTTGTTGTAGAAGATCTCGGCGAAGCTCGGCGCGATGACGCAGCGGATGCCGAAATCCTTGATCGCCCAGGGCGCATGTTCCCGCGAGGAGCCGCAGCCGAAGTTCTCGCCCGCGACCAGCACCTCGGCCTCGCGGTATTGCGGCTTGTTCAGCACGAAGTCGGGCACCTCATTGCCGTCGTCGTCATAGCGCATCTCGTCGAAGAGGTTCACGCCGAGACCCGACCGCTTGATCGTCTTCAGGAACTGCTTGGGGATGATCATGTCGGTGTCGACATTCACCAGCGGCAGGGGCGCCGCGACCCCGGTGATCTTTTCGAACTTGTCCATGTCCTATTCTCCTTGTCCGGAGCGCGATGCGCCGGGGTCAGCTCAGCGCGCGGACGTCGGTCAGCCGGCCGGTGACCGCCGCCGCCGCCGCCATCGCGGGGCTCATCAGGTGGGTGCGGCCGCCGCGGCCCTGCCGGCCCTCGAAGTTGCGGTTCGAGGTCGAGGCGCAGCGCTCGCCCGGGGCCAGCTGGTCGGGGTTCATGCCGAGGCACATGGAGCAGCCCGCGAGCCGCCATTCGAAGCCCGCGTCGATCAGCTTCTGGGCGATGCCCTCTTCCTCGGCCTGGGCGCGCACGAGGCCCGAGCCCGGCACGATCATGGCGCGGATGCCCTCCTTGACGTGGCGGCCCTCCATGATCTTGGCGACCTCGCGCAGGTCCTCGATCCGGCCATTGGTGCAGGAGCCGATGAAGACCGTGTCGATCTCGATCTCGGAGAGCTTGGTGCCCGGCTTCAGGCCCATGTAGTCGAGCGAGCGCTTGGCCGCCTCGACCTTGCCGCCGGCAAAGCTGGACGGGTCCGGGACCTCGGCGTCGATCGGCAGGGCGTCCTCGGGCGAGGTGCCCCAGGTCACGACCGGCGCGATGTCCTCGCCGGCGATGGTGACGACCTTGTCCCAATGCGCGTCATCGTCGGAATAAAGCGTCTTCCACCAGGCCATGGCCGCTTCCCACTGCGCGCCCTTGGGCGCATGCGGACGGCCCTGCACGTAGTCGAAGGTGGTCTGGTCCGGGGCGATCAGGCCGGCGCGGGCGCCGCCTTCGATCGCCATGTTGCAGATCGTCATGCGGCCTTCCATGGAGAGCGCCTGGATCGCCTCGCCGCAGTATTCGATCACATAGCCGGTGCCGCCGGCGGTGCCGGTCTTGCCGATGATCGACAGCACGATGTCCTTGGCGGTCACACCGGGCGAGAGCTTGCCGGTGATCTCCACCTTCATGTTCTTCGACTTCGACTGGATCAGCGTCTGGGTGGCCAGCACATGCTCGACCTCGGAGGTGCCGATGCCATGGGCCAGCGCCCCGAAGGCGCCATGGGTGGCGGTGTGGCTGTCGCCGCAGACGATGGTCATGCCGGGCAGGGTCCAGCCCTGCTCGGGGCCGATGATATGCACGATGCCCTGGCGGATGTCGGAGACCGGGTAATAATGCACCCCGAACTCCTTGGCGTTCTTGTCGAGCGCCTCGACCTGGATGCGGCTTTCGGCGTTCTCGATGACCTTGTCGCGCCCCTCGGTGGTCGGCACGTTGTGGTCCGGCACGGCGATGGTCTTCTCGGGCGCGCGCACGCTCCGGCCCGACATGCGCAGGCCCTCGAAGGCCTGCGGGCTCGTCACCTCGTGCACGAGATGGCGGTCGATATAGAGATGCGTGGTGCCGTCCTCGGCTTCATGGACGACATGGGCGTCCCAGATCTTGTCGTAGAGGGTCTTTCCGGCCATTGGGGGTCTCCCCGCGATATATTGGCGATTGTAGTCGAAAATCGGATGTCGATCACGGCGGCGCAGCGGCGCGGCCAAGGCCGGCGGCGCCCGTCCCGGGCCCCGCGCGGCGCGCGCGCATCATAGGCGGGCGAGCACCGTGTGGGTGGTCGCGCCGAAGAACCGCTCCTTGAGGCGGGTCCGATCGCCGATATCGAAGATGCGTTCCATGGAGCATGGCAATAGCGCCTCGCCGCCCCTGCCGCAAGGCCACGCGGCGCTGCGCGATAGCGTCGCAGAG
Source organism: Roseivivax sp. (assembly GCF_054552075.1). Classification (NCBI taxonomy): domain Bacteria; kingdom Pseudomonadati; phylum Pseudomonadota; class Alphaproteobacteria; order Rhodobacterales; family Roseobacteraceae; genus Roseivivax; species Roseivivax sp. Next base: position 7,657 of record NZ_JBTOLZ010000005.1, read on the forward strand.
GCTTTGCGCCCCTTGGAGCCCCCGCGACCAATGTCTATGTCTGCGCAGTCCCGAACCCGGAGCCCCGCCCGTGCAAAGCTGGCTGAACATCGTGCATGTCTGCCTGATCGCCACCCTCGTGGCGGCGGCGCTCTTCGTCTGGACCAGCCATCTCGACGCCGGACCCGAGGCGCTGGAGCTGCGGCAGGACCTGGCCGCGGAGTGAGCCGCGCGCAGCGGGCGGGGTGTTGAGGCGGCCGAGCTTGCGCGGTCTTTGACGCCGGGCCCTGGTGCCGGCCTTTTGCATTCCTAAAAAACTGGCAATCCGCCCTGCCCTTTCGGTCGATCGGCTGATGCCGCCGCGCGCACGGCCTGCCGCCCGGCCAGGGTACATTTCGCCCTGCCACACCTAGCGCGACACAGCCTCCCTCCCGGCCCGCGCGGCTTGCGTAATGATCCGCCAGCGCATTGAATACGGGGCATGATTGAGACCGCGCCCCGCCGATGATCCCCGAGACGCTCCCCGCCGAGCTGCGGCAGATCCTCGAGAGCCTCCTTGCCCAGGGCGAGCTTTTCCTGGCCGGGCTGATGCGACCCTGGAACCTCTACCAGATCGTCATCGCTCTGGCGCTTTTCGCCGCGGCGCATCTAGCCTCGCGCATGGTCGCGCCGCGGGTGCACGGCTGGATGCGCGGGCTCGAGGGCGTGGCGAAATGGCGGATGCGGATCCTGGTGCTCTTGCAGCGGCGCATCCGCATGCTGTTCTTCGCGCTGCTGCTCTGGGCCACGGTCTGGCTCATGCGAGAGGTGACCTGGCCCTCGCGCTCCTACCTCCTTGGGATTTTCGCGGAGCTGGCCACGGCCTGGGTCTTCATCGCGGTGGCGACCCGGCTGATCGGCAACCCGGTGATGCGCAGCCTGGTGCGCTACGGCGCCTGGACCTGGGTCACCCTGTCGATCCTGAACCTGACCGAGGCCGCGCAGCAGGCGCTCGATTCCATCGGCGTGAGCTTCGGCGAGGGGCGGCTGACGCTCTGGCTGATCCTGCAGGCGCTGGTCCTGCTGATCGCGCTGGTGACCCTGGCGCGGTTCGCCGCCACGGTCTCGGCGGCGCGGATCCGCACCAACCAGGACATTTCGCCCTCGATGCAGGTCCTGGCGGTGAAATTCCTGCAGGTGCTGCTTTACGGTGCCGCCTTCTTCGTGGCGCTGAAGCTCGTCGGCGTGGATCTGACCGGGCTCGCTGTGCTTTCGGGCGCGATCGGCGTGGGCCTGGGCTTCGGGCTGCAGAAGGTGGTCTCGAACCTGGTGTCGGGGGTGATCATCCTCCTCGACAAGTCGATCAAGCCCGGCGACGTGATCTCGCTCGGCGAGACCTTCGGCTGGATCAATTCGCTGGGCGCGCGCTACGTCTCGATCACCACGCGGGACGGCAAGGAATACCTGATCCCCAACGAGGACCTGATCACCGGGCAGGTGGTCAACTGGTCGCATTCCAACGATTTCGTCCGGCTCGACATCTATTTCGGCACCGCCTACGGCGACGACCCGCACAAGGTGCGCCGGATCGCCGTGGAGGCCGCCGCCGCGACCAACCGGGTGCTCGCCGACCGCCCGCCGGTTTGCCATATCGTCGGCTTCGGAGACAGTTCGGTGGACTACATCCTGCGGTTCTGGATCCGCGACCCCACCGGCGGGCTGACCAACATCCGCGGCAATGTCTACCTGGCGCTCTGGGACGCCTTCCAGGAGCACGGGATCTCCATCCCCTTCCCCCAGCGCGAAGTGCGGGTGCTGGAGGGCTCCGAGCTGGCGACGCGGGCGGTGGATTAGGGGCTTTGCTGTTTCGGCCCCGGGGGAGAGCGCCCTGGGCAGGCGATGGGGGCGGCGGATGTGTCCCGCCCGGTTTGGGGCACAGACCCAGCCACCTATTCCAGCTTCGCTCACCACCCAGCCCCAACCTCAAAGGCAAAAGGCGCGCGCAGTAACAAAGCACGCAGGCGCAAACGCCCAACTTGGTCGCAAGCTCAAAGACCGCCCCTCTCCATCCTCTCCACCAGCACCACCCGAGGGCGCGCGCCGGACCGGGGGCCGGCGCTGCCGACCTCCGAGCTGCACATTTTATCCCAACAAGGTCAGGGCAACCTGCGATCTACGCGCACCACCCCAAGAAGCGCCGGCCCATAGGGCCGGTCCGGCGCGCGCCCGGCATCTTCGATGCTATTCGGGCGCAAGGAGGCGCAACAGTGTCCAAGGTTGGGGAGAACCACGCCGGGATTGCGCTTCACCTGGAAGATGAGGGCGGCCGGCTGGAACCGGGCGGCACACCTGCACCGACACCCAACCTCTGAAAACAGCCCCTCCACCCTCTCCACCAGCACCACCCGAGGGCGCGCGCCGGACCGGGGGCCGGCGCTTCCGACCTCCGAGCTGCGCACTTTATCCCAACAAGGTCAGGGCGAACTGTGATCTGCGCACCCCACTCCAAGGAGCGCCGGCCCAAGGGGCCGGTCCGGCGCGCGCCCGGCACCTTCGGTGCTATTCGGGCGCAAGGGGGCGCGGGTTGCTCGTGGGGGGCTGCTGCTCCGAGCGGGTTGGGGCGTGCGGATTCGGGCTCAGTGAGGTCGCGGGGATCCGTCGCGTCGCCGGTCGGGCTAGGTGTGTGGTTCAGGGACCTTGGGACCATAGAGCCGGGACACACGCAGCAAGGCTCCACCCGCCCAACCCGCTCCGCCGTCAGCCGCAATCAAACCCCATCCCCCCTGACGCGCCGTTCCCCCTGACATTCCCCGGGCAAGCGTCCATAGTCCGCGCCGACAAGGAAGGAGATCCCCATGCGCGACGACATCGTCATCCTCTCGGGCGCCCGAACCGCCATCGGCACCTTCGGCGGCAGCCTCGCCGGCACCCCGCCGATCGACCTCGGCACCACCGCCGCCAAGGCCGCGCTCGCGCGGGCCGGGCTCGAGGGCGGCGACATCGGCACCGTCGTCTTCGGCCATGTGATCAACACCGAGCCGCGCGACATGTATCTCAGCCGCGTCGCCGCCATGCAGGCCGGCGTGCCCGAGACCGTCCCCGCGATGAACGTCAACCGGCTCTGCGGCTCGGGCGCCCAGGCCATCGTCTCGGGCGTGCAGTCCCTGGCGCTCGGCGATGCGGAGGTGGCGCTGGTCGGCGGGGCCGAGGCCATGTCGCGCAGCCCCTATATCGTGCCCGACCAGCGCTGGGGCGCGAAGATGGGCGACATCCGCACCCTCGACATGATGCTGGGCGCGCTGAACTGCCCCTTCGGCACCGGCCACATGGGCGTCACCGCCGAGAACGTCTCGGGCGAGCATGACATCTCGCGCGAGGCCCAGGACGCCTTCGCGCTGGAAAGCCAGAACCGCGCCGCGCGCGCCATCGCCGAGGGCCGCTTCAAGGAGCAGATCGTCCCGGTCGAGGTGCGGGTGAAGCGCGACATGGTGCCCTTCGAGACCGACGAACACCCCAAGGAGACCTCGCTCGAGAAGCTGGGCGGCCTGAAGCCGGTGTTCCGCAAGGAGGGCACGGTGACCGCGGGCAATGCCTCGGGCATCAACGACGGCGCCGCGGCGCTGGTGCTGGCCACCGCGGGCGCCGCCGAGGCGCGCGGCGCCACGCCCCGCGCCCGGGTCCTGGGCTACGCCCATGCCGGCGTCCGCCCCGAGGTCATGGGCATCGGCCCGGTGCCCGCGGTCCGCAGCCTCTTCGAGAAGACCGGCCTCGGCCCCGAGGATTTCGACGTGGTCGAGTCGAACGAGGCCTTCGCCGCCCAGGCGCTGGCGGTGAACAAGGAGCTGGGCCTCGATCCGGCCAAGGTGAACCCCAACGGCGGCGCCATCGCGCTTGGCCATCCGGTCGGCGCCACCGGCGCGATCATCACGGTGAAGGCGCTCTACGAGCTCGAGCGCATCGGCGGCAAACGCGCGCTGATCACCATGTGCATCGGCGGCGGCCAGGGCATCGCGCTGGCGATCGAACGGCTCTGATCCCGCAGCCCGTCTGACGGAAAAAGCGCCGCGCCGGTCCCCACCGGCGCGGCGCTGTCGTCTCAAAGGACCGCCCCCGGGCCCACCCGCCTCAGGCCGCGCGTTCGGCCGCCTCGGCGTCGCGCAGGAAGACCGGCTTGCCGGGCTCCGAGAGGTCCGCGCGGTAAGCATAGCCGCCCAGGTCGAAGCCCAGGATCGCCTCGGGGTCGGTCAGCCGGTTCTGCACGATGAAGCGCGCCATGGCGCCGCGCGCCTTCTTGGCGAAGAAGCTGACGATCTTCGGCGTGCCGTTCTTCTCTTCCATGAACTGCGGGGTCACGATGCGCAATCCCAGCGCCTTTTCCGGCACCGCGCCGAAATACTCCTGGCTGGCGCAGTTGATCAGCGTGTCGCTGCCGAGCGCCTCGGCCTCGGATTTCAGCGTCTTGGCGATCTGGTCGCCCCAATAGGCATAGAGGTTGCTGCCCCGCCGGGTCTTCAGCCGCGAGCCCATCTCGAGCCGGTAGGGCTGGATCGCGTCGCGGGGCCGCAGCACGCCGTAAAGCCCCGAGAGGATGCGCAGGTGGTCCTGCGCCCAGTCCATCTCCTCGGCATCGAGCGATCCGGCCTCGAGCCCCTGGTAGGTGTCGCCCGCGAAGGCCAGGGCGGCGGGCCGCCGCTGGTCGGCGTCCGGCTCCTCCGAGAAGGCGCGGAACCTGTCGCGGTTCAGCCGCGCCAGGTCGTCGGAGAGATCCATCAGCGCCTTGAGGTCGCGCAGCGGCAGGTTGCGCATGGTCTTGGCGAGCCGCAGGGCATCGGCCTCGAACCGCGGTTCGGTCATCTGGACGGGCTGCGGGCTCCAGTCGAGCCGCTTGGCCGGGGAAATCACGGTGAGCACAGCGGGGCTCCTTGCATCTGGTCCTCGTCGGGACCGATCTAGCGCGCCGCGGGCGCGACGCAAAGTCTAGGAAGCCGCCCGCAGCACCTCGAGGAAGGCCGCGCCGAAACGGTCGCAGCGCTTCTGATCCAGAAGCCGCCCCAGCGAACCCTCGTCCGAGGGCCGTGCCTCGGCGATCCGCGCGAGCTGCGCCGCCGAACAGGAGAGCGGCTTCTCGGTGCCGTCGATCCCCCGCGCCAGCGCCGATTGCGCCTCGAGCAGCTGGTCATACAACCCGCCCGCCGGTTTTCCCGCCAGCTTTCGGCGCGCCGGGTGCAGCCCCTCGGCCTCGCCCGCGATCACCGCGAGAAAGGCGTCGCCGTAGCGGTCGAGCTTCTTCGCCCCGATGCCCGACAGCCCCGCCATCTCGTCGAGCGTCTGCGGCCGCCGCTCGGCCATCTCGATCAAGGTGCGGTCGTTGAAGATGATATAGGCCGGAACCGAGGCCGCCTCGGCCAGGGCGCGCCGCTTGGCCTTGAGCGCCGAGAGGAGCGGCGCGTCCTCCTCGTTGACCAGCGCCTTGGGCGCGGCCCGGGCGGCCTTCTTCACGCTTTTGTCGCGGCGCAGCCGCACCGGCTCTTCGCCCTTCAGGATCGGCAGCGCCCGGTCGGTCATCACCAGCGCGCCGTGGCGCTCGGGGTCGGGGCGCATCAGGTCGAAGCCCATCATCTGCCGAAAGACCGCCTGCCATTCGGCCTGCGACAGCTCCTGGCCCACCGCGAAGGTCGGCAGCTTGTCGTGGCCCCGGGCGCGCACCTTCTCGGTCGACTGGCCGCGCAGGATGTCGATCAGATGGCCCGCGCCGAAGTTCTCGCCGGTGCGCAGCGCCGCCGAGAGCGCCTTGCGCACCGCCTCGGTGCCGTCGAAGGTCTCGGGCGGGCTGTCGCAGAGGTCGCAGAAGCCACAGTTGCCCTCGGGGTTCTCGCCGAAATAGCCCAAAAGGTTGTGCCGCCGGCAGCCCTGCGCCTCGGCCAGGCCCAGAAGCGCGTTCAGCCGCCCGTGGTCGGCGCTGCGGCGCTCGGGCGGGGCGAGCCCCTCGTCGATCTGGCTGCGGCGCAACCGGATGTCGTCGGGGCCGTAAAGCGTCAGCGTCTCGGCGGGCCCGCCGTCGCGCCCGGCGCGGCCGATCTCCTGGTAATAGGCCTCGATGGATTTCGGCAGGTCCGCATGGGCGACCCAGCGGATGTCGGGCTTGTCGACGCCCATGCCGAAGGCCACGGTCGCCACCACGATCAGCCCGTCCTCCCCGGCGAAGCGCGCCTCGACCGCGCGGCGGTCGTCGGGGTCCATGCCGCCGTGATAGGCCAGCGCCGCGTGGCCCTCTTCGCGCAGCGCCCGGGCCAGGGTCTCGGTCTTGGCGCGGGTGCCGCAATAGACGATGCCCGACTGGCCCTTGCGGGCACCCGCGAAGCCCAGGATCTGCCGCCGGGGGCCGTCCTTCGGGGCGAAGGCCAGGTGGATGTTCGGCCGGTCGAAGCCGCGCAGGAAGACCTCGGGCGCGCCGCCCGCGAAGAGCCGCTCGACGATCTCGGCGCGGGTCTCCTCGTCGGCGGTGGCGGTGAAGGCCGCGACCGGCACGTCGAGCTCGCGGCGGAGCGCGCCGATGCGCAGGTAATCGGGGCGGAAGTCATGCCCCCACTGGCTGACGCAATGCGCCTCGTCCACGGCAATCAGGCTCACGCCCGCCTCAGCCAGCATCCGCGCGGTGCCGCCCGAGGCCAGCCGTTCCGGCGCGAGGTACAAGAGCTTCAGATCCCCGGCGTGCAGCGCGTCGAAGACCGCGTCGGTCTCTTCCTGGGTGTTGCCCGAGGTCAGCGCCCCGGCCGAGACCCCGGCCTCGCGCAGCGCCCGCACCTGGTCGCGCATCAGCGCGATCAAGGGCGAGATCACCAGCGTCAGCCCGGGCCGCATCAGCGCCGGCAGCTGGAAGCAGAGCGACTTGCCGCCGCCGGTCGGCATGATCGCCAGGACGTCCTGCCCGGCCGAGACCGCCTCGACGATCTCGCCCTGGCCCGGGCGGAAGCAATCGTAACCGAAAACGTCGCGCAACAGCGCCTCGGCGCCGGGAAGGTCGCGGGGCATGGCACCTGCCAATTTATCTAGATCTGCTCGAGTACAAGGAATCTCATACTAAGATTAGGTAAACAAGCCCCGCGCGCGCCCGTGGGCGCGCCCCGCGGCGCAAGCCGCCGCCCTGGTTCGAGAAAAGCTCCGAGGCCCGACACCAGCCCCGCTCGGGCCCGGCGCGCGCCGGTCTTGGCCTGCGCCGACCGCCCTGCATGCATGACCGGGCCGGAAATACTCCGGGAGTATGAGGGCAGCGCCCTCATGCCCGCGCGGCACCCGCGCGGGAGCGCTCAGTAGCCGTAGAACAGCCCGGCGTTATTGGCGAGCACGATGCGGATCGCGTAGATGCCGATCAGCGCCACCAGCGGCGCGAGGTCGAGCCCGCCCATCTGCGGCAGCACCCGGCGGATCTGCGCATAGGCCGGCTCCAGGAGCCGGTTCAGCCCGTCCCAGATCTGCGCGACGAAGGGCTGGCGCAGGTTCAACACCTGGAAGTTGATCAGCCAGCTCATGATGACATGCGCGATGATGAAGAACCACACGACGTCGAGGATCAGCATCAGGATCTGGAAAAGCGATTGCATGTCGGGTCATTCCTTCCGCGTCTGGCACCGCCCCGAGAGGTAAGGGCAGCGCCGCGCGAGGGCAAGTGCCGCCGCGTCCCCCTTGACGCTGGGGCGGAGGAACGCGACAGGGCTGCCCAAAGGAGCGCCCGATGTATCCATTCGTCCGCCTGTTCAAGGAAGCCCTGGTCTTCCGCAACGCCCCCGCCCTGGCGCTGGGCGCGCCGCATGTCTCGCATCACATCTGCTGGCCCTGGGACCTCGACATGTGGTGGGAGCTGAACAACGGCCGGACGCTGACGCTTTACGACCTCGGGCGGATCCCACTGGCGATGCGCGCCGGGCTGATCCCGGTGATGCGCGAACGCGGCTGGGGGCTGACCGTGGCGGGCTCCTCGGTGCGCTACCGCCGCCGGGTGCGGGCCTTCGACCGCGTCGAGATGCATTCGCGGCTGGTGAGCTGGGACGCGAAGTTCATCTACATGGAGCAATCCATGTGGCGCCGCGACGGCGAATGCACGAGCCACGCGCTGTTCCGCACCGCGGTGACCGACAAGAACGGCATCGTGCCGCCCGCCAAGGTCGCCGAGGTCCTGGGTCACGACCCCGAGCCGCCCGAGATGCCCGCCTGGATCCAGGCCTGGACCGAGGCCGAGGCCCAGCGCCCCTGGCCGCCGGAGAAGGGCTGAGCTGCGGGGGCTTGGCTGTAGTCGTGACCGGCTGGCATGGCCTCCGGTCGGCAGGCGCCATCTGGCTTATCTGCTTCTGAAGGCTTCGCTGGTTAGGCAGGTCGATCTCGAACGGACGGCCTTTCCGCGAGAAAGCCGACGATCAAAGGCGGCCTGCGTCGGCCCGAACATGGCCCCGCCAAGCTGTCCAGCTGGCACATCGGCGCCCTCCCAGCTCCAACCACGCAACAGGCGCCCCTCCAACCGCGCAACAAGCGCCACCAGAGGGCGCGCGCCGGACCGGGGGCCGGCGCTGCCGCCCTTCGAGCGGCGCACTTTATCCCAACAAGGTCAGGACTAGGGGTGAGCTAGACACGCCACCCCAAGGAGCGCCGGCCCATCGGGCCGGTCCGGCGCGCGCCCGGCATCTTCGATGCTATTTGGGCGCAAGGCGGGGCGCTGGGAGACGACGTGTGCGCTTGGCTTGGCTTGGCTTGGCTTGGCTTGGCTTGGCTTGGCTTGGCTTGGCTTGGCTTGGAGGGTGTTTGTTCCGGTTGGCTCGGGAAAGTGCGCGCCCTGACTTGCCCCCACCCTCATCGGCAGCAATGTCGCGCGTGACGGGAATTCCACGCCCCCGCCACAGCGCCCCCTTGCCAGCCCAGCGTGCCCCGCGTTTGATCGCCCGGGACCGCGACACGGGGGTGACATGACGACGGCGCGCAAACGGATCTGGGGCTGGATGTTCTTCGACTGGGCCCAACAGCCCTATGCGACCCTCGGCCTGACCTTCATCTTCGCCCCCTATTTCGCCGCCGTCGCCTCCGAGGCCTTCATGGCCGGGGGCGCTAGCGAACGCGCGGCGAGCGCCAGCGCCCAGAGCCTCTGGTCGAGCGCCCAGACCATCGCCGGGCTGGCCATCGCCTTCTCGGCACCGCTTCTCGGCGCCGCGGATGCCTCGGGGCGCAAGCGGCCCTGGTTCGTGGGCTTCATCGGGACGGCGGTCCTCTGCGCGGCGGGGCTCTGGTTCCTGCAACCCGACGGCACCGGGCTCTACCTGGCCCTGGCGCTTTTCTGGATCGGCTTCGTCGCCTCGGAATCCGCCTTCAACCTCAACAATGCCATCCTGCCGACGCTCGGCCAGAACGAGACCATGGGCCGGCTCTCGGGCGGGGCCATCGCCTTCGGCTACTGGGGCGGGGTGCTCTCGCTCTTTGTCATGCTGCTGTTCTTCGCGGAGAACGAAAGCGGCACCACGCTGATCGGCCTCGCGCCGCCCTTCGGGCTCGACGCCGAGGCGCGCGAGGGCACGCGCTTCGTCGGGCCCTTCATCGCACTCTGGTTCGCGCTCTTCGCGATCCCCTTCTTCGCCTGGACCGAGGACCGGATCGCCACCAAGCTCGCGCGGCCCAGCCTCGGCACGGTGCTGGCGCGGCTGAAGACGACGCTCAAGGGCGTGATCGCCCGGCCCTCCTACCGCAGCTTCCTTCTGGCCTCGATGTTCTACCGCGACGCCATGACCGCGCTTTACGCCTATGGCGGGGTCTACGCCAAGCTGGTGCTCGGCTGGGAGATCATCGAGATCGGAGTCTTCGGCATCATCGCGGCGCTGGCGGCGGCGATCCTGTCCTGGGTGGGCGGGCTCGCCGATCAGCGCTTCGGGCCGAAACCGGTGATCCGGGCGAACATCTGGTGCCTGATCGTGGTCGGCTCGGTGATCGTCGGCATGTCCCGCGAGGCGCTCTTCGGCATCCCCTTCGGCGAGAACTCGCGCACGCCCGACGTGATCTTCTACATCTGCGGCGCGATCATCGGCGGCGCGGGCGGCTCGCTCTACGCCGCCTCGCGGACCATGATGGTGCGCCATTGCAGCGCTGAACACGCCGCCGAGGCCTTCGGGCTCTTCGCCCTGGCGGGGCGCGCGACGGCCTTCCTGGCGCCGGCGCTGATCACCGTCTTCACCATCGCGACCGAGAGCAACCAGCTGGGCTTCATCCCGGTCATTCTGCTGTTTATGGGCGGGCTCATTCTGCTACGCTGGGTTCACCCCGACGGAGATCGAGCAGCATGATCCGACCCTTCCTGAGCCTGGCCCTCGCCGCCGCGCTTGTCGCGGGCTGCGGCGGGGACGACCCGGACCGTCCGCAAAGCACCCTGCCCGAGGCCAGCGCGCCCGCGGCGATTCCCGCGGTGCTGTCCTCGAAAAGCGCCAAGCAGCTCTTCGGCGCCGAGCAGAACGGCTCGGCCCAGGCCGCCGAGCCCTTCGGCTCCTATTCCAAGGGCTGCGCGGCGGGCAATGTCGCCCTGCCCGAGACCGGGCCGACCTGGCAGGCCATGCGGCTCTCACGGAACCGCAACTGGGGCCATCCCGAGGTGGTCGACTACGTCCAGCGCCTCTCGCGGAAGGCCGCGGCGCAGCCCGGCTGGAACGGGCTTTATATCGGCGACATCAGCCAGCCGCGCGGCGGGCCGATGCTGACCGGCCACGCCAGCCACCAGGTCGGGCTCGATGTCGACATCTGGCTGCGTCCCGCCGACCGGCTCGACCTTTCGGCGAGTGAGCGCGAGAATATCTCCTCGATCTCGATGCGCCGCGCCAAGGGCGCCTTCACCAACGACAACTGGACGCGCTCGCACCACGAGATCCTGAAGGCCGCCGCCTCGGACCCGCGGGTCGCGCGGATCTTCATCTTCCCCGGCGCCAAGGTGCAGATGTGCAACGACGAGACCGGCGACCGCGCCTGGCTGCGCAAGATCCGGCCCTGGTACGGGCACCACTACCATTTCCACGTGCGGCTCTCCTGCCCGCCGGGCGCGACGGGCTGCGTCGACCAGAACCCGCCGCCTCCGGGCGACGGCTGCGCCGACGCGCAGGCCTGGGTGAACAACATCCTGAACCCGCCGCCGCCGGACCCGAACGCGCCGAAACCCAAGCCCAAGCGTGAGATCACCATGGCGGACCTGCCGGCCCAATGCGTTTCTGTCCTTTCGGCGCGCTGAGCGCGCTCGCCCTTCTCGCCCTGCCCGCCTGCGCCGCCGAACCGCCCATCGAGGGCTATTTCGGCGCCTATACCTGGCAGTCCGAGGCCGAGGCCCACGGCGGCTTCTCGGGCCTCGAGGTCTCGGACGACGGGCAGAGCTTCGTCGCGATCTCCGACCGGGGCGCGATCACCGCGGGCCGCTTCGAGCGCCGCGAGGGCCGGATCACGGGCGTGCGCGCCGGGCAGCTCGAACCCCTGACCACGCCGGGCGGCGGCGCGGTCGAGAAACACGAATGGGACGCCGAAGGCCTGGCGATCAGCCCGCAGGGCGCCCGGGTCATCAGCTACGAGGGCGCGGCCCGGCTCTGGGCCTATGGCGCGCGCGGCGCGACCGCGCTGCCGGTGCCCCCGGCCTTTCAAAGCCTGCAGCTGAACTCCGGCCTCGAGGCCCTGGCGATCGACGGCGAGGGCACGCTCTACACCCTGCCCGAACGCTCGGGCCAGCTCACCCGGCCCTTCCCGGTCTGGCGGCTGAAGCAGGGCCGCTGGTCGCAGCCTTTCGAGATCCCGCGCGGCGAGGGCTTTCTGCCGGTCGGCGCGGATTTCGGCCCCGACGGCGCCTTCTACCTGCTCGAACGCGAGTTCAGCGGGCTGGCCTTCCGCAGCCGGGTGCGCCGCTTCACCTTCGAGGGGGACGCGATCACCTCGGAACGCGTGGTCTTCACCTCGACCTATGGCACCTTCGACAACCTCGAGGGCATCGCCGCCTGGCAGGATCCGGGCGGTGACACCGTGCTGACGATGATCTCGGACGACAACTTCAACATCCTCCAGCGCACCGAGTTCGTGGAGATCCGCGTCACGGAATAACTTGCGCCGCGCCCGGCTCTGCATTATTGCGCGCGGCTGTTCCGGGAGCGTCCGGAGCCAAGTCCCCGCAACCTTGCAAAAACGGGAAGCATTCCATGACCCGCGCACATATCCCCGGCATCCTTGCCATGGCGGCCGTCGTCGTCGCCTCGAACATCCTGGTGCAGTTCCTGCTCGGCCAATGGCTGACCTGGGGCGCCTTCACCTATCCGATCGCCTTCCTCGTCACCGACCTGATGAACCGGCTCTACGGGCCCGGCCCGGCCCGCAAGGTCGTGCTGGCGGGCTTCGCCGTGGGCGTGGTCTGTTCCTTCATCGGCACCCAGATCCAGGGCGAGTTCGGCCCGCTGGTGACCTTCCGCATCGCGCTGGGCTCGGGCCTGGCCTTCCTGACCGCGCAGCTTCTGGACGTGTCGATCTTCGACCGGCTCCGGGGCGGACGCTGGTGGCGCGCGCCGCTGGCCTCGACGCTGGTGGGCTCCTCGCTGGACACGGCGATCTTCTTCACCGTGGCCTTCTCGGGCGCGCTGGTCTTCCTCGAGCCCGGCAACGACGTCTCCTGGGCCGGCGAGGCGCTGCCGCTCCTGGGTGTCGGGCCTGTTGTGCCGCTCTGGGTGTCGCTCGCGGTGGCCGACTGGCTGGTCAAGCTGAGCCTGGCGCTGATCGCGCTGGTGCCCTTCCGTTTGATCGTTCTCCGCGCAGTATCGACGACGCACACCGCCTGACCACAAGATTTTGTTTTGCGACCGAGGAAAAGCATGGCAGGCTGACCTCATTGAGCAACTCAGAGAAAGGAGGTGATCCAGTGTCGAGAGAAGCATTCGAGAGAGGTGTCGGGACAATTCGGAGGACCCGCCCCTAGGGCAGCCCCTACAGGCGGATGATCGTCCGGATTGGTGGATTGCCTAACCGGCCCCACCTCCACATTCTCGGGGGTCGCCCACATCGGGCGGCCCTTTTACTTTGTGCCCCCGTGCTACATGGGGGATGGAGCCGCGGGCCCCGCCTTTGCGGCGGCGTGAGACGGCTCTGATAGCCCCGGAAAGGACCGATGCTGAGAATCGGACAGCGCACCACCATCGAGGACTGGGAGATCACCGAGCAGTTCATCCGCGCCTCGGGGCCGGGCGGGCAGAACGTGAACAAGGTCTCGAGCGCGGTGGAGCTGCGCTTCGAGGCCGAGCGCTCGCCCAACCTGCCGGGCCACGTGAAGGCGCGGCTCAGGCGCATCGCCGGGCGGCGCTGGACCAAGGACGGGGCGCTGATCCTGCAGGTCGACGAGACCCGCAGCCAGGCCCGCAACCGCGAGATCGCCCGCGACCGGCTGGCCGAGCTGATCGCCCGCGCCTACGAGAAGCCGAAGAAGCGCATCCCGACGCGGCCGACGCTGGCCTCGAAGAAACGGCGGCTGAAGGCGAAGAAGGAGCAGGGCGAGAAGAAGGCGTTACGCGGGAAGGTGGACCCGGATTGAGCGGGGGGCCTGCAGTTCGGGTGCGTTTCCGAGCGGCGGTTACTGAGGGCGAAGACGGTGCGGTGCGAGAGGAACGCCCTGCGCGGGAGCCTCGAACCGAGGTGCGGCGGACCATTGAGCGCGCGGCCAAGCTGGCTTCCGCAGCCTCTGGGGCTCGCGCTTTAACCCAGCCTTAACGCCAGTGCTCTAACCAGGGTGAACGCCGCACCGCCCGCCTCGCGCGTCGATCCCCGCGCAAACCGCTGACCACAACCTGAAACGACAGGCCCAAAGGCCCCTCAGAACCGCTCCAGCAGCCGTTCGAGATACTCCAGCTCTTCCTCTGGCCGCTCGCCCTCGCCCGAGCGGCGGCGGATCTCGTCGAGAAGCTCCCGCGCGCGGCGGTAGACGTCCTCGCCCTGCAAGAGCTGTTCGTCGGTGCCGACCTGGCCGGTGGTGCCGCTCGACCGGCCCAGCGGGTCGCGCTGCTGGCCGGGGTCGGTGCCGTCGGCCATGCCCTGCTGGCCCTGCTGGCCGGGCTGCTGGCCCTGTTCCTGCGCCAGCGCCTCGCCGAGGTTGCGCATGCCCTCGCGCAGCGCCTCCATGGCCTCGGACTGCTGGTCGATGGCCCCGGGCAAATCGTCCTGGCGCAGCGCCTCCTCGGCGCCTTCCATGGCGCCCTCGGCCCGGTCGAGCGCCTCTCCGGCACGGCGGCCCGCCTCGGTGCCCTGCCCCGGCAGGCTGCCGCGCTGGCGGTTCAGCTCCTGGCGCAGCGCGCGCTGGCGGTCGGCCAGGCTTTCCTCGAGGCTCTGCCCCTCGCCGCCCTGGCCCTGCTGACCCTGCTCTTGCCCCTGGCCCTGTCCCTGGCCGTTCTGCTGGCCGGGCTCCTGCCCGCGGCCCTGGCCGGGCTGCCCCGGCTGCTGGCCCTGTTGCCCCTGCTGGCCGTCCTGGCCCTGCTGACCTTCCTGCCCCTGGCGCTGCTGGCCGGGGTTGAACTGGTCCTGCAGGTCGCGGAACGCCTGGTCAGACAGGTCCTGCTGCTCGCGCAGGGTCTCGCCCAGCCCCTCCATGGCCTGCTGGCCCGGCGAGGGCTGGCCCTGCCCCTGGCCTTCGGTCACGCGCATGTTCTCCATCAGCCGCTGCAACTCCTCGAGCGCCTGCATCGCCTCGGCCATGCGCCCCTGTTCCATCAGCTCCTGGATGCGGTCCATCATCTCCTGCAGATCGTTCTGGGTCATCTGCATGCCGTCCTGCATGTCCTGCTGAGGCGGCGTCTCGCCGTTCTCCTCGGCCATGCGGCGCTGTTCCTGCGCGAGCTGGCGCATGTAGTCGTCGGTGGCGCGGCGCAGCTCCTGCATCAGCTCGGCGATCTCCTCCTGCGAGGCGCCGTTGCGCATCGCCTCGGAGAGCCGCTCCTGCGCCCGGCGCAGCCGCTCGCGCGCGTCGTCGAGGTCGCCTTCCTCAAGGACCAGCGCCAGCTCCCACATGGCCTCGGCGGTCTCGGAGACCTCTTCGTCGGTCAGCCCGTCTTCGAGCTTGGCCTCGAGCCGCCGCAGGATCGTGCGGAAGCGCAGGTAATGCGAGCTTTGCCGGAAGAGCCCGTCGGGCTGATGGCTCACCGCCCGCAGGATCAGCGCCACGTCCGATCCGTTCTCGCGGTTCCACAGGAGCGCCTGTCGTTCCTCGATCAGCGCCGCCGCCAGCGGGTCGAAGAAGCGCCGCCCGGGCAGGGTCAGCACCTCGGCGGGCGAGGCGCCGGTCTGGCCCGCGGCGTCCTGCACCTCGAAGGATATGCTGACCGGCAGGTTGGCCCAGGGATGCTGCGAGAAATTGTCGATCAGCGCGTCCTCGAAGTCCGAGCGGTCGCCGGCCACGGGCAGCGACAGCGGCACCTCGATGGCGGGGCGTTCCTCGGGCGGGCGGCTGCGGCCGAAGCGGCGGTCGACCTCCTCGAGCGCCAGGGTGATCCGCGCGGTGCCGCCGGTCACGGCGTAGTCGTCGCGGGCCGCATAGGGCAGCGAGGCCTCGCCGTCGTAGGTCACATCGAAACCGCCGGCGCGTTCGACCTCGGGGGCGTTGTCCTCGGTGACGGCGAAGTCCCAGGCGCGCCCGCCCGGCCCGTCGACCGCGACCCGGCCCGGCTGGGTCACCGCGAAGTCGCGGGCGCTGGCCTCGGCCGCGCCCTCCTGGCCCAGGGGGTTGCCCGAGACGCTTTCGCGGACGCTCAGCGCGCCGACCTCGCCATAGAGCCGCAGGGTGACATCGGCACCCTCGGGCACGGTCAGCTCGGGCGCGGTAATGTCGTTGAGGTAGACGGTCGGCAGCCGGGTGTAGGCGGGCGGCTCGACCCAGCCTTCCCAGCTCGGGCCCATGGCCAGCTCCGAGGCGCCGCCCGGCCCCATGCCCGCCACCGAGGAGACCCGCATGACCGAGCCGAAAAGCAGCGCCACCGACAGCGCCAGGAGCGCGGCGTAACGCAGCGCGTAGGGATCGGCCTCGGAGACCCGCAGGTCCGGGCTGACCGCCCGGGCCTTGGCCAGCCGCGCCCGCATCCGCGCCTGGTGCGCGGCCCAGACCGCCTGGCTCGCGCCGTCGCCCGAGCCGATGGCCTGCCGGTCGAGCGCGGTGGAGATCGGCCGCCCCGGCAGCGAGGCGTCGAGCCGCAGCATGGCGTCGATCCGGCGCGGCCAGCGGAAGGCGCGGATCCCCCGCCAGAGGGTCCAGAGCGCCAGCCCCGCCACCAGCACCGCCAGCCCGCGCGCCGCGCCCAGGGGCAGCATCTCGTGCAGCCCCAGCATCAGCGCGGCCAGCGCGGCGAACAGGACCGACCAGAGCGGCCAGAAGGCCCGGACCAGCCGTTCGGCCAGAAGCCCGGCCCGGGTCAGCCCAAGCGGACGCTTTACGGGCGAGAGTATCTGTGACGGATCATCGACCTTGTCGGTCATCACGGCTCCGGCGGCGGTGGGGGCCGGAGGCGGGATGCCTCACAGCCATTCAGGAATGCTATCTCGCGAAATCATTTCGTCAAAGCTCGGGCGGGCGCGGATGACGGCATGGTGATCGTCCTTCACCAGCACCTCGGGCACCAGCGGGCGCGAGTTGTATTCGCTCGCCATGACCGCGCCGTAAGCCCCGGCCGAGCGGAAGGCGACCAGGTCGCCGGCCCGCAGCTCGGGCATCTCGCGCGCCTTGGCGAAGGTGTCCCCCGATTCGCAGACCGGGCCGACCACGTCGTAGCTTTGCCGCTCGTGGCCCGGCGCGGGCTCAATAACCGGCACGATGTCGTGCCAGGCGTCATACATCGCCGGGCGGATCAGGTCGTTCATCGCCGCGTCGAGGATCAGGAAGCGGCGTCCCTCGCCTTCCTTCACGTAGATCACCCGCGACAGTAGGATGCCCGCGTTGCCCGCGATCAGCCGGCCGGGCTCAATCTCGACCTCGCAGCCCAGGTGGCCGACGGTCCGCTTGATCAGCGCGCCGTATTCGGTGGGCAGCGGCGGCGCGGCATTGGAGCGCTCGTAGGGAATCCCGAGCCCCCCGCCGAGGTCGAGCCGCCGGATGTCATGGCCGTCGGCGCGCAGCACCTCGGTCAGTTCCGCCACCTTGAGATAGGCCGCCTCGAAGGGTGCCAGATCGGTCAGCTGCGAGCCGATGTGCACGTCGATCGCCATGGGCTCGATGCCCGGCAGCGCCGCCGCCTCGGCATAGACCGCGCGGGCCCGCGAGATCGGGATGCCGAACTTGTTCTCGGATTTGCCGGTGGCGATCTTGGCGTGGGTCTTGGCGTCCACGTCGGGATTGACCCGCAGCGCGACCGGGGCGGTCTTGCCCATTTCCCGGGCGATGCGCCTGATCGCCAGAAGCTCGGGCTCGCTTTCGACGTTGAACTGGCGGATGCCGCCGGCCAGCGCCTGGGCGATCTCGGCCTCGGTCTTGCCGACGCCCGAGAAGACGATGCGCTCACCGGGCACGCCCGCGGCCTTGGCCCGCGCGTATTCCCCGCCCGAGACCACGTCCATGCCCGCGCCGAGGTCGGCCAGGGTCTTCAGGATCGCCTGGTTCGAGGCCGCCTTCATCGCGTAGCAGACCAGGTGCGGGATCCCCTCCAGCGCCTCGTCGAAGAGCCGGAAGTGCCGTTCCAGCGTGGCGGTGGAATAGACATAGGCCGGGGTGCCGACCTCGGCCGCGATCTCGGTCAGCGGCACGCCTTCGGCGCAAAGCACGCCGTCGCGATAGAGAAAGTGATCCATGGCAGCCTCCGGGGATTGCGACGGCGGATCTATCGCAGCAGGGCGCCACGCTCCACCCTTCATCTTGGCGAAAATACCTCGGGAGCGCGAGGGCAGCGCCCTCGCAGCGCCGCGCGCTCAGACCGGGCGCGACCGCAGGTAGAGATACAGCGGCAGCCCGCAGCTCACCCCGATGCAATAGGTCGCGGGGATCGCCCAGAGCGCCGACCAGTTGCGCCGCACCGCCACCTCGGCCAGCACCCAGAGCGTCAGCGTCACCGCGGCGATGGTCAGGTCCCAGGTCAGGCCGGTGGTCGAGGCGTTCACATACCAGGCGTCGATCAGCGCGCCGAGCGACCAGTCGTTCTGCGACAGATAGGTCACGAACCAATACATCGGATGCACCGCGCCCCAGAGCGCCAGCGCCAGCCAGAGCGGCCGGAGCCCCGTCAGTGTCGCCATCAGAAGCCTATCCCGTAGCTGAAGTTGCCGCGCGTGCGGGTGATCGAGCCGCCGACACCCACGCCGTTGCTGCCGACCGAGAGGGTCACGCTCTTGCGGGTCTCGACCTGGGCGGGCGGCGGGCCCAGCTCGCGCTCGAAGGGGTTCTCGGGCTCGGGCGCGCAACCCGCCAGGAGCGCCGCGGCGCAGGCCAGGCCCAGCGCGACCCTCACCGGACCGCCACCCCGGTCTCGACGCTGCCGCTGACGCTGATCCCGCGGCGCGGCTCGGGGTCCGGGTCGGGGCGTTCGGGGGCGCCATCGGCACCGCAGGCCGCCAGGGCCAGCAGCGATAGGGCCAGGATCACTCTCACGGCAGCAACTCCTTCCAGCGGGCGATCTGTTCGCGCACGCGCTGGGGGGCGGTGCCCCCGTAGCTCATGCGGCTCGCCACGGAATTATGCACGCCGAGGACGTCGAAAACAGCCTCGGTGATGCCATCGTGAACGGATTGCATCTCGGCAAGCGGCAGGTCCGGCAGGTCGCAGCCCTGCGCCTCGGCCTTGGCGACCAGCGATCCGGTGACGTGATGGGCCTCGCGGAAGGGCAGGTTCAGCTCGCGCACCAGCCAGTCGGCCAGGTCCGTCGCGGTGGAGAAGCCGCTTGCCGCGGCGGTCTCGAGCGCCGCGCGGTTGGCGGTCATGTCGCCGACCATGCCCTGCATCGCCGCCAGCGACAGCAGCCAGTTGTCGGCGGCGTCGAAGACCTGTTCCTTGTCCTCCTGCATGTCCTTGGAATAGGCCAAGGGCAGCCCCTTCATCACCGTCATCAGCGCGACATTGGCGCCGAAGATGCGCCCGATCTTGGCGCGGATCAGCTCGGCCGCGTCGGGGTTCTTCTTCTGCGGCATGATCGAGGAGCCGGTCGAGAAGCGGTCCGACAGGGTCACGAAGCGGAACTGCGCGGAGGACCAGATCACCAGCTCCTCGGCGAAGCGCGACAGATGCATGGCCGAGATCGAGGCGACCGAGAGGAATTCGAGCGCGAAGTCCCGGTCGCTCACCGCGTCGAGCGAGTTCGCCGTCGGTCGGTCGAAGCCCAGCGCCTCGGCGGTCATGTCGCGGTCGATCGGGAAGCCGGTGCCGGCCAGCGCCGCCGAGCCCAGCGGGCATTCGTTCATCCGCTTCCGGGCGTCGCGCACGCGCGACAGGTCGCGGCCGAACATCTCCACATAGGCCATCATGTGGTGGCCCCAGGTCACCGGCTGCGCGGTCTGCAGGTGGGTGAAGCCCGGCATGACCCAGTCGGCGCCGGCCTCGGCCTGCTCCAGCAGCGCCCGGATCAGCGCCTCCAGCCCCTCGGCGGCGGCGTCGAGCTGGTCGCGCACCCAGAGCTTGAAATCGGTCGCCACCTGGTCGTTGCGCGAGCGCGCGGTGTGCAGCCGCCCGGCCACCGGGCCCATGATCTCTTTCAGGCGGGCCTCCACGTTCATGTGGATGTCCTCGAGCGCGGGCGAGAAGGCGAAACCGCCGCCCTCGATCTCTGACAAGACGGTGAGCAGTCCTTCCCTCATCGCCTCGGCGTCATTAGGCTCCACGATGCCCGTCGCGGCCAGCATGGCGGCATGGGCCCTCGACCCGGCGATGTCCTGCGCCGCGAGCCGTTTGTCGAAGCCGATCGAGGCGTTGATCGCCTCCATGATCGCATCCGGCCCCGCGGCGAAGCGGCCACCCCACATCTGGTTCGAGGTCGTGTCGGACATGCAATTTCCTTCTGACGGAGAAGATCTGATGAAGAACGCTCTTGGCCTGCTCGTCTATACCGCGGCCCTCGCGCTTGCAATTCCGGCCAATGCCGAGCTCGCGGACCTGACCGAGGCGCGCGAGGGCGACATGAAGAAGCTCAACCTGCACAGCGAGGCCAAGCCCGCCGGGGAGGCCGATTTCGAGAGCTTCGAGGGCGCGGCGCTGAACCTCTCGGACTACGAGGGCAAATGGGTGCTGGTGAACTTCTGGGCGACCTGGTGCGCGCCCTGCCGCAAGGAGATGCCGGCACTCGCCGAGCTGCAGGACGAACTGGGCGGCGAGGACTTCGAGGTCGTGACCATCGCCACCGGGCGCAACCCCAAGCCCGCGATGGAGAGCTTCTTCTCCGAGATCGGCGTCGACAGCCTGCCGCTGCACCGCGACCCGGGCTCTGCGCTGGCGCGGCAGATGGGCGTGCTGGGCCTGCCGATCACCGTGATCCTCAATCCCGAAGGCCAAGAGGTCGCCCGGCTGACCGGCGATGCGGACTGGGCCGCCCCCGAGGCCAAGGCGCTTCTGACCGAGATCGTGTCACGCCGCTGAGCCGCTTATAGCGGCCTTTCGCGCGTATCGGGCGGCTTTCCGCCCGCGCCGGGACTGCGCCCGCGCGTGACGCTTGACGCAGGGTCATGCCGGGGACATCGTTTCTGCCATAACAAGAAACTTCCCCGCAGACCTATCGCGCAGCTTTCGGAGACGCCGCATGTCCAGACCCTTCCTTGCCGCCGCCCTGACCGGCGCCCTCCTGCTTGGCGCGATCGGCGCCCAGGCCGACAGCCACTGGGTGCAGATCACCTCGGAGGACCAGTTCACCGCCGCCATCGTCGGGCGCGACCTCGAGGACCGGCGCGGCAACACGCTGACCCTGCGCCGCAACGGCACCTATGTCGCCAGCCACGACGGCCGGAAGGCGCGCGGCGACTGGCGCTGGTCGGGCAACACGCTCTGCCGCGAGTCGCGCAACGACGAACGCGCCGGCTGCCACACCTGGGAGGTCGCCGGCGACTGGGTCCGCGTCACCCCGGACTCGGGCGACAGCAACCGCGCAATCCGCTACCGCTTCAAGTGACGTAACGCCCGTTTTGACAGCGCATGGGCTCCTCCCGCATCGTCTGAGCCGGGAGGAGACGCCATGCCGCTGGGCATTCTCATCGCGCTCGTCGTGGGCGGGATCGCGGGCATCGCGCTCCTGACGCATGTCTTCGGCTTTTCCGCCGCCCGGCGCTTCGCCGATGCCGATGAGGCCCGCGCCGCCTTCCTGCGCGAATACCCCGAGACCCGCGTCGACCGCGTGACGCTCTCGGCCGACGGAGCGGCGGCGCTTCTTGAGACCGGGGACGGCCCGGCGCTGGCCTGGGCCATGGGCGCCGATACCAGCGCGCGGCTCCTTTCCGAGGTGCGCGTCGAGGAGACCCCGCGCGGCCTGCGTTTCCGCCTGCCCGACATGACCGCCCCCTGCATCGACATCGCCCTGGCGCCCGAGGATAGGGCGGCCTGGCACAGCGCCTCCGGAGGAGCCCGATGACCCCCGATCTCAGCTATCCCGACGTGGTGCAGATGGCCGTGCCTATCTTCATCGCGCTGATCCTGGCCGAGCTGCTCTGGATCGCGCTGTCGCGCCGGGGCGGGCGCTACGAGACCCGCGACGCGGTGACCTCGCTGGTGATGGGCGCGGGCAATGTCGCCTCGGGCATCGCGCTGGGGTTCCTGGCCTGGGGGTTCTTCATGCTGCTCTGGCAGATCACCCCGCTGGACCTCGGTTCGGCCTGGTGGGTGGTGGCGCTGTGTTTCGTGCTGGACGATCTGCGCTACTACTGGGTGCACCGCTTCGGCCACCGCATCCGCTGGGTCTGGGCGAGCCACGTCAACCACCACTCGAGCCAGCACTACAACCTCACCACCGCGCTGAGGCAGACCTGGACCGGCACCTTCACCTTCATGATGGTGGTCCGCGCGCCGCTGATACTTCTGGGCTTTCACCCGGCCATGGTGCTCTTCTGCGGCGGGCTGAACCTGATCTACCAGTTCTGGATCCACACCGAAGCCATCGGCCGCCTGCCCCGCTGGGTCGAGGCGGTGATGAACACGCCCTCGCACCACCGCGTGCACCACGGGCGCAACCCGCGCTACCTCGACGCCAATTACGCCGGGGTCTTCATCGTCTGGGACCGGCTCTTCGGCACCTTCGTGGCCGAGCGCGACGACGAGCGCGTGGATTACGGGCTGGTGCGCAACCTCGGGACCTTCAATCCGCTCCGGGTGGCGTTTCACGAATGGGCGGCGATCTTCCGGGACGTGACGCGGCCGGGGCTCTCCTGGCGGGCGCGGCTGGCCTATGCCTTCGCGCCGCCGGGCTGGAGCCATGACGGCAGCCGCGACACCTCCGCCGCGATCAAGGAGAAGCACCTGGCGCGGCACCCCGAGGACCGGGGCACGCCGGGGTTTTCGTGAGGGGCGGTTGGGGTTGTGGGCGCGGGCTTTGGGGGTGCGCGCTGACGGGGTGCGGGCTGGGCCGATTTGAGAACTGCCCAGGGGCCTGAGCTTCGAAGCGAAACACACCGCACGAGGGCCATTAAGAGGCTCCCGAGGCACCACCCGTGCACCAACCCGCCATCACCCCACGCAACAGAGGGCGCGCGCCGGGCCGGGGGCCGGCGCTTCTGACCTCCGAGTGAGGCGCTTTATGGCTGCAAGGTCAGGACTAGGAGCATGCTATGCACGCCATCCCAAGGAGCGCCGGCCCAAGGGGCCGGTCCGGCGCGCGCCCGGCATCTTCGATGCTATTCGGGCGCAAGATGGGGTGGTTTGCAGAGGCTGAGGCGCGGTGAGCAAGGCGAGACGCCAAACGCCCCCTCACGGCCCACAATACGCCCCGCCACGGTGGCGCGCGGTGTCGAAGTGGAAGTGGTCCTGGTGATACCGGTCCGAATCCGGCCCCAGCGTCGTGCCGAAGATCCCGCAGGCGCCCTTGTACATCCGCCGCAGGATCGGGCCCTGGTAATCGGTGCGATAACCGCCCAAGACGCTCAGCTGCGAGCCGTCGCGCAGGTTGATCGCGGAGATGTCGATCGCCCGGCCCTTGCCGTGCTCGGAGATCTTCGCCCCGGGCTGGTTGTTGCGCGTCCGGCAGGAGTAATGCGCCGCCACCTTCAGCTCGGCGATGCCGCCGCCGACCCGCCCGACCGAGGGTTTCGCCACCCGGTCGACCCAGCGCTTCAGCGCCTTGGCGGTCGAGCAATGCACCAGCGCGCGCTGGCTCAGCGCCACGCCCGAGACCGAGCGCAGCTCGACCGCATCCTCGATCCCGCAGCCGCGGATGCGGCCGGGCACGTAACCCACGTAGTCGCCCTGAAGCGCCGGATCGCCGCAGAGCGCGCCGCCGCGGCGGTCGCGCTGGCGCGCCATGGCCTTCTCGACCAGCCCGCCACTGCGCATCAGCGGCCTCAGCGCACGCGGCACGGCCTGGCGGCTGGCGGCGGCAAAGGCGCGCTCGCGGGCGAGCCGCGCGGCCTCGGCGGTGGGGGCGAGGCTTTCGAAACGCCCGGCCAGTTCCTCGGCGATCAGCGCCTCGACCTGTGCCTCGGGCCGGGCCTCGGGGCGCATCGGCTGCGCCTCGGGGGCCAACACGACCCGCGCCTCGGGCCGGGCCGAGACCTCGGGCGCCGCGGACAGCACCGGCCCCGCGGCCAGCGCCAGCAAGAGAAGGCCCAGCGCGCCCCTCACCGCTCCACCTTCACGCGGCCGAAGTCCGGCGCGTCGGTGTCCTGACCGGCCTCGATGATGCCGCGCCGGATCGCCCGGGTGCGGGTGAAATACTCGTGCAGATGCGCCCCGTCGCCCTTGCGGATCGCCCGCTGCAGGGCAAAGAGCTCTTCGGTGAAGCGGCCCAGGATCTCGAGCGTGGCTTCCTTGTTGGTCAGGAAGACGTCGCGCCACATGGTCGGATCCGAGGCGGCGATCCGGGTGAAATCGCGGAAACCCGCGGCGGAATACTTGATGACCTCGCTGTCGGTCACCCGGCGCAGGTCGTCGGCCACGCCCACCATGGTGTAGGCGATGAGATGCGGCGTATGCGAGGTCACGGCCAGCACCAGGTCGTGATGCTCGGCGTCCATCTCCTCGACCTGGGCGCCGAGGCCCTCCCAGAAGGTCTTGAGCCGGGCCACGGCGGCGCGGTCAGAGCCCTCGACCGGCACGAGCAGGCACCAGCGGTTGTCGAAAAGCGTGGCGAAGCCCGATTCGGGGCCGGAATGCTCGGTCCCGGCGAGCGGGTGGCCGGGGATGAAATGCACGCCCTCCGGCATATGCGGGCCGACGGCGGAGATGACCTCTTTCTTGACCGAACCGACGTCGGTGACGGTCGCGCCGGGCTTCAGATGCGGGCCGATCTCCTCGGCAACGGCGCCCATGGCGCCCACCGGCACGGCGAGGACCACGAGGTCGGCATCGGCCACCGCCTCGGCGGCGCTCTCGGCGATGCTGTCGCAAAGGCCGATCCGGCGGGCGGTCTCGCGGGTGGCCTCGGAGCGGGCATAGCCGCTGACCTCGCCCACGAGGCCGCGGCGCGACATCGCCCAGTACATCGACGAGGCGATCAGCCCGAGCCCGATCAGCGCGACCTTTCCGTAGACCGGAGCCGTCATCGCTCCCCCGCTTTGAACAGCCCGATGCAATGCGCCACGCGGCGGCAGGAGGGCTCGTCCCCCACGGTGATCCGCAGCGCCGAGGGCAGCCCGTAGCCGCCCACGCGGCGCACGATCAGACCCTGTTTCTGCAGGAAGGCGTCGCAGGCCTCGGCCTCTTCCGGCGAGGACAACCGCGCCAGCACGAAATTCGCCGTCGAGGTGTCCGAGGGCACGCCGTGCTCCATCAGCGCCTCGGCCAGCCAGGTGCGCAGGCGGGTGTTCTCGTCGCGGGACTTCTTCACGTAGTCGGCGTCGCGGATCGCCGCCTCGGCGGCGGCCAGCGCGATGTTCGACAGGTTGAAGGGCCCGCGCACTCGGTTCAGCACCTCGATCACCGCCTTGGGCGCATAGGCCCAGCCGATGCGCATGCCGCCCAGCCCGTAGATCTTCGAGAAGGTGCGGGTCATCACCACGTTCTCGCGGCTCTCGACCAGATGCGCGCCGCCGTCGTAGCCCTCGACGTATTCGGCATAGGCCCCGTCCAGCACCAGGAGCGTCTGCGGCGGCAGGTTCTCGGCCAGCCGCTCGATCTCGGCGAGGCCGACCATGGTGCCGGTCGGGTTGTTGGGGTTGGCGAGGAACACCAGCTTGGTCTTCTTGGTGCAGGCCGCGAGGATCGCGTCGACATCGGTCACGCGCTCCTTCTCGGGCACCTCGACAGGCTTGGCGCCGGCCACCCGGGCGCTGATCTTGTACATGGCGAAACCATGTTCGGTGTGGATCACCTCGTCGTTGCGCGCGGCATAGGCCTGGCACAGGAAGTGGATGATCTCGTCCGAGCCGGTGCCGCAGATGATCCGCTCGGGGTCGAGCCCGTGGACCTCGCCGATGGCGGCGCGCAGGCTGGCGTGATCCGACGAGGGATAGCGGTGCATCTCGTGCAGCGCCCGGCGGATCGCCTCCTTGGCGCCCTCGGGCGGGCCGAAGGGATTCTCGTTGGAGCTGAGCTTGATGACGTTCGACACGCCGTCGACCGCCGCCTTGCCGCCCTCATACAGGGCGATGTCCATGATGCCGGGTTTGGGTGCGATTTTTGTCATTTGTCCGCGCTCTCCTCGTTCCCCGGCTATAGCGGCCCGCCGGAGCCGTGAAAAGCGCGAAGCGCCCGGCGGAGGCGGCGTGTCACACCGTCACGTCAAAGCGTTTCTGCGCGCCGACCTCGAAGACCCGCTTGTAGCGCGCGATCTCGTCCTCGGGGCCCATGGCCTTGTTGGGGTTGTCCGACAGCTTGACCGTCGGGCGGCCCTCGGCGGCCACCGCCTTGCAGACCAGGCTGAAGGGCGCGAGCCGGTCCCCCGGCACCAGGCCGCGGAAGTCGTTGGTCAGAAGCGTGCCCCAGCCGCAGGAGACCCGGACCCGCCCGGCGAACCGCGCGTAAAGCTCTTCGATCTTCTCGACGTCGAGCCCGTCGGAGAAGATCACCAGCTTCTCGCGCGGGTCCTCGCCCCGGGCCTTCCACCAGTCGATGGCGATCTCGGCGCCCGCCGCGGGGTCGCCGGAATCGATGCGGATGCCGGTCCAGCCTGCCAGCCAGTCCGGCGCGCGATCGAGGAAACCCTGGGTGCCATAGGTGTCAGGCAGGATGATCCGCAGGTTGCCCTCGTGTTCCTCGTGCCAGTCGGCCAGGACGTCGTAGGGTGCCTGGGCGAGGCCCGCGTCATCCTCGGCAAGCGCGGCGTAGACCATGGGCAGCTCATGGGCATTGGTGCCGATCGCCTCGAGGTCGCGGTTCTTGGCGATCAGGCAGTTGGAGGTGCCGGTGAACCGGTCGCCGAGCCCTTCGTACATGGCCTGCACGCACCAATCCTGCCAGAGGAAGCTGTGCCGCCGCCGGGTGCCGAAATCGGCGATCCGCAGCCCCTCGATGCCGCGCAGCCGTTCGATCTTCTCCCAGAGCTGGGTCATGGCGCGGGCGTAAAGCACCTGCAGCTCGAAGCGGCCGAGGTCGTTCAGCACCGCCCGGCCGCGCAGCTCCATGAGCACCGCAAGCGCCGGGATCTCCCAGAGCATGACCTCGGGCCAGGAGCCCTCGAAGGTCAGCTCGTATTGGTCGCCCACCCGTTCCAGGTGATAGGGCGGCAGGCGCAGGTTCTCGAACCAGTCCATGAAGTCCGGCCGGAACATCTGCCGCTTGCCGTAGAAGGTGTTGCCGCGCATCCAGGTCGACTCGCCCCGCCGCAGCGAGAGCGAGCGGATGTGATCGAGCTGCTCGCGCAGCTCGCCCTCGTCGATCAGCTTGGCCAGCGGCACATGCGAGGAGCGGTTGATCAGGCTGAAGGTCACCTGGGTGTCGCGCTTGTTGCGGAACACCGACTGGCACATCAGGAGCTTGTAGAAGTCCGTATCGATCAGCGAGCGGACGATCGGGTCGATCTTCCACTTGTGGTTCCAGACGCGTGTGGCGATGTCGACCAAGGCCGGTCCTTTCTGCAAGATCGTTCCGGGTTTAGCGGCGGGCGCGCGCCTGGCGCAAGCCTAGCCGGTGATCTGCACCCCCGCGGTGGCCATCTCGTCGAGCGCGGCGGCCAGCGAACCATCGAGGTCGATGGCCCGGCAGAGGTCGCGCTTCACGGTGACGCCGAAGCCCAGCTTGGCCGCGTCGAGGGCCGAGAACTTCACGCAGAAGTCGGTGGCCAGCCCGACCAGCGTCAGATCGGTGATCCCGCGTTCGCGCAGGTAACCCTCGAGCCCGGTGGGCGTGGCGTGGTCGTTCTCGAAGAAGGCGGAATAGCTGTCGATCGCGCGGCGGAAGCCCTTGCGCAGGACCAGGTCGGCGCGGTCAGTGTCGAGAGCCGGGTGAAACCGCGCGCCCTCGGAGCCGATGACGCAGTGATCGGGCCAGAGGACCTGCGGGCCGTAGTCCATCTCGGTCATCTCGAAGGGCGATTTGCCCGCGTGTTCCGAGGCGAAGGAGGAATGGCCCGCGGGGTGCCAGTCCTGGGTCAGGATCACGGTCTCATAGGCGGACATGAGCGCATTGATCGGGGCGACCACGGCGTCGCCCTCCTCCACGGCGAGCGCCCCGCCGGGGCAGAAGTCGTTCTGCACGTCGATGACCAGAAGCGCCTGCATGCTGTCTCTCCTCTCGCGGATCGCGGGGCAGACCCTAACCGCCCGCGGCGTGGAGGCAAGGGGCGGCGGCGCGCGCGGCGCGGTCACGCCCGCGCAGGGCGGGACTTGCGCGACGCAGGCCCGCTACCCTATCTCGCAGGGCATGTATCAGATCGCCGCGCTATACCACTTCACTCCCTTCGCCGACCCGGCCGCGCTGAAGCCGGGGCTCGTCGCCCGGGCCGAGGCCGGAGATGTGACCGGCACGCTGCTCATTGCGCGCGAGGGGATCAACGGCACCGTCGCGGGGCCCGAGGAAGGGGTGGCGGCGCTTCTCGAGCATATCCGCGCCCTGCCGGGCTGCGCCGATCTCGAGGTGAAGTTCTCCACCGCCGAGGCCCGCCCCTTCGCGCGGCTCAAGGTGCGGCTGAAGAAGGAGATCGTCACCCTCGGCCAGCCCGAGGTCGACCCCCGCGCCCGCACCGGCCATTACGTCGAGCCCGCCGAGTGGAACGCGCTGATCCAGGCCCCCGACGTGGCGGTGATCGACACGCGCAACGCCTACGAAGTGGCGATCGGCAGTTTCGAGGGCGCCATCGATCCGGGCACCGAGAGCTTCCGCGACTTCCCCGCCTGGTGGGAGACGAACAAGCACCGTTTCCACAACAAGCGCATCGCGATGTTCTGCACCGGCGGCATCCGCTGCGAGAAATCGACCAACTGGCTGATCGGCCAGGGGGTCGAAGAGGTCTATCACCTCAAGGGCGGCATCCTGAAATACCTCGAGGAAGTCCCCGAGGAAGAGAGCACCTGGCAGGGCGAATGTTTCGTCTTCGACGGCCGGGTCTCGGTGGGGCACGGGCTCGCGGAGGGCCCGCACGAGTTGTGCCACGCCTGCCGCCGCCCGATCCTGCCCGAGGACCGCGCCCGCCCGGAGTTCGAGGAGGGCGTCGCCTGCCACCACTGCGCCGCGGAGACGAGCGCCGAGGACAAGGCTAGGTTCCGCGAGAGGCAGCGGCAGATCGCGCTGGCGCGGGCGCGGGGTGAGCGGCACCTGGCGGGGTCCGGGGAGTAAGGCCGGGGCGTCTGTGGGTGCGTTGCGCGCGGGGGCTTGGTGCGCGGTTCTGGGTTTAGTGCGGCGGTTCCGGGCTTAGTGCGGCGTCCTTTGGGCTCGGCAGACGGCGCTGGGTGACTGCGCTGAGTGACTGCGCTGAGTGACTGCGCTGAGTGACTGCGCTGAGTGACTGCGCTGAGAGCGCAGATACGTCTCTAACGCTGGGAGACCCGTCCCTCTCCAGGTGAAAAGCCGCGTCTGCGCCGGACCGGGGTCTGGCACTGCCAACCGCCGAACGGCGCGCTTTATTTTTGCAATGTCAGGACGAGAAGCGAGCGTCGCGCTGACATCTGAGGAGCGCCAGACCGCCGGGCCGGTCCGGCGCAGGCGCGGCGGCCTGCGGCCTTGTTCCGCGCCTTTTCTGGTGCTGGGTGGTGAGTTGAGGGCGAAACCGGTGAGGGCAGAAATGCGGCGCTAAACCGAGACAAGCGGAAAAGCGGCTCTAAACCGGGGCAAACGGCACCGCGCACAAACCGCTCGGCGCTCGCCCCCAGCCCCCTACCGCGGCGAGCGCTTCGCCAGGATCCGCTGCAGCGTCCGGCGGTGCATGTTCAGCCGCCGCGCGGTCTCGGAGACGTTCCGGTCACACAACTCGTAGACCCGCTGGATATGCTCCCAGCGCACCCGGTCGGCGGACATCGGGTTCTCGGGCGGCGGCGGGAGCTCCTCGCCGTCGGAAAGCAGCGCGTTCACGATATCCGTCGCATCAGCCGGCTTCGACAGGTAGTCGGTCGCGCCGATCTTCACCGCGGCGACCGCCGTGGCGATGGCGCCGTATCCCGTCAGCACCACGATCCGCGCGTCGGGGCGCTTCTCCCGCAGCACCTCGACCACGTCGAGCCCGTTGCCGTCCTCGAGCCGCAGGTCGACCACCGCGTAGGCCGGCGGGCGCGCGGTGGCGATGGCGCTGCCGGCGGCGACAGATCCGGCGGTCTCGACCGAGAAGCCGCGCTTCTCCATGGCCTTGGCCAGCCGCTTCAGGAACGGCTCGTCGTCATCGACCAGTAGCAGCGAAATGTCGTCGCCCAGCTCGCGCATCTTGTGCATCCTTGCCTGCCTCCGGTCCTGCCGGAGTGCCTCTGATCTAGGCGCGGGCCGGGATGCGGTCAAACCGCTGCGTCATGCTGCCTCGGCGAAACAGGCCACGCGCTCGGCGATCTGCTCGGCCGGGGCCTCGCGGCGGAAGTAGTCGACGAAGCCCTCTTCGGGCATCAGGAGGTAGGTGAAGGTGGTGTGGTTCACGAGGTAATACTCGTCCTCGGGATCCTGCGGCACCTGGTAGATCACCCGGAAGGCCTCGGCCGCTTCGCGGATCTGCTCGGGGCTGCCGGTGAGGCCGATCATCTCGGGGTGGATCGCCTGGGCGAACTCGCCCACGACCTCGGGGGTGTCCCGCGCGGGGTCGACGGTGATGAAGGCGTTCTGGGCCTCGACGCCCTCCTCGGCCAGAAGGTCGATCGCCGCGGCGTTGCGCACCGTGTCGAAAGGGCAGACGTCGGGACAAAAGGTATAGCCGAAGTAGACCAGCGTCGGCTCGCTGACCAAGGCCTCCGAGGTCACCGTCTCGCCGGCGCCGTTCACCAGGGTGAATTCGCCGCCGATATTGCCGGCCACCGCGCCCTCGCGGCAGGAGGCGAAGGTCTCGGCGTCGCCGCGCAGCACCGACCAGAAGACCGTCACCCCGGTCACCGCCGCCAGCACCAGGGCGGCCGCTATCACGTAAATCCAGCGCATGGGTCGCACCCTCCGCGATTGCCTCGGAACGGCCCCGGCTTTATCACTTGCCACACCGCCCGCAAGAGACAGGTTGGCGCAGATGACCGACGCCGACATCGGCATTTACGGCGAAGGCCGCCGCGCCAACTGGATCCGCCTGCGCACCATGATCCTGTTGCGCTGGTTCGCCATCGCCGGCCAGCTCGCCGCCATCGTGGTGGCCGAACAGGTCTACCGCATGGACCTGGAGACCGGGCTGTGCATCCTGGCCATCGGCATCTCGATCATCGGCAACCTCGTGGCGATGTTCATCTTCCCCGAGAACAAGCGCCTGTCGGAGACCGAGAACCTGCTCATGGTGCTCTTCGACGTGCTGCAGCTGGCCTTCCTGCTGTTCCTGACCGGGGGGCTGCACAATCCCTTCTCGCTCTTGATCCTGGCGCCAGTGACCGTTTCGGCGGCGGTGCTGCCCCTGGCGCGCACGGTCTTCCTGAACATCACCGCCTTCGCGCTGGTCACCGGGCTGGTCTTCTACCACCTGCCGCTGACCACCGAGGCGGGCGAGCTGCTGCGCATCCCCGACCTCTTCGTCTTCGGGCAATGGGCGGCGATCACGATCGCGTTGATCTTCATCTCGATCTACGCCCGCCGCATCACCCAGGAGATGCATTCCATGGGCGACGCGCTGGCGGCGACGCAGATGGCGCTCGGCCGGGCGCAGAAGCTCAACGACCTGGGCGGGGTGGTGGCGGCGGCCGCACACGAGCTGGGCACGCCGCTGGCGACCATCAAGCTGACCTCCTCGGAGCTGATCGAAGAGCTCGACGACCGGCCCGAGCTGCAGTCCGACGCGCTGCTGATCCGCGAACAGGCGGACCGCTGCCGCGACATCCTGCGCTCCATGGGGCGGGTCGGGAAGGACGACCTGCAGCTCCGCCAGGCGCCGCTTCTCGAGGTCATCCGCGAGGCCGCCGAGCCGCATGAGGACCGCGGCAAGGTGATCCGCGTCGAGGCCCAGCGCGGCCCCGGCGGCAGCGAGGAGGAGCCCCTGGTCCTGCGCCGCCCCGAGATCATCCACGGGCTGCGCAACCTGATCCAGAACGCGGTGGATTTCGCCCGCAGCACGGTCTGGATCGAGACGCTCTGGTCCGATGACCTGGTCTCGATCCGCATCGTCGACGACGGCGGCGGCTTCCCGCCGCATCTCCTGGGCCGGATCGGCGATCCGTTCATGCGCTCGCGCCGGACCGAGACCGACCGCGGCCAGCGCCCGGCCTACGAAGGCATGGGGCTGGGGCTCTTCATCGCCAAGACGCTGCTCGAACGGACCGGGGCGGAGTTGAGCTTCGCCAATGGCTCGGACCCCTTCGCGGGCAGCGGCGGCCCCCGGCGCGGCGCCATCGTCGAGGTGGTCTGGCCGCTCTCCGCCGTCGCCGTGGACACCCGCGCCGCGCGGGCGCCGATGGGGCAGAACCGGCCTTTCGATGGGTGACTGTGGCTCTGCACCGGCGCGAATGCCGGTGACGGCGGCCCGGTGCGTGGTGTTCTCGGAGCAAGCCTGACCGCCCCGTCACGCGGTCCCTTTGACCGCCTCACCCTGCCCCGCCCCACAGGGTTAACCGGCCATTAACCCGTGGTTAACCGAATCTTGCCAGCCTGAGGATCGTTCTCTTGGAGGGGCGCATGGCCGGGGCGGCGATCTTCGCGATATTGGTGGGCACGGGGCTGGCGCTGGTGCTGATCGGCCTGCCCGGCCCCCTGCAGGGCGCCCTGCCCGGCCCGGCGCGCGGCGCCCGCCTGCCGCGCCCCGCCAGCGCCGAACGGCTGGCCGCCGAACGCGCGCCCGCGCCGATCTGGCTGACCTCGGCCACCGGCAACCTGCTCTGGGCCAATGCCAGCTACCGCCGCCTCGCCGCGCGCATCGGGGCGGAACGGGTCTTTCCCGACCCTGTCCCCGAGGACCGCCGTGCCGTGCGCCGCATCCGGCTCGAGCCCAAGGGCCCCGCCACGCCCGGCTGGTTCGACGTCCAGACCCGCGCCACCCGCGGCGGCGCGCTGCATTATGCCCAGGACGCGGGCCCCCTGGTCGCCGCCGAGACCGCCCGGGCGACCTTCGTGCAGACGCTTGGCAAGACCTTCGCCTCCTTGCCCACCGGCCTCGCGATCTTCGACCGCGACCGGCAGCTCGCGCTGTTCAACCCGGCGCTTCTGGACCTCACAAGGCTCTCGGCCCCCTTCCTCTCGGCCCGGCCGACGCTGGTGACCTTCTTCGACCAGCTGCGCGAAAGCCGGGTCATGCCCGAACCGAAAAGTTATTCCGACTGGCGCGCCCATCTCGCCGACCTGGTCGAGGCCGCCAAGGAGGACCGCTACACCGAGACCTGGAGCCTGCCCGACGAGACCACCTACCGGATCACCGGGCGCGCCCATCCCGACGGCGCCATCGCCTTCCTCTTCGAGGACATCAGCTCCGAGATCGCCCTGACCCGCCGCTTCCGCGAGGAGCTGACCCTGAACCACGCGGTGATCGAGGCGCTGGGCGACGCCATCGCGGTCTTCGACGCGGGCGGCATCTGCATCTTCTCGAACGCCAGCTACCGGCGGCTCTGGCTTTTCGACGCGGGCGCGCAGATCCGAGAGGCGACGCTGGCCGAGGCGCTGGCCGAATGGCGCGCGAAATCGGCCCCCGGGGAGGGCTGGTCCGAGGTCGCCTCCGCGCTCGAGGCGCGCGACCGGGGTGAGGCCTGGCAGGGCGTCGCCCCGGGCCCCTCGGGGCACCTCCTGGCGGTGGCCTGCGCGCCGCTCGCCGGGGGCGCGCTGCTGGTGCGCTTCTCGCGCGGACCGGGGCGCGGGGCGGGGTGAATAGGGACGGCTGGGGCGGGGTGAACCGGGTGCGCTGATCCGGGCAATATCAGGCTCTGTGCAGCTGTTTTCCCCGCATATCGCCTGAGCACCCCTGCCCACGCCGCACCCGCGCACCAGCCACCCAGCCTCCGCCTCGAACAACCCTTAGCCGCCGCGTCACCCGGCCGATCCGCGATCCCCTCTTGCGAGTGATCATGGGCGCGATACTCTCGCGCCCATGCCAGCCCAGCGCCTGCACATCCCCCTGCCCGACGCCGAGGCCACGGCCGCGCTGGCCGCGGCCCTCGCCCCCCGGCTGGACCCCGGAGACGTGCTGCTCCTGTCGGGCGGCATCGGCGCCGGCAAGACCCATTTCGCCCGCGCCCTGATCCAGGCCCGGCTCGCCGCGCCCGAGGACGTGCCCTCGCCCACCTTCACGCTGGTCCAGACCTACGAGACGCCCGAGACCGAGATCTGGCACGCCGATCTTTACCGCCTCGAGGGGCCCGACAGCGTGCTGGAACTGGGCCTGGCCGAAGCCTTCGACACGGCGATCTGCCTGATCGAATGGCCCGATCGCCTGCAGGAGGTCGCCCCCGAGACCGCGCTGTCGCTGGCCTTCTCGGACGGCGCATCCCACGACGAGCGGCGGTTGGAGCTGAGCTGGAGCGACGCCCGCTGGGCGGCCAAACTCGACGGTATTGCTCCGTGTTAGAGACGTTTCTCGCCACCGCCGGATGGGACACGGCCCGCCGCAACCCGCTCGCGGGCGATGCCTCCGCGCGGCGTTACACAAGACTGAAATCCCCCTCCGGCAACGCCATCCTGATGGAGGACCCCGAGGGCGACCCGGCCCAGTTCGCCGCGCTCGCGCGCTACCTGACGCAGCACGGGCTCAGCGCCCCGCGCATCCTGGCCGAGGCGCCGGGGCTTCTCCTGATCGAGGACCTGGGCGACGCGCTGTTTGCGGGCCTCGCGGACCGCGACGAGGCGACCGAAATCAGGCTCTATGAAACCGCGATCGAGGCACTTCTGGCGCTGCAGCGGCTGTCGCCGCCCTCCGGGCTCGCGCGCGCCGACGCGGGCTATTTCGCCCGCCAGACCGAGGATGCGCTGAGCTGGTATCTGACCGGCGCGGGCGCCGAGACGCACCCGCAGGACCGCACCGACCTCGCCGCCGCGCTGAGCGCCGCCATCGACCGTCACAGCCCGGACTGCGCGGTCACCATCCTGCGCGACTACCACGCCGAGAACCTGATCTGGCTGCCCGAGCGCGAAGGCCCGGCCCGCGCGGGCCTTCTCGACTTCCAGGACGCGCTGGTCGGCCACCGCGCCTATGACGTGGTCTCCCTGCTGGAAGACGCGCGGCGCGACGTCTCCGAACCCGCGCGCGAGGCCGCGATCAGGCTCTATCTCGGCGCAACCGGCCTGTCGGACGAAGGGTTCTCCGCCGCGCTTGCGGTCCAGGGCGCGGCGCGGAACCTGCGCATCTTGGGCATTTTCGCCCGGCTGGCCGCCGTGCGGGGCAAGCCGCATTACGTCGACATGATGCCGCGCGTCTGGGCCCACCTGATGCGCGACCTGCGCCACCCGGCGCTGGCTGACCTCGCGCCCCGCGTCACCGACCTTCTGCCCGCCCCGGAGCCCACCGTGAGAGAGCTTATGAAACGCAATGCCTGAGGCCGCGATGATCTTCGCCGCGGGGTTCGGCACGCGCATGGGCGCGCTGACGAAAACACGCCCGAAACCCCTAATCAGGGTCGAAAACCAGACGCTTCTCGACCGCACGCTGGCGCTGGCCGACCACCTGCCGCGCCGGGTGGTCAACGCGCATTACCACGCCGACCAGATCCAGCGGCACCTCAAGGGGCGCGACGTGCAGGTGGTGGTCGAATCCGAGGAGATTCTCGACACCGGCGGCGGGCTGCGCAACGCCTTGCCGCAGCTCGGCGCAGGGCCGGTCTACACGATGAACGCCGATGCCGTCTTCGCCGGGCCGAACCCGCTGGAGGTGCTCTCCGAGGCTTGGGATCCGGCGCGAATGGGCGCGCTGCTCCTCTGCCTGCCGGTCGCGCGCGCCGTCGGGCGGCAAGGCGGCGGCGACTTCACCCTGGGGCCCAATATGCGGCTCGAACGCGGGGGAAATCACGTCTACACCGGCGTGCAGATCCTCAAGACCGAAACGCTTTCCGAGATCCCCGAGCGGGTCTTTTCGCTGAACCTCCTGTGGAACCGCATGGCGGCGGAGGGCCGGCTTTTCGGCTGCGACTACCCCGGCCGCTGGGCCGACGTGGGCCACCCCGAGGGCATCGCCCTGGCCGAGGAGATGCTGGCCCAATGATCTTCGAGGATGCCCCGACCCCGCGTCTTTACGCCCTGCCGCCCGGCGCGGATTTCCCCGCCGAGCTGGTCCGGGGCCTGACCGCGCGCCACGAGAGCCTGCCGCCCGAGGCCATGGCCCGGGCCGAGCTCTTCCTCAACAGCGCCCGGATGCGGCGCCGCGTGACCGAGCAATTCGCCAATCACCGCGCGGGTTTCCTGCCGCGTCTGCGGCTTCTGACCGAAACCGGCGACCCCGCGCTGCGGGCGCTCCTGCCCGCCCCCGTGCCGCCGCTCCGCCGCCGGCTCGAGCTGACCGCGCTGGTCTCGCGGCTCCTGGACCAGGAACCCGACCTCGCCCCGCGGGCCGCGCTTTTTGACCTGGCCGAGAGCCTCGCGCAGCTCATGGAGGAGATGCAGATCGAGGATGTGCCGCCCGAGGCCATCGCCGCGCTCGACGTCTCGGACCTTTCCGGCCACTGGGAGCGCGCGCTGCAATTCCTGCGCATCGTGCAGCATTATTTCGAGGCCACGCATCCCGCGCCGGACGCCGCGCAGCTCCAGCGCCGCGCGGTGGAGGCCCGGCTGGAGACCTGGGCCGAGGCCCCGCCGAGCCACCCGGTGATCGTTGCGGGCTCCACCGGGTCGCGGGGCACGACCCACGAGATGATGTGTGCCGTCGCGCGTCTACCCCA
This sequence comes from Roseivivax sp., assembly GCF_054552075.1. Taxonomy (NCBI): domain Bacteria; kingdom Pseudomonadati; phylum Pseudomonadota; class Alphaproteobacteria; order Rhodobacterales; family Roseobacteraceae; genus Roseivivax; species Roseivivax sp. Next base: position 44,059 of record NZ_JBTOLZ010000005.1, read on the forward strand.
AGGGGCTGTGATCCTGCCGGGCTTCGACTTTGACCTGCCGCGGCATGTCTGGGACCAGCTGATCGACGACATGCCGCGCAAAGACCAGAGCCAGCCGGGCGAGGATCACCCGCAGTTCCGCTTTGCCCGGCTGCTGCGCGACCTGGGCGCAAGCCCCGCCGACGTGCGTCCCTGGGGCGGCGACGCGCCCGCGCCCGCGCGCAACCGGCTGGTGTCCCTGGCGCTGCGGCCCGCGCCGGTCACCGACCAATGGCGCGCCGAGGGGCCGGAACTGCCGCCGCTGCGCGCCGCGACCGAGGGCATGACGCTCCTCGAGGCCGCCAACCCGCGCGAGGAAGCCGTGGCCATCGCCATGCGCCTGCGCCAGGCCGCCGAGGACGGCACGCGCGCCGCGCTGGTCACGCCCGACCGGGTGCTGACCCGGCAGGTCTCGGCGGCGCTCGATCGCTGGAACATCGTGCCGGACGATTCCGCCGGCCAGCCCGCGCAGCTCAGCCCGCCGGGGCGGCTCTTGCGGCAGGTGGCGGCGCTTCTGCACGAGGAGCTGACGGCGGAGAGCCTGCTGGCGCTTCTGAAGCATCCGCTCTGCCACGGCGGCGACGATCCGGGCCGGGACCGCAGCCCGCATACCGCCGCTTTGCCCAAGTTAGAGACACATATCCGCCGCAAGGGCATGCCCTATCCCGACGCCGAGGCGCTGGCGACCTGGGGCGAGAAGGCGGACCAAGCCCGCTGGGCGGCCTGGCTCGGGCGCTGTTTCTGCGCGCCGCGCGCCACCGGGGCCCGGCCGCTCGCCGACTGGGTGGCCGCGCATCGCGCCCTGGCCGAGGAGGTGGTCGCGGGCAGCGCCGGGGCCGGGCCTGCCGCGCTTTGGGACAAGGAGGCGGGACGCAGCCTGCGGGCGGTCATGGACAACCTCGCCGCCGAGGCGGGCGCGGGCGCCGATCTGACCGCCAGGGATTACGCCGAGCTTTTCGGCGCGATCCTCGCCCGCGAAGAGGTGCGCCGCAGCGAGACGGTGCACCGTGACATCCGCATCTGGGGCACCATCGAGGCGCGCGTCATGGGCGCGGACCTCATCATCCTGGCCGGGCTGAACGAGGGCAGCTGGCCCGAGGCGCCCAAGGCCGACCCCTGGTTGAACCGCCGGATGCGCGCGGAAGCGGGTCTGACATTGCCCGAACGGCGCATCGGTCTGGCGGCGCATGACTTCCAGCAGGCGATCGGCGCGCGCGAAGTCTGGCTGACCCGCGCGGTGAAATCCGACGACGCCGACACCGTGCCCTCGCGCTGGCTGAACCGCTTAACGAACCTCATGGAGGGCCTGCCCGAACGCGAGGGCGACAGCGCACTGGCCGAGATGCGCGCGCGCGGCGACGCCTGGCGCGCGCGGGTCGCGGCGCTGGAGGCGCCCGCGGTCAGCGCCCCGGCAACGCGGCCTTCGCCCAAGCCGCCCGCCGAGGCCCGGCCGCGCAAGCTGCGGCTGACGCAGGTGAAGACGCTGGTGCGCGATCCTTACGCGATCTACGCCAAGGAGGTGCTGCGCCTCGATCCGCTGAACCCGCTCATGCAGGCGCCCGACGCGCTCTTGCGCGGGGTGGTGATCCACGACGCGCTGGAGCGCTTCGGCAAGGCCATGCGCGACGCGGGGCTGGCGCCCACGCCCGAGGCCTTCCTGCGGGAAATCGAGACTGTTCTGGCGGAAAAGGTGCCATTCCCGCTGGCCCGGCAGCTTTGGCATGCGCGGCTGAGACGGGTCGCCCAGCCCTTCGTCGAGGCCGAGAAGGCCCGCCAGGCCCGCGCGCGGCTGGCCCATATCGAGACCGGCGGCGAGACGCGGATCGAGCCTCTGGACTTCACCCTGATCACCCGCGCCGACCGGATCGACATGGATGACCTCGGCTATGCGCATCTCTACGACTACAAGACCGGCGCGCCGCCTTCGGAGAAGCAGCAGAAAAGCTTCGACCCGCAGCTTCTTCTGACCGCCGCGCTGGTGATGCGCGGGGCCTTCGAGAACCTCACTCCGCGCGGCGTGGGCTCGGCGCATTACCTGCAGATCGGCTCCGAGACGAAAGAGGTGGCAGCCCCCCTCGAGGAGATGCAGCCCGCCACGGTTTGGGCCATGTTCGAGACGCTTGTGGCGGACTATCTCTCGCCCGACAAGGGCTTTACCGCGCGGCGGGCGATGTTCAGCGATCAGGCCATCTCGGACTACGACGACCTCTCGCGGCTGGGCGAATGGTCGGTCTCTGACCCTGCCGACCCGGAGGTGCTGACATGACCCGCGACGCGGCAAGCGAAGCCCAGGTCCTGGCGGCCCGGCCCGAGGTCTCGACCTGGCTGTCGGCCAATGCCGGCTCGGGCAAGACCCGGGTGCTGACCGACCGCGTCGCGCGGCTTCTGCTGGACGGCGTGGCGCCCGAGAACATCCTGTGTCTGACCTACACCAAGGCCGCGGCCAGCGAGATGCAGAACCGGCTGTTCCGGCGGCTCGGCGCCTGGGCCATGCTGAGCGACGCCGACCTGCGCGCGACCTTGACCGAACTGGGCGTCGAGGGCGCGCTGCCGGGGGTCTTCCTGCAGAAAGCCCGCACGCTTTTTGCCCGCGCGATCGAGACGCCGGGCGGGCTGCGGATCCAGACGATCCACTCCTTCTGTGCGGCTCTGTTGCGGCGCTTTCCGCTCGAAGCCAAGGTCAGCCCGGACTTCCGCGAGATGGAGGACCGCGCCGCGCAGCTCCTGCGGGCCGAGATCCTCGACAGCCTGTCGAACGGCCCCGAGGCGGATCACGTCACCGCGCTGGCGCTGCATTTCACCGACCAGGACGACAACCTCGACCGGCTGTTGCAGGAGGTGCTGACCCGCCGCGCGGCCTTCGATCCGCCGCGCGCCCCTGAGGAGTTGCGCGCCGCTTACGGCCTGCCCGAGGGCTACGGCCCCGAGGCTTTCCTGGCCGAGGTCTTCCTGGGCGGCGAGGCCGAGCTGATCGCGGAAATAGTCCCTATCCTGCGCCAAAGCGGCGGCAATGACGCCAAGGCGGCCGAGGCGCTGGCGGGGGCCACGGGCCGCGACGCGCAGAGCTTCGAGGCGCTGAAGGCGGGGCTTCTGACCCAGGCCGGCACCCCGCGCAAGAACTTCCCCAAGAAGGCCCTGCGCAGCGATCCGGGACTTGCCCCCCTGATCGACCGGCTCGACCAGCTGACCCTGCGGGTCGAGGCCGCGCGCGACCGGGCGCTGGCGCTCTCTGCCTGCGAGCGCGACCTGGCGCTGCACCGTTTCGCCCAGGTCTTCCTGCCGCGCTACGAGGCCGAGAAACAGGCGCGCGGCTGGCTCGATTTCGACGACCTGATCCAGAAGGCGCATGACCTTCTCTCCGACGAGCGGGTGGCCGACTGGGTGCTCTACCGGCTCGACGGCGGGATCGACCACATCCTGGTGGACGAGGCGCAGGACACCAACCCGCTGCAGTGGAAGGTCATCGCCAAGCTCGCCCGCGAGTTCACCGCCGGCGAGGGCGCCCGCGCCGAGGCCCGGCGCACGATCTTCGTGGTGGGCGACAAGAAGCAGTCGATCTACTCCTTCCAGGGCGCCGACCCCGATGCCTTCGACCGCATGCGCGAGGCCTTCGACGCGCAGCTCGCCCCCTCGGGCGCGCCGCTCGAGACACGGTCCCTGGCCTACAGCTTCCGCTCGGCGGGCACGATCCTGCGGGCGGTCGACGCGACCTTCGCGGGCGCCGAGGGCTCGGGCTTTGCCGCCGAGGGCCGGCACCTGGCCTTCCACGAGGCGATGCCGGGGCGGGTCGACCTCTGGCCCGTGGTGCCGAAGCCCGAGACCGAGGAAGACGGCCCCTGGTCGGACCCGGTCGACCGCAACGCGCCGACCGATGCGACGGTGGTTCTGGCCGAACGCATCGCCGCCGAGATCTCCGCCGCCGTCGCGCGGGGCCAGCCGATCGCGCTTGGGCCCTCCGCGCCCCGGGCCATGCAGGCGGGCGACGTGCTGATCCTGGTGCGCCGGCGCGGCGCGCTCTTTCACGAGATCATCCGTGCCTGCAAGGCCGCCGGCCTGCCGGTGGCCGGGGCCGACCGGCTCAAGGTCATGGCCGAACGCGCGGTCAAGGACATCGGCGCGCTCCTGTCCTTCCTGGCGACGCAGGAGGACAACCTCTCGCTCGCCGTGGCGCTGCGTTCGCCGCTCTTCGGGCTGAGCGAGCAGGACCTCTTCACTCTTGCCCATCGCCGCAAGGGGCCAAGCCTCTGGGAGGCGCTGCGCGCCCGGGCCGAGGACTATCCCCGCACGATGGAAATCCTGTCGGACCTGCGCGACCAGACCGACTTCCTCCGGCCCTACGACCTGATCGAACGGGTGCTGACGCGGCACGGCGGGCGGGCCCGGCTGATCGGGCGGCTCGGGGTCGAGGCCGAGGACGGGATCGACGCGCTGCTCTCGCAGGCGCTGACCTACGAGTCGGGCAGCGTGCCCTCGCTGACCGGCTTCCTCGGCTGGATGCAGACCGACGACCTGGAGATCAAGCGCAGCCCCGAGGCGGCGGGCGCGGCGATCCGGGTGATGACCGTGCATGGCGCCAAGGGGCTGGAAGCGCCGGTGGTGATCCTGCCGGAATGCCAGAAGCCGCAGGGCCAGGTGAAATCCGCCCTGCTGGCCACGCCCGACGCGCCGGAGACCGCGCTCTGGAAGACCCGTTCGGAGCAGATGCCCGCGGCCCAGGCCGAGCGGCTCGAGGCGATGAAGGCCCGCGAGAAGGCCGAGCGGGACCGGCTGTTATACGTCGCCATGACCCGCGCCGAGGCCTGGCTGATCGTCGCGGCGGCGGGCGACATCGGCAAGACGCCCGAGGACTCCTGGTATGGCCAGGTGGCGCAGGGGCTCGAGGCCTGCGGGGCCGAGACCTATGAGACCGAAGGCGGGTCGGGCCTGACCCTGGGCGCCCTGCCCGAAAGCGCGGAGGCCAGCGCGCCGCCCGCGCGGGCCGAGCGGGCCGAGTTGGAGCCGTTTTTCGCAGATGCCGCCGCGCCGCGCCCGGCCGATCCGGGGCCGCTTTCGCCCTCGGACCTGGGCGGGGCCAAGGCGCTGCCGGGCCTCGGCGAGGAAACCGAGACCGCCCAGGCGCGCGGCACCTTCGTGCATCACCTGCTCGAGTGCCTGCCGGAGCTGCCACCCGGGCGGCGCGCGGAGGTCGCGCAGCATCTCCTGGCGCGCGAGGGGCTTGAGGGGCCCGAAGGCGCGGCGCTGGTCGCCGAGGCGCTGGCGCTCCTGGACGCCCCGGCGCTGGCGCCGGTCTTCGCGCCCGAGACGCTCGCCGAGGTGCCGCTGGCCGCCGAGCTGCCGGGCCTCGGCCAGCTCTACGGGGTGATCGACCGGCTGGCGGTCACTCCCGAAAGCGTGACCGCCTATGATTTCAAGACCAACCGCCAGGTGCCCCAGACGCCCGAGGCGGTGCCCGAGGGGCTCTTGCGGCAGATGGGCGCCTATCGCGCGATGCTGGCAGAGATTTATCCCGGCCGGGCGCTGCACATGGTGCTGGTCTGGACCGCGACGGGCGCGCTCATGGAGCTGCCCGAGGCGCTGACCGGACCCGCCCTGGCCCGCGCGGGGCGACTTGATTCTGCCGGGGCCGGTCCATAGGTTCGTCCTCCAAGACATTCCGCAATTTCTCTGGAGACGAGACCATGGCCACCGTTGCCGTTACCGACGCCACTTTCGACCAGGAAGTGAAGAATTCCGACGTGCCCGTCATTGTGGATTTCTGGGCCGAATGGTGCGGCCCCTGCAAGCAGATCGGCCCGGCCCTGGAAGAGCTCGCCGATGAATACGGCGGCAAGCTGAAGGTCGCCAAGGTGGACGTCGACCAGAACCCCAACACCGCCGCCCAGATGGGCGTGCGCGGCATCCCCGCGCTCTTCATCTTCAAGGACGGCCAGGTCGTGTCGAACCGCGCCGGCGCCGCGCCGAAGGCGGCGCTCAAGGGCTGGATCGACGAGTCGATCTGATCCCGCGTCCGCGACGTGACAGCTTCAAGGCCCCGCCCCCGCGCGGGGCCTTTTCGTATCCGGGCGGGCTTTTGCCGTCCGGTTGCGCGCCCGCGCCGCAGGCCCCATATCGCGGCAGACCGACAAAGGAGTGAGACATGGCCGACGACACCTTCCCCGGCTGGCACGGCACCACGATCATCGGCGTCCGCAAGGGCGGCGAGGTGGTGGTCGCAGGCGACGGCCAGGTGAGCCTCGGGCAGACCGTGATCAAGGGCTCGGCCCGCAAGGTCCGCCGCCTCAGCCCCGGCGGCTACGACGTGGTCGCGGGGTTCGCGGGCTCGACCGCCGATGCCTTCACCCTGCTCGAGCGGCTGGAAGCCAAGCTCGAGGCGACGCCGGGCCAGCTGCAGCGCGCCAGCGTGGAACTGGCCAAGGACTGGCGGACGGACAAATACCTGCAGAAGCTCGAGGCCATGCTGATCGTGACCGACGGCAAGGACCTCTATGTCATCACCGGGGCGGGCGACGTGCTCGAACCCGAGCATGACATCGCCGCGATCGGCTCGGGCGGGAACTTCGCGCTCGCCGCCGCGCGGGGTCTCATGGAGACCGAGAAATCCGCCGAGGAGGTGGCCCGCCGCGCGATGGAGATCGCCAGCGACATCTGCGTCTATACCAACGGCAACCTGACCGTGGAGAAGATCGGCGGCTGAGGCGTGCCCCGGCGCCTTTGCGCCGGAACAGAGCCGCATATCGCCGTTCGAGAAAGGACCCCATGACCGACCTGACCCCCCGCGAAATCGTCTCGGAGCTCGACCGCTTCATCATCGGGCAGAAGGACGCCAAGCGCGCCGTCGCCGTGGCCCTGCGCAACCGCTGGCGCCGCAAGCAGCTGCCCGAGGATCTGCGCGAAGAGGTCTATCCGAAGAACATCCTGATGATCGGCCCCACCGGCGTCGGCAAGACCGAGATCTCGCGCCGGCTGGCCAAGCTCGCCCGCGCGCCCTTCGTGAAGGTCGAGGCGACCAAGTTCACCGAAGTGGGCTACGTCGGCCGCGACGTGGAGCAGATCGTGCGCGACCTCGTCGATGCCTCCATCGCCATGACCCGCGAGTTCATGCGCGAGGACGTGAAGGCCTCGGCCCACAAGGCCGCCGAGGACCGGGTGATCGCCGCCATCGCCGGTGAGGACGCCCGCGAGGGCACCCGCGAACGCTTCCGCGAGAAGCTGCGCAACGGCGAGCTGGACGACACGATGATCGAGCTGGACGTGGCCGACAATTCCTCGCCCTTCCCGATGATGGAGATCCCCGGCCAGCCCGGCATGGGCATGGGCGGCGCCGGCGGCGGGATGAACCTTGGCGACATCTTCGGCAAAGCCTTCGGCGGGCGCACCACCCGCAAGCGGCTCTCGGTGGCGGAAAGCTACGAGGTGCTGATCGGCGAAGAGGCCGACAAGCTGCTGGACGACGAGGCGGTCAAGCGCGAGGCGATCCGCGCGGTGGAGGAAAACGGCATCGTCTTCCTCGACGAGATCGACAAGGTCTGCGCCCGCACCGACGCCAAGGGCGGCGACGTCAGCCGCGAGGGCGTGCAGCGCGACCTGCTGCCGCTGATCGAGGGCACGACGGTCTCGACCAAGCACGGGCCGGTGAAGACCGATCATATCCTCTTCATCGCCTCGGGCGCCTTCCATATCGCCAAGCCCTCGGACCTCTTGCCGGAACTGCAGGGCCGCCTGCCGATCCGGGTGAACCTGCGGCCGCTGACCGAAGAGGACTTCGTCCGCATCCTGACCGAGACCGACAACGCGCTGACCCGGCAATACACCGGGCTCATGGCGACCGAGGAGGTGGAGGTCAGCTTCACCGAGGGCGGCATCGCCGCGCTGGCCCGGATCGCCGCCGAGGTGAACACCTCGGTCGAGAACATCGGCGCGCGGCGGCTCTACACGGTGATGGAACGGGTCTTCGAGGAGCTCTCCTTCACCGCGCCGGACCAGGCGGGCCAGACCGTGACGGTCGATGAGGGCTTCGTGGAAGAGCACCTGGGCGACCTCAGCCGCTCGACCGACCTCAGCCGCTACGTGCTCTGAGGCGGCGGGGGCCGCGGGCGCCGGGCTGGCGTCTTGGGCTGACCGGTGATCTTGTTTTGAAGCGCGCAGAGGCGGCGCCGTTGGATTCGACGGGGCCGCTTTTTTCGGCCGCATGAAGGCCCTTTGCCGGCTGGGCGCGCCAATATGGTGTGGCGCCTCTTGCGCGGGGGCGCGCCGGGGGGCCAGCCCCCCGGACCCCCCGAGGTATTTTTGCCAAGATGAAGATGGGGGCGGGTTCTCTTGCTGGGCCGGGGCGCGCAAGAAAACACCCCGCGGCGCGGGCCGCGGGGTGTGTGGGTGTCAGGCTGTCTTGCTGATGCGGATCAGGCGACCCACCAGCGTTCGGCCATGCGCGAGTTGTCCATCTGCCAGAGGTTGCCGATCTGGTCCGGCGTGCCGATGCGCGTGTTGTGGGCCTGCACCCAGTTGGCGAACATCGGGATGACCACGCCGCCGTCGTCGCGCAGGATGGTCTGCATCTCGCCGTACATCTGGCGGCGCTTGGCGCTGTCGAGCTCGGCCCGGGCCTCGACCAGCAGCGACTGGAAGCGCGCGTTGTCGTCGCTGTCCCACTGGCTGTCGTTCCAGGGCACGCCCTCCTCGTAGGCCGAGGAGAACATCCAGTCCTCGGTCGCGCGGCCCGACCAGTAGCAGGCGCACCAGGGCTTCTTGATCCAAACGTTCGACCAGTAGCCGTCCGCGGGCTCCTGCACGACGTTGATGTTGATGCCCGAGGGCGCCGCCGAGGCCTGGTAGAGCTGCGCCGCGTCCACCGCGCCCTCGAAGGCCGCCGAAGAGGCCGAGAGGTCGATGTTCAGCGAGTCGAGCCCGGCCTGCTTGAGGTAGAACTTCGACTGGTCGGGGTCGTAGGGGATCGGGTCCAGCTCGGCCATGTACTGGTTGGCGGGCCCGATCGGGCTGTCGTTGGCGACCTGGCCGTGCCCGAAGAGGATCTTGTCGACCATCTCCTGCCGGTTGACCCCGTATTTCAGCGCCCGGCGCACGTTCACGTCGTCGAAGGGCGCGATATTGGTCAGCATCGGGAAGGTGTAATGCTGGTTGCCCGTCACCTCCTGGATGAGGATCGAGGGGTTGGCCTTCAGGAGCTGCTCGGTCTTGAAGTCGATGCGGTTGATCGCGTCGACCTGGCCGGTCAAGAGCGCGTTCATCCGGGCGGTGTTGTCGTTGATCGCGATGAACTCGATCTCGTCGAACCAGCCGGCGTCGCCGTCCTTGTAGTGGCTGTCGACCCGGGTGCCGACGAAACGCACGCCCGGCTCGAAGCTCGAGACCTGGTAAAGGCCGGTGCCGATGCCCTGGGCGATGGCCTCCTCGATCTGGCCGGCGGGATAGATCAGCAGGTGATAATCCGACATCAGGTAGGGGAAGTCGGCGTTGCCCGCGGCCAGGGTGAACTGCACCTGGTGCTCGCCGGTCTTCTTCATCTCGACGATCGGCTCGACCAGCGGCTTGGCGCCGGACTTGGTGTCCTCGCCCTGGTGCAGCGCGATGGATTCCATCACGTCGTCGGCGTTGAAGGGCTTGCCGTTGTGGAAGGTCACGCCCTGGCGCAGGTTGAAGGTCCAGACCTTGGCGTCGGCCGAGGCCTCCCAGTCGGTCGCCAGTTCGCCCACCAGGCTGCCGTCGGCGGCGACCTCGGTCAGGCTGTCGAAGACCGCGCCCTGGGCGGCGGAGATCATGTAGACGTCCGAATGGGTGCGGCCGTCCCAGTTGTCCGAGGTATTGGCGCCGGACAGGCCGACGGTGATCTTGCCGCCGCGCTGGGCCTGCTGGGCGCGCAGTGGCAGGCCGGTGGCGGCCAGCACACCGGCGGCGGCGCCGGTGCGGAGCAGTCCGCGTCTCGAGATACGTGTCATTTGGTCTTCTCCCTGTCGTCTTCTCCGGCGCTCAGGCGCCGCGTTGCACACCCTTTTCCCGGGCGATCCCTAGTCCATGCTCCCGACGGCGGCATCGCCGAGGTTGTCGCGGCCGCGCTCGGCCAGGAGCTCGCTGAGCCAATCGGGGTCCATTTCCGGCACCGAGCTCAGCAGCAGATCGGTATAGGGATGGTGCGGCGGCGTGAACATATCGGCCTTGGGCCCCTGTTCGACCACCTCTCCATCCTTCATCACCACCACCTCGTCGGCGATGGCGCGCACCGTCGCGAGGTCGTGGGTAATGAACATATACGACAGTTTGAGGTCATCCTGCAGTCTTGCCAAGAGCTTGAGGATGCCCTCCGCGACAAGTTGATCGAGCGCCGAGGTGACCTCGTCGCAGATGATGAACTTCGGCTCGGCCGCCAGCGCCCGGGCGATGCCTATGCGCTGCTTCTGCCCGCCGGACAGCTCCGAGGGCAGCCGGTCGATGAATTCCCCCGGGGGCAGCTCGATCTGGGTCAGCAGTTCCTCGACCCGGGCGCGCTTGGCCTTGCCGCGCAGGCCCAGGTAGAACTCCACCGGGCGGCCGATGATCTCGCCGATGGTCTTGCGCGGGTTCAGCGCGGTATCGGCCATCTGGTAGATCATCTGAACCTGGCGCAGCTGCTCCTTGGAGCGGTTGCGGTAGTCGAGCGGCAGCGCCTGGCCGTCGAGCTCAACCTGCCCCGAACGCGGCGGCAGAAGGCCGGTGATGCAGCGCGCGGCGGTGGATTTGCCCGAGCCGCTTTCGCCCACCACGGCGACCGTCCGGCCCTCGTGGATGTCGAAGCTGACGTCGCGCAGCACCGTCGCCTTGCCGTAGCCCGCGGTCACGTTCTGCACCGAGAGGACCGGCACCGCGTCGGCGGCGGGCGCGGGTTTCGCCGGGCGCTTGAAGCTGCGCACCGCCCAGAGCGAGCGGGTGTAATCTTCCTGCGGCGCCTCGAGCATCTGCCGGGTCGGCGCCTCCTCGACCTCGTCGCCGCGCAGGAGCACCTTGATGCGGTCGGCCATCTGCGCGACCACCGCGAGATCATGGGTGATGTAGATCGCCGAGGTGCCGAACTGCTCGACGATGTCGCGGATCGCCGCCAGCACCTCGATCTGGGTGGTTACGTCGAGCGCCGTGGTCGGCTCGTCGAAGATGATCAGGTCGGGCCGGCAGGACATCGCCATGGCGGTCATCGCCCGCTGCAGCTGGCCGCCCGAGACCTGGTGGGGATAGCGGAAGCCGATCTCCTCGGGGTTGGGCAGACGCAGGCGGCGGTAAAGCTCGATCGCGTCCTCCTCGCTTTCGCCCTTGCGCATGACGCCGTGGCGCACCGGCGCCTCGCTGTGCTGGTCGATCAGCTTGTGCGCGGGGTTGAAGCTGGCGGCGGCGGATTGCGCGACATAGGCGATGCGTTTGCCCAGAAGCGCGCGCTTCTGCATCAGCGGCGCGTTGACCAGGTCGATGCCGTCGAACTCCACCGAGCCGCCGGCGATGCGCACCCCGTCGCGGGTGTAGCCCATGGCCGCGAGGCCCACGGTCGACTTGCCCGCGCCGCTTTCGCCGATCAGGCCCAGGACCTCGCCCTTGTCGAGCGTCAGGTCGACGCCGTTCACGATGGGGATCCACTGCTCGTCGGCGCGGCCCTCGATGCGCAGGTCGGTGATGGTGAGAAGACGCTCGCCCATGGCTCAGTCCTTCAGCCCCGAGGACCGGTGCAGCACCCAGTCCACCACGAAGTTGACCGCCACCGTCAGGAGCGCGATGGCCCCGGCCGCCATGAGCGGCAGCGCGGCGGCCAGGGGCGAGAAGGCGGCGAAGTTGATGAATTGCGCCAGGTCGCGGACCATGGTGCCCCAATCCGCCAGCGGCGGCTGGATGCCCACGCCCAGGAAGGACAGCGCCGCGATGGTCAGGAAGACGAAGCAGAAGCGCAGGCCGAACTCGGCCAGGAGCGGCGCGGTCGCATTGGGCAGGATCTCGCGGAAGATCAGGTAGCGCAGGCCCTCGCCGCGCAGCTTGGCGGCCTCGATGTAGTCCATCACGACGATGTTCTGCCCGACCGCGCGGGCCAGCCGGAAGACCCGGGTCGAATCGATCACCGCGATGATGACGATCATGTAGATCGTCAGCAGCCAGCGTTCCGACCCCGCCCAGGCGCTGGCGATGGTCATCAGCAGAAGCGCGAAGATCAGCGAGGGAATGGCCATGAGCACATCCACCGCCCGGCTCAGGAGGTTGTCGAACCAGCCGCCGATCACCGCCGCGAGAAAGCCCAGCGAGCCGCCCAGCACGAAGGCCAGGCAGGTCGTCGCGAAGGCGATGCCCACGGTGTTCTGCGCGCCGTAGATCAGCCGGGTCAGCAGGTCGCGCCCGATCTGGTCGGTCCCGAGCGGATGCGCCGGGTCGCCGCCGCTCGCCGGGTCGCCGCCGGGCAGCATGTTGGGCTGCGCGAAGACCTCGGCCTGGCCGTAGGGCGCGAGAAGCCCCGCGAAGATCGCCAGCACCGCGTAGACGAGGATCGTCAGGATGCCGAAGGCGGCGGTCAGCGGCATGGTGCGGAAGGCCTTGCGCGTGCCCTCGGAGCCGATGTGCCGCCCCGCCAGCCGGAAGACGAAGGCCAGCGCCGCGGCGATCACGAAGCCCTGCACCGCCCAGCGGAAGAAGACCGCATTGGGCTGCACCCAAAGCACCGCCCCGCCGATCACGGCCGCCACCGCGGCGACATAGCCGAAGGCCACCGCATAAGGCATGTCGCGGAAGTAGGGCGTGTTGCCGGTGAGCCTGCGGCCCAGCGCCCGCATCAGCCAGGCGCCGCCGAAGACCGCCAGCGCGATCGCGAGGGTCCAGGTCCAGAAGCTCATTTCGGGTGCCTCAGCCGCGGGTTGGAGAGGATCGAGAAGATGTCGGCCATGAGGTTCAGCAGGATATAGGCGGCGGCGAAGATCAGGCAGCAGGCCTGCACCACGGGGATGTCGCGGATCTTCACGCTGTCGACGAAGAGCTGGCCGATGCCGGGATAGACGAAGACCACCTCAACGACGACGACGCCGGTGATGAGATAGGCCAGGTTGATCGCGATCACGTTGATGATCGGCGCCAGGGCGTTGGGCAGCGCGTGGCGCACGATCACCCGCATCGGCTTGATGCCCTTGAGCCGGGCCATTTCGATGTAGGGCGAGGCCAGGAGGTTGATGATCGCCGCGCGGGTCATCCGCATCATATGCGCGGTGACCACCAGCGTCAGCGTCAGCGCCGGCAGGAGCGTGCGCTGGAGCCGCTCACCCATGCCCATGCCCTCGTAGATGTTCGAGAGCGACGGCAGGATCGGGTTCAGCACCGCGAGGAAGAGGATCAGCACATAGGCCAGGAAGAACTCCGGGCTCGAGATCGAGGTCAGCGCGAAGACATTGGCGCCCTTGTCGAAGGCCGAGTTGCGGAACAGCGCCGAGAGGATGCCGAGGCCCACCGCGAAGGGCACCGCGATCATCGCGGTGACACCGGCGAGGAAGAGCGTGTTCTCGAAGCGCGGCCCGATCTGCGCCATGACCGTCGCCCCGGCCTGGCTTTCGTTGCCGGTGAAGGTGGCGAAATTGGCCTGCGCGAAAGAGGTGCCGAGGTCGCCCCTCAGCATATCCGAGAGCCAGCTCCAGTAGCGCACCAGGAAGGGCTGATCGAGCCCGAGGTCGCGGCGGATCGCGGCCACCGCCTCGGGGGTGGCGCCCTGGCCCAGCACGGCCTGCGCGAAGTCCCCCGGCAACATGTTCACCGCGGTGAAGATGATGACGGAGATGACGAACAGCGTCAGAAGCCCTAACAGGAGCCTCTGGCCAATAATTTTTGCTACACTTGACACGGTTTCCGGCAATTTCCTGTCGCGGAAGTTGCGGACAAATTAACGCCTTAGGGCTTAATGTAAAGCCTTGTGCCCCGGAGCGGCCAAGGAATTGATTATCCGGTCAATTCATCCATGGCCCGGACCAGCTCCGCGCTGATGCCCGGCTCGGAGAGCGCGTGACCCGCGTTGCGGATCATCCGAAGGTCGGAACTGCGCCATTTGCGCGCCAGCTCCCAGGCCCGGGCGGGCGGGCAGATCATGTCGTAGCGGCCCTGCACGATCACCCCGGGGATGTGCTGGATCCGGTCGATGTTCTTGAGAATCCAGCCGTCTTCCTCGAGGAAGCCCTTGTGGGTGAAATAGTGGTTCTCGAGCCGCGCGAAGGCGCGGGCGTAGTCGCCGGGCGCCTCTCCGCCCGAACCCGAGGAATGGATCGAGGCCAGCGCGTTCTCCCAGGAGGACCAGGCGCGGGCGAATTGCGTCTCGATCCGCAGGTCGCCGCAGAAGAGCCGCCGGTGATAGGCGGCGATCATGTCGTGGCGTTCGTCCGGCGGGATCAGGTCGCGGAACCGCGCCCAGGTCTCGGGCCAGAACTGCCCCGCGCCGCCGCCGTAGAACCAGTCAAGCTCGACCTGGGTCATCAGGAAGACCCCGCGCAGCACCAGCTGGCGCACCGCCTCGGGATGCGAGATCGCGTAGATCAGCGACAGGGTCGCGCCCCAGGAGCCGCCGAAGACGATGAACCGGTCGATGCCCAGCTCTGCCCGGATCGTCTCGATGTCGGAGACGAGGTCCCAGGTGGTGTTCTCGGTGACGCTGGCATGGGGCCGCGAGCGGCCGCAGCCGCGCTGGTCGAAGAGGACGACGCGGTAGTGCTCGGGGCCGAAATAGCGCCGCATGGCGGGCGAACAGCCGCCCCCCGGGCCGCCGTGCAGCACGATGACCGGGATGCCGTCGGGCCGGCCGCATTGTTCGACGTAGATCGTGTGACCGCCCGAGACCGGAACCATTCGCTGGTCGAAGGGATCGCGGGGCGGGTAGAGATACTGAACGGCGCGCTTTTGACCCAGGTCTTTGTCCATGCCCTTCCTATATGAGAGAGAACACCGGAAAGACCATGAGATTCTGCCGATGACCCCAAGCCCAGAGACCGCCAGCGTCGATCCCGCGGAGGTCGCGAAATTCGAGGCCATGGCCGCCGAATGGTGGGACCCCAACGGCAAGTTTCGCCCCCTGCACGAGATGAACCCCTGCCGGCTCGATTACATCGCCGGGCAGATCGCCGCCGAGTTCGACCGCGACCGCCGCGACGCGCGGCCTTTCGCGGGGCTCAAGGTGTTGGACATCGGCTGCGGCGGCGGGCTTCTGGCCGAACCGCTGGCGCGGCTCGGGGCCGAGGTCACGGGCATCGACGCGGCGGGCGGCAATATCCCCGTCGCCCGCACCCATGCCGAGGCGCAGGGGCTGACCATCGACTACCGCCACACAAGCGCCGAGGCGCTGGCCGCCGAGGGCGCGCGCTTCGACGCGGTGCTGGCCTTCGAGGTGGTGGAACATGTCGCCGATCCCGCCGCCTTCCTGGCGGTCGCGGGCGGGCTGGCGCGGCCCGGCGGGCTGGTCATGGTCTCGACCCTGAACCGCACCGCCAAGGCCTTTGGCGCGGCGATCCTCGGGGCGGAATGGCTGCTGCGCTGGCTGCCGCGCGGCACGCATGACTGGGCGAAGTTCATCACCCCCGACGAGCTCGGGGTGATGCTGAGCGGCGCCGGGCTCGACGTGGTGGACCGCAAGGGCATGGTCTTCGACCCGATCCGCTGGGACTGGTCGCTCTCGCCCTCTGATCTCTCGGTGAACTACGCCATGACGGCGCTGGTGCCCGGGGACGGACCCTCGGCCTAACCCTCGGATTCGAGCCGGAGGCGCAGCTCGCGCAGGACCGGCATGGCGGCACGCACCTTCTCGCGGCCAAGCGCGCCCACAAGCTCGCTGACCAGCGGCATGATCGCCCGCAGCGCCGCGTCGCGCGCTTCGAGCCCGGCGGGGCTGATCGAGACGAGCTTGCGCCGCGCGTCGTCCCAGTCGGGGCGGACGTGCACGTAACCCTGCGCTTCGAGCCGCGACAGCGTGTTGGTCATCGCGCCCCGGGTCACGTGGAAAACCCGGCTGAGCTGCACCGGCGTCTTCTCGGCCCCGCGCGCGAGGTGGTTCAGCACCGAGAAATGCGACAGCTCCATCCGGTCGGGCAACGCCTTGGCGAGCCGCGCCCGCAAGAGCTGGTCGGCGGTCAGCAGCTCGGAAAAGAGCGTGATCGCAAGGCCGTCGTCTCCGCTCACGGGCCGCTCACCTGGCGGTCATGCGAGAGCGAAGGCACCTTTGCGCGGGCCTCCTGGGCGGCATCAGGGTCGATCTCGACCATATGCACGCCGGGCTCGGTGCCTGCGTCCAGCAGCACCTCGCCCCAGGGCGAGACGGCCAGCGTGTGCCCATGAGTCTTGCGCGGCTTGCCGCGCGTCGCGGCATGGATGCCCACCTGCGCGGGCGCCAGCACGTAAGAGCCCGTCTCGATCGCCCGGGCACGCAGAAGCGGCTCCCAGTGCAGCGGGCCGGTGGCGGTGGAAAAGGCCGAGGGCACGGTCAGGATCGTCGCGCCGGCCTGCGCCAGCCGGCGGTAGAGATAGGGAAAGCGCAGATCGTAGCAGATGCTGAGGCCCAGCGTGCCAAAGGGCGTCTCGGCGGTCACCGCGCGGTCGCCCGGGGCGAAACCCGCGCTCTCGCGGTAGGTCTCCTGCTCCGAAACCTGCACGTCGAACATATGCGCCTTGTCGTAGCGCGCCGCGATTTGGCCCTCGGGGTCGATCAGGATCGAACGGTTGGCAAAACGCGTCTCGGGCGGCTCGGAGTGCAGCGCCAGCGACCCGGCCAGCACCCAGACGCCATGTTTGGCGGCGGCCTCGCGCAGGGTGGCCAGCGTCACGTCCTCGGCCTCGGGGCGCAGCACCTCGGTCTGGTGGCTGCGGCTGGTGGAGACGCAATTGGTGACCTCGGGGGTCAGCACAAAGCCCGCCCCGGCAGAGGCGGCGCGGGCAACAAGCGCGCCGGCGACCCGCGCGTTGGCCGCGGGGTCGTCCGACGAGGTGATCTGCAGAAGCGCGGCCTTCACGCCACGAGCATCGGGTCGAGCTTGCCGGCACGGTCGAGGGCATAGAGCTCGTCGCAGCCGCCGACGTGTTCATCGCCGATGAAGATCTGCGGCACGGTGCGGCCGCCATGCGCGCGGTCGATCATCTCGGGCTTGCGGTCGGGATGCGCCATCACGTCGATCTCGACGAAGCTGGCGTTCTTCTGCGCGAGCAGCCGCTTGGCCGCATGGCAGAAGCCGCAGAGCGGCGAGGTGTAGATTTCAATTTTGGGCATCAGAGCCTCCGTAACGAACTTGTTACGAACTTAGGCGTCCTTGGCCACGCGTGCCAGCGCGAGAACGCAGACCCGCTGTGCGCCTGCGGCCAGAAGCGCCGTGGTCGCGGCGGCGAATGTGGCGCCGGACGTCAGAACGTCGTCCACCAGCACAACGTCGCGCCCCGAGACGACGTTCCCCTGCCCCGGCGTCACGGAAATCGACCCTGATACGGCGGAAAACCGGTCGTCGCGGCGCAATCCGTCGAGGCTGGGCGTCGCCCTGTGCCGCCGCAGCGCCCGGGGCGCCGCGGTCAGGCCGGTCTCGCGCGCCAGCGCCCCGGCCAGGAGCGCCGATTGGTTGTAGCGCCGCCGGATCAGCCGCAGCGGGTGCAGCGGGATCGGCACCAGAAGGCAGTCCGGCGACAGAATCGGCGCGCCCGCCCGGGCCATCCAGGCCCCGGCGGCGGGCGCGATGTCATGGCGGTCGGCGTGTTTGAGCTGCAAGACCAGGTCCCGCGCCCGCCCGCGATAAAGGAGCGCCGCCCGCCCCGCCGCCCAGGGCCGGGTGATCCGCAGGCAGTCGTCGCAGCGCGCCCCCGGCCCGCCCTCGCCCGGGAGCGGCAGCCCGCAGAGCCCGCAGCTCAGCCCGGTGACAAAGGGCGTCTCGCGCCAGCAGGGACCGCAGAGCGCGCCCTCGGGCGCGGTCAGCCCGCCGCAGGCCAGGCAGCGCGGCGGAAAGATCAGGTCGCGCGCGGTTTGCAAGCCGGGTAGCCGCACCTTATTTGCCCCCCATGGCCGAGACCGACACCCCGAAACTGACCGACCGCCCAGCACTTGCCGCGCATCGCGCCCGCGCGGCCGAGGCGCCCGCGCTGTTCCTGCAGGAGGCCGCCGCCGAGGATGTGCAGGATCGCCTCGCCGTGGTTAACAGACGGTTTACCGCGCCGGTGGTGGTGACCGCCTATCCCGATATCTGGGCACCGCTCTTTCGCGAAGCCCGGATCGTCGCCGACGACGAGGTGCTCGACCTCGAGGAAGGCGCGCATGACCTGGTGATCCATGCCCTCGCGCTGCATTGGGCCGACGACCCGGTGGGCCAGATCATCCAGTGCCGCCGCGCGCTGAAACCCGACGGGCTGTTTTTGGGCGTGGCCTTCGGGGGCCGCACCCTGACCGAGCTGCGCCAGGCGCTGGGCCAGGCCGAGGTCGAGGTGACCGGCGGGCTCAGCCCCCGGGTGGCGCCCATGGGCGACATCCGCGACCTTGGCGCGCTTCTGCAGCGGGCGGGGCTGGCCATGCCGGTCGCCGATGCGCTGCCGCTCAATGTGACCTATGCCTCGGCGCTGCACCTGATGCGCGACCTGCGCGCCATGGGCGAGACAAACGCCCTGGCCGACCGCCTGCGGCATTTTACCCGCCGCTCCGTGCTGATCCGCGCCGCCGAGGTCTATGCCGAGGCCCATGGCGACGCCGAGGGCCGGGTGCGCGCGACCTATGAGCTTGTGACCCTGACCGGCTGGGCGCCCGACGAGAGCCAGCCGAAGCCGCTGCGGCCGGGTTCGGCCACGGCCAGCCTCGCCGAGGCCCTGGGCACCCGGGAGACCAAGCTGAAAGATTGACCCCGGGGACCGGGACGTTAGTTACGGAGCGAGTTTAGACCCATTCCAAAGCAGGGGCCCTCATCCATGCTGGATAGCACGAAATCCGCGGTTCGACCCCCGAATGCGCCCGCCGATCACCCCAAGGTCGCCGCCGGCAAGGTCGGCGTCCTCCTCGCCAACCTCGGCACGCCGGACAATTACGACTACTGGTCGATGCGCCGGTATCTGAACGAGTTCCTCTCGGACCGGCGGGTGATCGACTATTCGCCCTGGCTCTGGCAGCCGCTCCTGCAGCTGGTGATCCTGACCAAGCGGCCCTTTTCCAGCGGCGAGGCCTACAAGTCGATCTGGAACGAGGACAAGGGCGAGAGCCCCTTGATGACCATCACCAAGGACCAGACCGCCAAGATCGCCCGGGCCATGGAAGAGGCCCATGGCGACGAGGTCATGGTCGATTTCTGCATGCGCTACGGCAACCCCTCGACCCGCTCCAAGGTCCGCGAGATGGTCGCCGCGGGCTGCCGCAAGATCCTGTTCTTCCCGCTGTATCCGCATTACGCGGGCGCCACCTCGGCCACCGCCAACGACCAGTTCTTCCGCGCCCTGATGGAGGAGAAGTGGCAGCCGACGGTGCGCACGGTCGATCCCTATTACGAGCATCCGCTCTATATCGACGCGCTGGCGCGCTCGATCGAACGCGCCTACGGGCAGATGGAGACCCGACCCGACATCCTGGTCTGTTCCTACCACGGGGTGCCCAAGCGCTACCTGCTCGAGGGCGATCCCTACCACTGCCAATGCGCGAAGACGACGCGGCTCCTGAAGGAGCGGCTGGGCTGGGACGACACCGAGATCACCACCACCTTCCAGTCGCGCTTCGGGCCCGAGGAATGGCTGAAGCCCTATACCGTGGAAGAGGTCGCGCGGCTGGCCTCGGAAGAGGGCAAGAAGAACATCGCCGTCTGCGCCCCCGCCTTCTCGGCCGATTGCATCGAGACGCTCGAAGAGATCAACGAGGAGATCAAGGAAAGCTTCGAGGAAGCCGGCGGCGAGCAGTTCACCTATATCCCCTGCCTCAACGACGACGATGCCCATATCGCCGCGCTGACCGCGGTGATCGAGGAGAACCTCGGCGGCTGGATCGGCCAGCCCGCCGTCGCAACCCCGTGAACCGCGCCATCTGACGCTGGCGCGGCGCGCCGTTTTCCCCCACCTTTTCCCTGCAAGCCTGCAAGGAACCCCGGGGGGAGGCGGCATGTTCGAGAGCCTGAGACAGCGCATCGGCAAGGCGCTTGCCGACATCCTGAGCGCCCCGCGCGTCGGGGCGGAGCCGCTTTCGGCGCCCTCGGACTTCGCGCGGCTCAAGGCGACGCTGCGCCCGGGCGACGTGCTCCTGGTCGACGGGCAGGCGCGGGTCTCCATAGCGATCAAGTATCTCACCCAGTCTAGCTGGTCGCATGCGGCGCTTTACTGCGGGCCGATCCCGGGCCGCGCCGAGCCTGACGGCACCCCGCATGAGCTGGTCGAGGCGGTGGTGGAATCGGGCTGCATCTCGGTGCCCCTGTCGAAATACGCCGATCACCACACCCGCATCTGCCGGCCCGTGGGCCTCGGCCCCGAGGGCCGCGCGGCGGTGGTCGACTACATGGTCGACCGGATCGGCCTGGCCTATGACCTGCGCAACATCTTCGATCTGCTGCGGTATTTCCTGCCGACCCCGCCGGTGCCGGTGCGCTGGCGGCGGCGGATGCTGTCGCTGGGCTCGGGCGATCCGACGCGGGCGATCTGCTCGGCACTGATCGCCCAGGCCTTCCAGTCCGTGCGCTACCCGATCCTGCCCCGGGTCGAGGCGCGGCCCGGGCGCGGGCGCATCGCCGAGGAGATCCTGCACATCCGGCACCATTCGCTCTTTGTGCCGCGGGATTTCGACATCTCGCCCTATTTCCGCATCGTGAAACCGCATCTGGAAGAGGCCTTCGACCCCCAGGCGCTGACCTGGAGCGACGAGGAGGCGCCCGAGCCGCCGACCCTGCCGGTCACCCCTGCCCCACCGGTCCCGGGCGGAGAAAGCGAGCCGGAGGCCGTGGCGGCGCGGGTCGCGGCGGAGGATGAGGAAGAGCGCGCGCCGGGCGTGGCGGCCGGCAAGCCCGCCGCTTCGTGACACGCGAAATGCGCCACATGCGGGCGCGATGCTCAGGGGCTCAGAGCGCCCGGCGCAAAGAAAAAAGGCGGTGCCGAAGCACCGCCTTTTCCCAGGTTCTGACGAACCGAATTAGTCGGCGGAAACCGCAGCTGCGACGAGCGCGAGCAGGATCAGCGGAACGATGATCGCTGCCGAGGACGACTGCTGTTCGGTTTCTTCGACGACAACGACGGGCTCCATGACCACGTCGTCTTTTGCGTAGGAGCCTGCCATTGCCGAGGTGCCTGCGGCGGCGATTGCGGCGGCCAGTGCGAGTTTCTTCATCATTATCCTCCAGATAATCGCTTGCTCGGAGGATACCCGAACAAGCACCCAAGACTTAACCTCGTGAGTCGTTCTAAGCAGCTTCCCTTTGCATTTGCAAACGCAACTTAAGCCGCTCAAACCGCCTATCGCGGGCTTGTCGTCAAATAAGCAACACTTGGGTGCCGACCTGCGCCATCTCGTACAGCTCTTCGATATGCTCGTTGTAAAGGCCGATGCAACCGTTCGACGAACGCCGGCCGATCTTGCGCGTATCGTGGGTGCCGTGGATGCGGTAATAGGTCCAGCTCAGGTGCAGCGCACGGGTGCCAAGCGGGTTGTCGGGGCCCGGCGGCACGTAGTCCGGCCACTCGGGATTGCGCTTCTTCATCGAGGGCGTGGGCCGCCAGTCGGGCTCGGGATCCTTCAGCGTGACGCTGGTCCGGCCGCGGCGGGTCAGGTCCTCGGTCAGCGGCACCGAGGTCGGATACAGCTTGTAGACCGCCTGGTCCTCGGACCAGTAGTGCAGCGCGCGGCTCTGGATATCGACCAGGATCGCACCCTTGTTCAGGTTCGAGAAATAGGGCCGCCAGTCGAGCATGCGGAAGCTCGAGGTGTTGCGGCGCACGATCTCGGAGAGGTCACGCTCGACCTCGGTGGTGCCGGCGCCGGTGACGCTTTGGGCGAGCGCCGGACCTGCAAAAGAGGCCGCGGCCGTCCCCGCGAGGAAGGCGCGCCGGCTGGTGGCGCGAGAGGAAAACTTGCTCATGGGACATCTCCGTGATGAACGGCAATTTCCTGCCAATTAGTGCGCGATTGTCGCATTCGCAATTCAAACCCGCGTGTCTCGGCGCAGTCACGCCGATGTGGGTTTGATAAGCCACGCGCGAGAAGATAAGGCCGTTCGGGTCGAATGGACAGAACAGGATCGCCGCCATGCTCCGCGCTTCGCTTATCTCCGCCGCCCTGGCCCTTGTCCTGGCAGGATGCGCCAGCTCTCCGACGCCGCCGGCCGAACCGCGACTCGGACCCGATGGTCAACCCCTGCCGACGGTCTACCGGATCGGCCTGGGCGAGGCGAACCGGATCGAGATCCGGATGCTCGACTCGGTCAATGCGCTGCGCGCCGAACAGGGGCTGGTGCCGCTGGAATACAACGCCCAGCTGAACGCCGCCGCGGCGACCCATTCGCGCGACATGGCGGTGCAGAACCGGCCCTGGCACTTCGGCTCGGACGGCTCCTCGCCGATCGACCGAGTGCGCCGGGTGGGCTACGGCGGCTCGCTGCAGGGCGAGGTGATCTCGGAGACCTACGAGACCGAGCTGCAGACGCTTGCGGCCTGGATGGACGACAGCGCGACGCGCGGGGTGATCATGTCGCCCGAGGCCCGCGAGATGGGCTTTGCCTGGCACCAGGAGAACAACGGCAAGATCTGGTGGACGCTGATCACCGGTGCGCCGGGTTCGGCCAGCGGCGCACAGGTCGCCGCGGCGGCAGAGGCGGGCGGCGCGTCCTGAGGGGCTGAGGTCGTAGCGCGATCCGCCCCAGTGCGGAGCCGCGCAGCGACGGGCCTCTTGGCCACTACGACACCACACAAGCTGACAGCAATATGACCGACTGCCCGGAACTCCGGGGTCGGTTGCGCTGCGCGCCAGCGCGGAATAGCCGGCCGAAGGCCGCCGCGCATCGCCGGGCCGTCCCGTCGGCACGGCGATTTGGCCGGTCTGGGCGCGCCGCTCAAATTTCGGACTGACCTGGCAGCCATAAAGCGCCACCGCTCGACCCTGGGATCGCCGCGCCACGGCCCGCCGACGCGCGGCTTCTCTTACCATGTCCGATGGATCGCCAATTGCGGCGTTCGGATGATTACCGGCCCGCAATCCCGCCAATCCCGCTGGAATAGAGACGCATAATCCGCCGAGTGGCGCGAGGGTCGGGGCCGAATAGGCGCGCCCATATGCGCCGCCAAATCCGCCCCTCGCAATCCCGCCTTACGGCTGGATCAGGATCGGCGTGCCGTCCCGCACCATCGCATAGACGTCCTCCATCTCGCGGTCCTTCACCGCGATGCAGCCCCAGGTCCAGTCCGACCGCGAGCTGAAGCGCGCGCCTTTCGGCGGGCCGCCGTGGATGAAGATGTCCCCGCCGGGCGATTTGCCCAGGGCGATGGCCTCGGCGATATCCGCCTCGTTGGGATAGGAGATCCCGATCGAAAGGTGGAACCGCGAGTTCGGGTTGCGGCGGTCGATGAAATAGAGACCCTCGGGCGTCTTGCCGTCGCCCTCGATCTGCTTGTCGCCCTCGGGCGCGAACCCGAGCCCGATGCGGTAGCTCTTCAGCACCTCGCGGTGGTGCAGAAGATACATCTTGCGGTCGCTCTTATCGACCACGACCTGGGTGACCTCGGGGCCATTGTAGGTCTTGAACTTACTGCTGCATGCCGAGAGCCCGAGGGCCATGAGACACAGCGCGGCGATCTTGATGAGTTTCACTGTCCTGCTCGCTATTTTTCCGGGCAGAATAGCGATTTTCAGGGCTTCCGGGTAGCCTGAACTCACTCGCGCTCACGCGGCGGTGAGCCCTGGGCATCAAGCCGCCGTTCGATCGCCTCGAGCCGGGCCAGCACCTGGTCGCGGTAGCTGTCGGTCGCGGCATTGGCCTCTTCCGCATGGGCGTCCTGCATGGAGTTCACGATCAGGCCGACCACAAGGTTCACCACCGCGAAGGTGGTGATCAGGATGAAGGGCACGAAGAAGGCCCAGGCGGCGGGATAGACCTCCATGACCGGGCGGACGATGCCCATGGACCAGCTTTCCAGCGTCATGATCTGGAACAGCGAATAGGCCGACCGGCCGAGCGTGCCGAACCACTCGGGGAAGGAAGCCCCGAAGAGCTTCGTCGCCATGACCGCGCCGATGTAGAAGATCAGCGCCATGAGCAGGAAGACCGAGCCCATGCCGGGCAGCGCGGTCAGGAAGCCCTCGACCACACGGCGGAGCCGCGGCAGCGTCGAGACCACGCGCAGCACCCGCAGAATGCGCAGGGCCCGCAGGACCGAGAAGGACTGCGAGCCCGGCACCAGCGCGATGCCGACGATCACGAAATCGAAGATGTTCCAGCCGTTGCGCGGGAAGCGCCGGCCCTGGGCGTAGATCTTGGCGGCGAGCTCGATCACGAAGACCGCGAGACAGGCGCGGTCGAGCGCGACGATCAGCCCCCCGGCCGCGGCCATGGCCCGCTCGGAAGTCTCGAGCCCCAGGAGGATCGCGTTGAAGACGATGATCAGCGTGATCGTGTTGCGCGTCAGTGGACGCTCGAGAAAGGCGGCAAGGCGGGCGCGGAAGGGCATGGTGGGGTCTCAGTCCAGTCTGAACGCGGCGGCAAGCTCGATATGGGTCGACCAGCGGAACTGGTCCACCACCTGCACCCAGTCGATCCGGTAGCCCGCGCGCACCAGCGTCGCGGCGTCCCGGGCGAAGGTCACGGGGTTGCAGGAGACATGGGCGATGACCGGCAGGCGGGCCTCGGCGAGGGCGGCGACCTGCGCCTCGGCCCCGGCGCGGGGCGGGTCGATCACCGCGGCGCCGTAGCGCGCCAGTTCGGCCGGCAGAAGCGGGTTGCGGAAGAGGTCGCGCACCTCGGTGGTGACCGCGCGCAGCCCCTGCCCGTGCCGCCAGCCCCGGTCGAGCGCGGCGGTCATCGCCGGGTCGCCCTCGACCGCATGAACCTCCATGCGCTCGGCCAGGGGCAGCGCGAAGGTGCCGCAACCGGCGAAAAGGTCGACCGCGCGCTTGCAGCCTTCGGTGATCTCGGAGACGGCGGCGCGCAGCGCGGCCTCGCCCTGGGGCGTGGCCTGCAGGAAGGCACCGGGCGGCGGGGTCACCCGCGCCGCGCCGAAGGTCAGGATCGGCGGGCGGCGCTCCAGCGTCTCGTCACCGGCCCAGCCGATCCGCGCGAGGTCGTGGCGGCGGGCGATCTCGGCCAGCTCGATGCGCAGCCCCCCGTCGAGAGGCTTGCCCCCGGTGACCATCACGTCGAGCCCGCTTTCGCTGCGGGTGACATTGACCGAGAGCTCGCCCTTGCGCGAACCGCCCAGCACGGTGAGCTCCTCCACCAGCGGCAGGGCGGCGGACAGATCCGGGTGCAGCACCTGGCACTCGGGCACCGGCACGATCACCTCGGAGCGTTTCACGTGGAACCCGGCCTGCGCCCCCTTCTTGGTGCGCTTGCCCGAGAAGACCGCGCGGCGGCGGCTCTGCGCCGGAGAGGTCACGATGGGCCGGAAGGGCGCCTCGAGCCCCTGCCCCGCCAGCGCCGTCTCGACCACCCGCTGCTTCCATCCGGCGACGAAATCATCGGCGGCGTGCTGAAGCTGGCAGCCGCCGCAGCGCTTGGCATGGGTGCAGGGTGGCGTCACACGGTCGCCCGAGGGCGTCAGGATGCGCGGCGCGGCGATCACCCCGTCGGCGACCTCGCCGGTCACCTCTTCGCCGGGCAGCGCGCCCGGCACGAAGACCGGCCCCGGCGCGATGCCGTCGCCCAGGTGGCCCAGCCGTTCGATCACATAGCTCGTCGTCATGGCGCCCTCATGACTCGAAAGTCGCGCGGCGTCGAGGCCGGGCTATTCCGCCGCCTCGCGGGTCTCAAAACCGCCCGACTGCCGCTCCCAGTAGCGGGCGTAAAGCCCGCCCTCGGCCAGGAGCGTCTCATGGGTGCCCTCCTCGACGACGCGGCCACGGTCGAGCACCACGATCCGGTCCATGTCGGCGATGGTCGAGAGCCGATGCGCGATGGCCAGCACGGTCTTGCCCTCCATGGCGCGGTGCAGCGCGTCCTGGATCGCGGCCTCAACCTCGCTGTCGAGCGCCGAGGTCGCCTCGTCCAGGATCAGGATCGGCGCGTCCTTCAGGAGCGCCCGCGCCAGCGCGATGCGCTGCCGCTGCCCGCCCGAAAGCTTCACCCCGCGCTCGCCCAGATGCGCCTCGTAGCCCTGCCGGCCCTTGTGGTCCTGCATGGCCAAGATGAAGTCATGCGCTTCGGCCTTTTGCGCCGCGGCGACCACCTCGTCGAAGCTGGCGCCGGGCCGACCGTAACGGATGTTGTCCAGGGCCGAGCGATTGAACATCGCGGTCTCCTGGGTGACCATGCCGATGGCCCGGCGCAGGCTTTCCTGCGTCACCTCGGAGATGTCCTGCCCGTCGATCAGGATGCGGCCCTGTTCGGTGTCGTAGAGCCGCATGAGCAGGGCCACCAGCGTCGATTTCCCCGCCCCCGAGGCGCCGACGATGCCGAGCTTCTCGCCCGGCTGCACCTCGAGCGAGACCCGGTCGAGCCCGCCGCGCTCGTAGCCGTAGTGGAAGCTCAGATCGCGGAGCGTCACCCGGCCCTCGTTCACCGAAAGCGCGCCGGCGTCGGGCCGGTCGGTCAGCGCGTGGCGCGGCGCGAGGGTGCGCATCCCGTCCTCGACCTCGCCGAGGTTGGAATAAAGCGACATCAACGTGAAGCTGACCCAGCCGGTCATCTGCGCCAGCCGCAGCGCCACCGCGCCGGTCGCGGTGATGTCGCCGGCGCTGACCAGCCCGCGGCTCCAATACAGAAGCGCCCCGCCGACCAGCAGCACCGGCAGCAGCCCCGCCAGGGCCATCAGCCAGAAGCGGAAGGTCACCGAGACCTGGCCGAACTCCAGCGCCCGGTGGCGATAGGTGTTCATCGCCGAAAGCGCCGCGCGGTCCTCGTGCTCGGCATGGGCAAAAAGCTTTACCGTCTTGATGTTGGTCACCGTGTCCACGACCTGCCCGGTCACCATGGCCCGGGCCGAGGCCCGCGCCTTCGACCGCTTGCGGATGCGCGGCATGAAGGCCCGGATGAAAAGCCCGTAGACCACCATCCACAAGAGAAGCCCCAGCGCGATGCGCGCGTCGACCGTGCCCAGGAGCAGGATCGCGCCGACCACCGAGGCCAGCGCGAAGAGCACCGTGTGGATCATCTCGATCACCACGTCGGTCAGCGCCCGCGAGGTCTGCATTTCCTTCTGGCTGATCCGCCCGGCGAAATCGTTGTCGAAGAAGGTCACCGACTGGCCGATGGTGTGCCGGTGCAACCGCGACAGCACGAGGTTCAGCACGTTGGGCTGGACCACGATCGACTGGAAGAAGGTCGAGACCCCCATGATCGCGGGCCGCGCCAGGACGAAGAACAAAAGCGCCCCGATCAGGACCGGCGCCTGGTCGGTGAAGACCTGGCCCGCCTCGGCGGCGAGCGCCGCATCGACCACCCGGCCCAGGATGAGCGCGGCCATGACCTCGACCACGCCCGAGAGGATCGAGAAACAGCCCGCCACGGCCAGGACCGGCCAGGCCCCTTCGAGGTTCCAGCGGAAGAACGGCAGGATCTGCTGCGGCGGCGGGCCCGAGGCCGGGCGGAACGGGTCGATCCAGCGGCTCGGGCGGCGCCAGCGCGGGGTCTCCTCTGGCTCGGATGTCGCACTCACTCGGCGGCCTCGCTTTCGTCGTCGAAGGTCAGGAACCCGCCGGACTGACGGGACCAGAACCCTGCATATAGTCCCTCGCGGGCCAAAAGCTCGGCGTGGCTGCCCTCTTCGACGATGCGGCCGTCGTCCATGACGAGGATCCGGTCGAGATGGGCGATGGTCGACAGCCGGTGCGCGATGGCGATCACCGTCTTGCCCTGCATCATGCCGTAGAGCGTGTCCTGGATCGCCGCCTCCACCTCGCTGTCGAGCGCCGAGGTCGCCTCGTCCAGCACCAGGATCGGCGCGTCCTTCAGGATCACCCGCGCCAGGGCGATCCGCTGCCGCTGCCCGCCCGAGAGCTTCACGCCGCGCTCGCCGACATGGGCGTCGTAGCCGCGCCGGCCCTCGGCATCGGCGAGATCGCGGATGAAGTCATGCGCCTGCGCCTGTTCGGCGGCGGCGATCATCTCGGCCTCGCTGGCCTCGGGCCGACCATAGAGGATGTTCTCGCGCACCGAGCGATGCAGCAGCGCCGAATCCTGTTGCACCATGCCGATCCGCGACCGGAGCGATTCCTGCGTCACCCCCGAGATGTCCTGACCGTCGACCAGGATGCGCCCGCCCTCGGCGTCGTAGAACCGCATGAGCAGCTTCACCAGCGTGGATTTCCCCGCCCCCGAGCGGCCCACGAGGCCCACCTTCTCGCCCGGCGCGATGGTCAGGTCGATGCGGTCGAGCCCGCCCTGCCCGCGCCCGTAGTGATGGGTCAGCCCCTCCAGCGCGATGGCCCCGGAGGTCAGCTTCAAAGGTGCCGCATCGGGGCTGTCGGTCAGGGTCACCGGCTGGGCGATGGTCTCCATGCCCTCCTGCACGATGCCGAGCTGCTGGAAGAAATTGGTCAGCGCCCACATGATCCAGCCGGTCATGGCGTTGATCCGCAGGGTCAGCGCGGTCGCCGCCGCGACGGTGCCGACCGTGGCGATGCCAAGCCCCCAGAACCACAGCGTCAGCCCGGTGACCGAGACGATCAGCACGCCGTTCAAGACGACCAGCGCGACATCCATGATGGTGTAGAGCCGCATTTCCTTCTGGAAGGTGTCGCGGGTGTGTTCGATCGCCTCGCGGCCGTATTCCAGCTCCTTGTCGTGATGCGCGAACATCTTGATCGAATGGATGTTGGTGTAGCTGTCGACGATGCGCCCGGTGAGCTGCGAGCGCGCGTTCGAGGCGTTGCGCGAGGCCACCTTGATGCGCCGCACGGTCCAGTTCATCAACAGCGCGTAGAGCCCGAGCCAGATCGCCAGCGGCAGCATGAGCCAGGGGTCGGCCGCGCCCAGAAGCGCCAGCGAGCCCACCACATAGGCCAGCGCATAGGTCAGCGCGTCGAAGATCTGGAAGACCGCCTCGTTGGCCGCCGAGGGCGTCTGGATCACCCGGTTGGCGATGCGGCCGGCGAAGTCGTTCTCGAACCAGCCGACCGACTGGCGCATGACGTGGCGATGCGCGCGCCAGCGCACCACGGTGCCGAGCTGCGGCATCATCGCATTGTTCAGGATCAGCACGTCCAGGGCCTGCAGAAGCGGGCGGATCAGCAGGATGAAAAGTCCCAGCAGGATGAGCCCGGTGCCATGCTCCTGCCAGACCTGCGCGGGGTCCTGGCCGAGGATGTCGACCACCCAGCCCATGGCCCAGATCAGCACCAGTTCCACGCCCGCGACCAACACCGACAGCACCGCCGCCACCGCGAAAATCGGGCGGAAGGGCCGAGTGTAGTCCCAGAGGAAGGGCCAGAGCCGCTTGGGCGGCACGTCCTTTTCCTCGTAGGGCGCATAGGGGTCGATCAGGTTTTCGAAAAAGCGGAACATGGCCGGGCTGCCTGGAAAGGGACTCGCGATGAAATCTTGCTGACCGGAGGGGGCGGGCCGGTGACGCGGGCGCGCCACCCCTGAGGGGCGGGGCGCGGTATCGCGCGAGGCTTGGGCCAGCCGCCGGCGGGCTGAGGGTCAGATAGCCCGCGCGGGGGCGCTTGTCACTTCTTTCGCAGGTTTGCGAGAAGCGCCGCGCGGTCGAGCGTGAAGCCCGAGGCGATCCAGCGCGCCTCGAGCTCGGCAAGGGCCGCACCGATCTCCGCCCCCTGCCGCTCGGGCATCAGGTCGCGGGCGCTGACCGGGAAGCTTTGCCGGGCGCCTTGCGTAGCCTCGGAAAGCGCGCCGGGATCAAGCGGCATACCCAGCGCGGCCGCCCGCAAGAGCAGCGCATCCCGCGCCAGCGCCTCCCCGAAGCGGTAGCCCAGCGCCGCCGGGCCCGCGCCGTTCTCCACCGCCTCCCAGAGCCGGGCCAGGTGTTTCTGCTCGACCTTGGAAAGCCGCAGGTCGACATCCGCCCGGGCGCCCAGCGCCGCCAGCCGTCTCAGCGGCTCGGGCCCAGAGCCCGCCTGCCCTTCGAGGTGGATGAGTGGCGCGAGGCTTTCCGTCACAGCACCCGGCAGCACCCGCGCCAGCGCGCCGCTCTGCGCCATGGCGCCCAGCGCCGGGGCCGGGTCCGGGGCAGCGAGCAGTTTCTTCATCTCCGCACCGACCCGTTCCTTGGAGAGCCGGGTGAGCCCCGCGCCCTCGGCGGCGATGGCGGCCAGCGCCTCGGGGTCGAAGCCCGCCGCGGGGTCACCATACCAGGCGGCAAAGCGGAAATAGCGCAGGATACGCAGGTAATCCTCGCGGATGCGCGCCTCGGCATCGCCGATGAAGCGCACCCGCCGGGCGGCGAGGTCTTCGAGCTGGCCCGCCCCCAGCGGCGCGATGACCTGCCCGTCGGGCCGGGCGTAAAGCGCGTTGATGGTGAAATCCCGCCGCCTGGCGTCTTCCTCGAGCGTCTTGGAAAACCGCACCCGGGCGTGGCGGCCGTCGGTCTCGACGTCCGCGCGGAAGGTGGTGACCTCGAAGCCCTCGCCCTCGGAGACCACGGTGATCGTGCCGTGATCGGCCCCCGTGGGCACCGCCTTCAGCCCCGCCGCCTCCACCGCGGCGACGGTCTCCTCGGGACGCGCCTCGGTGGCGATGTCGAGGTCCTCGACCGGCGCGCCGAGAAGCGCGTTCCGCACGCAGCCGCCCACCGCATAGGCCGCGAAGCCCTGATCGGCGAGCGCGGCAAAAACCGCCTGCGCGCGCGGCGCGCTCAGCCAGTCGCCGCCCACCCGATCGGCCGTGATCTCGGTCATGGGCTCAGCCTTTCGGCCAGCCCGCGCAGGATCCGCGCCGTCGCGCCCCAGATGTAATAGGGGCCGTAGGGCACGGTATAATAATGCCGCCGCTCGCCGCGCCAGCGCCGCGACTGCACCGAGAAGCGCGCGGCCTCGGTGACACGGGCGAAGGGCAGGCTGAAGATCTCGGCCACCTCGCCGGGTTCGGCGCGCGGCGTGAAGGGCCCGGTCACCAGCCCGACGAAAGGCGCCATGGCAAACCCCGTGACCGTCTCGTGCACCGGCAGTGCGCCCAGAAGGCGGACCGAGGCGCGCGGCAGGCCGATCTCTTCCTCGGCCTCGCGCAGGGCGGCATCCTCGGGGCCGGCGTCGGTCGGATCGACCTTGCCGCCCGGAAAGGCGATCTGCCCCGGGTGGTGCTTCAGCTTCGAGGAGCGCTTGGTCAGGATCAGCCGCAGCCCCTCGGGGCTGTCGATCAGCGGCACCAGAACGCCCGCCGGGCGCAGCTTGCGCGTCGGCGGCAGCGCCGCCTTGGCGCCGGCGTTCAGGTCGAAATCCGACGAGGGCGCCGCCGCCGCGTCGAGCGCGCGGCGGAGGCGGGTCAGGTCGTCACTTCCCGGCATCCTCGGCCTCGAAGCCGACGGAATTGGGGTCGAGGTCGTAATGCGCGCCGCAGAACTGGCAGTCTGCGGTGACGCGGCCCTCGTCGGTGGTCATCTTCTCGATATCCTTGGCCGAATAGATCGAGAGCGACTGGCGCACGCGGTCCTCAGAGCAGGTGCAGCCGAAGCGCACCGGCAGGCTGTCGAAGACCCGCGGCGTCTCTTCGTGGAAGAGCCGGACCAGCAGGTCGGTCGGCGGCAGGTTCGGGCCGATCAGCTCCATCTCCTCGACGGTGTCGAGCAGGTAGTTGGCGCGGCGCCAATCCTCGCCCTCGTCCTCGGAGAGCATGTCGACGGCCTGCAAGAGCCCGTCCTCGCCCGAGCCGCCGCCCTCGATATGCGGGCTGGCCTTGGGCATATGCTGCAGCATCACGCCGCCGGCGCGCCAATGCTCGGCGCCGCCGCGCTCTGTCGAGCGCCCGAAGGACAGCTGGAACCGGGTCGGCAGCTGTTCGGACTGGGCGAAATAGCTTTCCGCCGCATCCGAGAGCGAGCTGGTCACCAGGGGCGTGATGCCCTGGTAGGGCTGCATGCCCTTGCCCTGGTCCATGAGGATGGCGAAATAGCCCTCGCCGATATGCGACATCGGGTCGGCGTCGCTGATGCGCTCGGGGTCGAAGCTGGCATAGGCGCGGATGCGGGCCGGTTCGCCCTCCTTCTCGGGGGCGTAGAAATCCGTCGCGATCATTCGCACCGGGCCCTTGGACTGGACCTGCAGCGAGAGCTTCCAGCGCAGCTTGATGGTCTGGCCGATAAGCGCGGTCAGCAGCGCCATCTCGGCCACCAGCGCCTCGACGGCGGGCGGGTAATCGTGTTGCTTCAGGATCCCGTCCAGGACGCCGTCCAGACGCGCGACGCGGCCGCGGATGTCCGAGCGGTCGAGCTGGAACGGTAGGACTGTGTCGTCCCAGGCGATCTTGGGTCCGAGGGTCATAGGATATCCTTGCTGGCGGGGTCTTGGCATGAGGGCTCTATATAAGAGCCCGCGTTGCGCGTCCAAGGGGGGTGCGGCGAGCGATGGGTGGTCGGGGCGTGAGGCGCTACTGGCGGAGCCATTCGTCGAAATCGGCGCGTTACCCAACGCTAGCACCGACACCAACACCAACACCAACACCAACACCAACACCAACACCAACACCAACACCAACACCAACACCAAGGAAATCCACGATTCAACCTAGCCCGCCAACTCCGACTAGGCCCAACTTCCCGATTCTTGGCACTGGGAGGCGAAACTGCTGAAAGAACCACGAAACCCGCGATCTACTCCCCCCATCGCCATTGACCCTTATCCTTCACCGCGACAGCCTCCCTACAACTCTGGCAGCCAACTCTGACTTCGCCGCAACGCCTGCCTCCAAGACGCCCCGCCATTCAACCACTCTCTCCTTCAGTTTCCCGGACAAACCCCTTTGCAGCCCAGTCAATCCAGCTCAAACAGGCACGCCTACTCAGCACCTCGCATCACCTCTCCCGATAAATCTCCTCTACAGTCACCTTCCTAGAGTTGCCCTGAATGACCTTCCGCGTCGGCCCGCCACCCGAAGCCAATCGCCGCTACACGCTCCGCCGTGGCGCCTACGCGGTCCTGATACGCGACCGAGAGGTCTTGCTCACCCACCAGGAAACCCCGCACCCCGAGTTCCAGCTCCCCGGCGGCGGAATCGACCCAGGCGAAAGCCCCCTCGCCGCCCTGCATCGCGAGGCTTTCGAAGAAACGGGCTGGCGCATCGCCACGCCCCGCCGCCTCGGAGCCTTCCGGCGCTTCACCTATATGCCCGACTACGACCTTTGGGCCGAGAAGCTCTGCATCGTCTATGCCGCGCGCCCCGTCCTTGCGCTCGGCCCGCCAACCGAGCCCGGCCACCTCGCCGTCTGGATGCCCCCGGCCCTGGCACTCGAAGCGCTCGGCAATGACGGCGACCGCAAGTTCTTGGCGCGCTGCCTGCGGTAACCTCCGAGGTTGGCAGCCTACCGGAGCCATCAGGTCGACCCTAGCAACCCTGGCACCGGCCGATCCTCTATGTCGCCCTCCTTTCGTTTAACCATCCCACTTTCCTGCACTTCTGGTCCAATCCCCGCAGCGGACTGCGCCACACCTCCAAGCCTTCACCCTCCGAATTCGAGCAGAGCCGCCGAAACATCGTCCTCCAACCGCCCGCCCGCATTCGCCGCCAATTGCAGGGCCTCGAAAAGGGCATCGAGAAAGGCCGGCCCTTCCATTACCGCTGGAACATCCGCCACAAGGTCTCGCAGTCCTGCCTCACCCAGGTCGCGCCCGGACGACAGAATCGTCTCGATGAACCCATCGGAATAGAGCAGCAGCCGGTCGCCAGGGTGCAGCGGCACCGTCAGCCGGTCGTGCTGCACCGTCTCGACCAGCCCGATCGGCAGCCCTCCCTCGCCGAGAAACTGCATCTCACCCGAGGCGCGCAGCAAAAGCGGTCGAGGATGCCCTGCCAGCACAAGTTCCAACACACCGCGCCTCAGGTCGACGCGCGCGTAACTCATGGTGAGATATTCCTCGATGCCCGGATCGGCCGAGAGCCGGTCGTTCAATCGCCGGGCCACGGTCTCGGGCGGGTCCAGCGCGTAGCCGCAATCGGCACGCCGCGCGAAGGCGATGTTCTGTTCGGGATAGCGATCGTTCAAATACCCAGCCACACGCGCCGCGACCATGGAGGCGGCTATGCCGTGGCCCGAGACGTCGATTCCGTAAAACCCGATCTGCCCCGGCGCGGCTTCGAAACTGCCGACCAGATCTCCACCCACGTGACCGCTTGCCGCAAGCAGCAGGCTGACCCTCGCGCCGCCGAAATCGCGCATGCGTTCCGGAACCAGTGAGTCCTGGATCCGCCTGGCATGGCCCAGATCGCGCTCAATGCTGGCGTAAGCGGTCTGCAGTTTTTCCAAGGTCTCCGAGATTTGCCGATTCTTCGCCGCCAGATCGCGTTGTTTCGTTACCAGCCGATCGGCGGCGGTGAGGCGGGCCCGCAGTTCTTCCGGGCTGACCGGCTTGGTCAAGAAGTCGTCGGCCCCGGCCTCAAGGCCATGCGCGATGGCCGCGTCGTCGCCCCTGGCACTGAGCAAGATGAAATAGGCAAAATGTGCATCAAATTGGTCTCGGAAAGCGCGGCAGAAGGCCACGCCATCCATGCCCGGCATCATCCAATCCGACAGGATGAGATCCGGCGGAGCGGCCCGGCAGATCTCAAGCGCTTCTAGGCCGCTTTCGGCCAGCTCCACCTCGTAGCCCCATTGCGACAGCGTATGCGCGAGGGTCAACCGCTGCGGCGGGCTGTCGTCGGCCACGAGAATCCGTTTCAGCGCCGTGGGCGCAATCGGCCTTGCGGGCAGAACGGAGGCGACCGGGGCAGTCATGAGCAATTAGGGCAAAACATGAACATGCATTCTGGATAGGCGGCAACGCTTAACGATCCGTGAAGGCGAAACGCATTCTTTGATCGTCACAAGTTCACTATTTGTTCACGACTGCCGTGGTAGAGAATGGCTATGTTCATATTCGTCCAAGCCGACACATGCCCGCCGGACCCCGCTTTCCATCCGGGGCCGCAGCCGACCCTCCGCATAACCCCGCGCGAGACGGCTGCTCGCTGTCGACGGCGGCGCAATTCCGCAGGCCGACCAGGTTCAAATCTTCCGATGCAACGACGCGATATCGGTGGGGCCATCCTCCATCACGCGTCCGCGCAAACGACGCATGGCGGCGATCCAGCCTTCAGGGTCATTGGCGCGCATCCGAAAGAACTTCCCCGCCTCCGCATGCGGCAGAATCAAAAACCGCTCTTCCGTGATCCCCGCGACCACGACCTCCGCAACTTCGTCAGCCGTGATGACCCGATCATGCGCGGGCGCATCCCCGTCGCCATAGCCAATAAGCGGCGTCGCAACGTAGAGCGGGCAGACCACACCCACATAGACGCCGTCATTCCCGTGTTCGATCGCCAGCGACTGCGCGAGGCTGACGGCGGCGTGTTTGCTGGCGGAATAAGCGGCATCGCCGATCTGCGTCAGCAGCCCCGCGGCGGAGGCGACATTGACCAGCGCCCCCTCCCCGCGTGCCAGCATGTCCGGCAGCAGGGTCCGCACGGCCCGCAGGTGGGCCATGACATGCAGATCGAAGCTCTGCTGCCAATGCGCCTCTTCCGCCGAGACCGCGCCGTCAGGCTCTCCGCGTGCCATTCCGGCGTTGGAGACGAGGATGTCCACCCGGCCCCGCCAGGCGCGGGCGCGTTCCAGAATGTCGCGGAAGGCCTTCGGGTCGGTCACATCGCAGTCGAGGGCCAAACCGTCGATGGCCTCGGCGACCTCGCCCACGCGCTCGGCATCACGATCGAGCACGATCACCTCGGCGCCCTCAGCGTGCAGCGCTTCCGCTATCGCCCGACCGATTCCCTGACCCGCACCGGTCACCAGCGCGATCCGCCCCCGAAGCTCCATCAGATCAGGAACTGCGCGAGGATCTCGTCCTCGGTAATGTCCTGGTAGGTGAAACCGCGCTGGTCCAGATCGGCGAAGAGTCGATCGAAGTTGTCCGCCTGCGTGGTCTCGATCCCGATCAGGACCGACCCGAAGTTCCGCGCGGATTTCTTCAGGTACTCGAACCGCGCGATGTCGTCCTCGGGGCCGAGCGTGGTAAGGAAATCCTTCAAGGCGCCAGGGCGCTGAGGCAGACGCAAGATGAAATACTTCTTAACGCCGGAAAACCGCTGCGCCCGCTCCTTGACCTCGGGAAGACGCTCGAAGTCGAAGTTGCCCCCGGTCGCGAGACAAACCACCGTCTTTCCACAGATCGACCCGCCCAGGTCCTTGAGCGCGTCGATGGCCAGGGCGCCGGCGGGCTCCAGCACGATGCCCTCGACGTTCAGCATTTCGAGGATCGTGGTGCAGAGCCGGTCCTCGGGGATGGTCAGCGTGTTGGCGAGGCCCACGCCCTTCAGCCGGGCAAAGGGCCGGGCGCCGATCTTCGCCACGGCGGCACCATCGGCAAAGGTGTTGACCTGCGGCAGGGCGACGGGCTCTCCGGCGCGCAGCGCGGCGGTCAGGCAGGCACCGCCGGAGGGCTCGACGAAGGTCCAGCCGGGGCCATTGCCGAAATATTCGACCATTCCGGCGGACAACCCGCCGCCGCCCACAGGAACGACGATATGATCGGGCGCGCGGCCCAGCTCGGCCTCGATCTCGGCGGCGACGCTGGCCTGGCCCTCGATCACGTCCTCGTCGTCGAAGGGCGACAGGAAGTGACCGCCGGCTTCGGCGCAGAAGGCCTGGGCGGCCTCGAGGCATTCGTCGAAATAGTCCCCGATCAGGCGGATCTCGATGGCGTCCCCGCCGAACATCCGGGTTTTCTGGATTTTCTGTTGCGGGGTGGTGACCGGCATGAAGATCACCCCGGACTTGCCGAACTGGCGGCACATGAAGGCGACGCCCTGGGCGTGATTGCCGGCCGAGGCGGCGACGAAGAGCGCCTGGTCGGGGCGCTTGCGCATGGCGTTGAAGGCGCCGCGCAGCTTGTAGGAGCGCACGGGCGAGAGATCCTCGCGTTTCAGCCAGATGTCGGCGCCGTAGATCTCGGACAGATGGGCGTTGCGCAGAAGCGGCGTCTCGGGAAAGACGCTGCGCATCTCCTCGGCGGCAGCGCGGGCGATCTGGCGAAAGTCGGTCATGGTGCTCCTGTTTCAGCAGGTGAGGCGCGGCCGGCGGCGCAGGTCTCGGCGGGTCGGGTGAAGCCCGCGGCCCGGCAAGGCCCGGCCCCGCGAGCGTCAGTCGATCGGACGGCCCTCGATGTAATGCCCGTGCAGGGTCGTCAGTACCGAGACCGAGACCAGGGTCACGAACCAATTGGCGGCGATCTGCGCCACGAGGCCCAGCGCGGGCAGCACGGCGTTGATCAGGGCCAGCGGGATCAGCAGCGCGAACATCAGAAGGACACCCAACCCGGCCATGGCGAGCGCCGTGCCGGCGGTGCCGCGGGTGGCCTCGAGCGCCTCGCGGATGCCGAGCGGCTGACCCACCGCCATGGCGGGCAGGATCGGGCCCAGCCGAAAGAAGAGCGCGATGGAGGCCCCGATGCCCAGCGGAATCGCCAGGATCAAAAGCGGCGGCGCAATGGCCGAAAGAAGCAACACCGGCAAGCCAATGGAGAAGCTCACCGCGAGGCCGATCATCAGCGTCAGGGCGAAATACAGCGCCGCGCGGTCGACCGGCACGGCGGTGAGCCAGCCCGCGGGATATTCCTCGAGAAGGACGTAGCGATGCCAGGCAACCGCGATCCAGATCGACACCACGAGGTTCAGCACGACCATCAGCCCATAAAGGCCGAAGTTGGCGGGCGGGCCGGGCATCTCGCCTTCGGGCATGGGCATCATGCCGCCCTCGGGCATCTGCATCATCGCGGGTTCGGGCGCGAGGGTCAGCTGCGCCAGGGCCACCAACCCGTAGAGCAGCGCCGAGATCTTCAGCGCGTCGACGCGGTTGCGCCAGACGAGCCGGATCGAATGCGACAGGATCCGCCAGGACTTCATGGGCCAAACTCCGTCTCTTTCCCGCCCCTTGGGCTAGCACGCGGCAGCCCCGCCGCCTAGGCGCAAAGCTTGCCGGGCGCGGCGAAACCCGGTAAGCGCCCCGGCGAAGATCGCAATCCCGCCCGCAGCGCCCCGCGCGCGCCGCGGCCGCAAGCAGGAGACCTGAGCATGTCCGCGCCCAAGAAAGTCGTTCTGGCCTATTCCGGGGGTCTGGACACGTCGATCATCCTGAAGTGGCTGCAGACCGAATACGGCTGCGAGGTGGTGACCTTCACCGCCGACCTGGGCCAGGGCGAAGAACTCGACCCCGCGCGCAAGAAGGCGGAGCTGCTGGGCATCGATCCGGCCAATATCTACATCGAGGACATTCGCGAGGAGTTCGTCCGCGATTTCGTCTTCCCGATGTTCCGCGCCAACGCGGTCTACGAGGGGCTCTACCTCCTGGGCACCTCGATCGCGCGGCCGCTGATCTCCAAGCGGCTGGTGGAGATCGCCCAGGAAACCGGCGCAGATGCCGTGGCCCATGGCGCGACCGGCAAGGGCAACGACCAGGTGCGCTTCGAGCTGGCGGCCTATGCGCTGAACCCCGACATCAAGGTCATCGCGCCCTGGCGCGAATGGGACCTGACCTCGCGCACGAAGCTCCTGGCCTTCGCCGAGGAAAACCAGATCCCGATCGCCAAGGACAAGCGCGGCGAGGCGCCCTTCAGCGTCGACGCGAACCTGCTGCACACCTCCTCCGAGGGCAAAGTGCTGGAGGATCCCGCCGAGGATGCGCCCGATTACGTCTACCAGCGCACGGTGAACCCCGAGGATGCGCCCGACACGCCCGAGTTCATCGAGGTCACCTTCGAGAAGGGCGACCCGGTGGCGATCAACGGCGAGGCGATGTCGCCCGCGACGCTGCTGACCGCGCTCAACGACTACGGGCACCGGCACGGCATCGGCCGGCTCGACCTGGTCGAAGGCCGCTTCGTCGGGATGAAATCGCGCGGCATCTACGAGACGCCGGGCGGCACCATCCTGCTCGAGGCGCATCGCGGCATCGAGCAGATCACCCTCGACCGCGGCGCGGCGCATCTGAAGGACGAGCTGATGCCGCGCTACGCGGAGCTGATCTACAACGGCTTCTGGTTCTCGCCCGAGCGCGAGATGCTGCAGGCCGCGATCGACCGCAGCCAGGCGCATGTGACCGGCACCGTGCGGCTGAAGCTCTACAAGGGCCTGGCGCGCTCCGTCGGCCGCTGGTCGGAGCATTCGCTCTATTCCGAGGCGCATGTGACCTTCGAGGACGACGCCGGCGCCTACGACCAGAAGGACGCGGCGGGCTTCATCCAGCTGAACGCGCTGCGGCTGAAGCTCCTGGCCGCGCGGGACCGCCGCCTGAAGGGCTGAACCGGGCCTGACGGGAAGAATGGGTGAGAGAAAGGTGCGGGCCGAGGGTCCGCGCTTTGCTTGGCAGGTGCTGTGTCGACATGTGTTCGGTCTGGTAGGTGCCGGGTCTCATAGCTGCGCTGCCTGACGGCCGCTTAACCTGACGGACCCACCAGCGCCCACCAGAGACCGCGGGAAAGACAGGACGACCCCCGAACGCCCGGGGCGTCCGACCGGGAAACCCCAACTCCAAAACACCTCGGGGCGCCCGGTCCAAAAAGCCCGAGCGCCCCGAAAGCTGTTGGCCGCCCCGCCGCCCGTGGGTCAGGGGCCGCGGGAGGCGGGACGGCCAGACACGCCGACGGCCTTACTACAGGAGAGCTGTCGCCGGCGCGCGTCCCTGACCGCTTTACTGCACGGTGATCGTGGTCATCACCAGCTCGCCGTCGACCCGGATCGGGCCGTCCTCGGTGGCGCCGAGGGTGTATTCGAAGACGCCCTCTTCGGTGCCGCCGGCCTCGGAATGCACCATGAGCATCAGCATGTCGCCCGCCGCGACCTCTTCGGTCAGCTCGGCGGAGACCTCCATGTTCTCGCCCTCCTCGAGCGCGGCATGGCCGACCACCGGGCCGGGCGCCATCTCGGCGTCGGTGCGGTGCACGACCAGCCAGCCGGTCTCGGGGGCGATCACCTTGGCGGCGGTGACCATGCCGTTCTCGACGGCCTGGTCGGAGGCCTCGACGCCCGGCGCCATGGCGTGGGCGGCGGCCATGGCCAGCGAGGCGGTGGCGCAGAAGGCGGTGCTCAGCATCAGCGTTTTCATCTTCATCTCCATGTGTCTGCGGCGGACCTTGCCGGCCCGCGTCGTTGAACATGGATAGCCACGTCAGATCGCCGCCCCGGGTTTCACCCCGCCCCGCGCTTTTCGCGCAGACCCGGGATTGCACGAAGCCGCGCCCTGCCGCCTTGGCAGGCAGATCACCCCCGCCCGCGGGCCAAAGTTCGGCTTTGGGAAGGATTGCCCCTTCGATTCTGGCCCTAGGTTGCGGTAGAGCGACAGCGCAGGACTTGGATCAGACCCGGGGGACGCGATGAACGACCGGACGGAACCGAACCAGGACAGCTACGACCTCTTCGTGATCGGCGGCGGCATCAACGGCTGCGGCATCGCCCGCGACGCCGCGGGCCGGGGGTTGTCGGTCGCCCTGGCCGAAATGAACGACCTGGCCTCGGCCACCTCCTCGGCGTCGACCAAGCTGTTTCACGGCGGGCTGCGCTACCTCGAGTATTTCGAGGTGCGGCTGGTGCGCGAAAGCCTGATCGAACGCGAGACACTGCTGCGCGCCATGCCGCATATCGCCTGGCCGATGCGCTTCGTGCTGCCCTTCCACAAGTCTATGCGCTTCGACAATTCGACGCCGACCTCGCGTCTTCTGAACACCGTGATGCCCTGGATGAAGGGCCGGCGGCCGGGCTGGCTGATCCGGCTGGGGCTCTTCATGTATGACAACCTCGGCGGCCGCGAGATCCTGCCCGGGACCAAGACGCTCGACCTCAAGCGCAGCGTCGAAGGCA
The DNA here is from genome assembly GCF_054552075.1 of Roseivivax sp. Classification (NCBI taxonomy): domain Bacteria; kingdom Pseudomonadati; phylum Pseudomonadota; class Alphaproteobacteria; order Rhodobacterales; family Roseobacteraceae; genus Roseivivax; species Roseivivax sp. Next base: position 85,167 of record NZ_JBTOLZ010000005.1, read on the forward strand.
AGCCGCTCAAGGACAAGTTCCAGCACGCCTATGAGTATTCCGACGCCTGGGTGCAGGATTCGCGGCTGGTGGTGCTGAACGCCCGCGACGCCCAGGCCCGCGGCGCCGACATCCTGACCCGCACGAAAGTGGTCGAGGCCAAGCGCGAGGGCGACCTCTGGGCGGTGACGCTGCAGAACCGCCGCTCGGGCGCCGAGCGGGTGATCCACGCGCGGATGCTGGTCAACGCCGGCGGCCCCTGGGTCGGCGACATCATCCGCACCAAGGTGCGCAGCAACTCCACCGAGGGCGTGCGGCTGGTGCGCGGCAGCCATATCGTGACCCGCAAGCTCTACGATCACGACAAGTGCTACTTCTTCCAGGGCCGCGACGGGCGGATCATCTTCGCGATCCCCTACGAGCAGGATTTCACCCTGATCGGCACCACCGACAGCGAGCAGGAAGACCCCGACAAGAAGCCCGAATGCACCGAGGAAGAAATGCAGTACCTGTGCAATTTCGCTTCGGAATACTTCGAGACGCCGGTGACACCCGAGGACGTGGTCTGGACCTATTCCGGCGTGCGGCCGCTCTATGACGACGGCGCGAAAAGCGCGACGGCGGCGACCCGGGACTACACGCTGAAGCTCGACGAGGCCGGCGGGGCGCCGCTTCTGAACATCTTCGGCGGCAAGATCACCACCTACCGGCGGCTGGCCGAACACGCGCTCGAGAAGATCGTGCCGTATTTCGACGCGGCCAAGGGCCCCTGGACGGCGGGCGCGACGCTGCCCGGCGGCGACTTCAAGGTGGTCGAGACCCGCGGCAGGATCGAGAAGCTCGCCGAGGAGTATCCCTTCCTCGGGCCGAAATGGGCCGAGCGGATGATCCGCCATTACGGCACCGAGGCCTGGCAGATCCTGGGCGAGGCCAAGACCGAGGCCGACCTCGGCACGCCCTTCGGCGCGACCCTGACCGAGGCCGAGGTCATGTGGCTGATGGAGAAGGAATACGCCGAGACCGCCGAGGACGTGGTCTGGCGGCGCACCAAGCTGGGGCTGAAGCTGGACGAGCCGCAGATCGACCTGCTCGAGACCTTCATGCAGGACGCCGCGGCGGCGCTAAAGGACCGGGCGACGGGCTGAGCCGCCGCCCGGTTCCGGGTCTCATGGCCGGGGGTTAGCCCAGCACCTTGGCCAGGGCCTTGGCGGTCTTGCCGGCGATCTCGTCGGCCTCCGCCTCGGTCAGGCAGAAGGGCGGCGCGAAGCCTATGATGTCGCCCTGCGGCATGGCCCGGCCGATCACCCCTTCCTCGAGCAGCGCCGCGGCGACCGAGGGGCCGACCTTGCGCCCGGCCTCGAAGAAGGTCCGGCTGTCGCGGTCCTCGACCAGTTCCACGGCACAGAGCATGCCCTCGCCGCGGACCTCGCCGACATTCGCGTTATCGCCCAGCGCCTCGGTCATCACCTTGTTGAGATAGGCGCCGTTGCGCCCGGCGTTGCCGACAAGGTCCAGCTCGTCGATCAGCTTGAGGTTGGCGACCCCGGCGGCGGCGCCGATGGGATGGGCCGAATAGGTCCAGCCGTGGCCGATCGGCCCGTTCTCGTCGGTGCCCTGCTCCAGCACCTTCCACATCTTGTCCGAGACGATCGAGCCCGAGAGCGGCGCATAGGCCGAGGTCAGCCCCTTGGCGATGGTGATCAGGTCGGGCTTCAGCCCGTAGTGCTCGGAGCCAAACATCGTGCCGAGCCGCCCGAAGCCGGTGACCACCTCGTCGGCGACCAGCAGGATGTCGTGGCGGGCCAGCACCTCCTGGATCGCCTCCCAGTAGCCGGCGGGCGGCGGCACGATGCCGCCGGTGCCCAGGACCGGCTCGCCGATGAAGGCGGCGATCGTGTCGGCGCCCTCGGCCTCGATCAGCGCCTCGAGCTCGGCCACGCAATGGGCGGTGAACTGCTCTTCGCTCATCGCGAGGTCGGGGCGGCGGTAGTAATAGGGCGCCTCGGTGTGGATCACCTGGGCCAGCGGCAGGTCGAACTTCTTGTGGAAGAGCTCGAGCCCGGTCAGCGAGCCGGTGACCAGCCCAGAACCGTGGTAGCCGCGCCAGCGCGAGATGATCTTCTTCTTCTCGGGCCGCCCGAGGATGTTGTTGTAATACCAGATCAGCTTGACGTTGGTCTCGTTCGCGTCCGAGCCGGAGAGGCCGAAATAGACCTTGGACATATGGTCCGGCGCGCGGTCGAGGATCATCTTCGACAGGGTGATCGAGGCCTCGGTGCCATGGCCGACATAGGCGTGGTAATAGGCCAGCTCGCGGGCCTGGTCGGCGATCGCCTCAGCGATGTCTTGGCGGCCGTAGCCCACGTTCACGCAGTAGAGCCCCGCGAAGGCGTCGAGCAGGCGGTTGCCGTCACGATCCTCGATGTGGCAGCCCTGCCCGCCGGTGATCACCCGATGCGGTGCATTGCCCCGCGCGAATTCGGCCAGATGGGTGGAGGGATGGAAGAAATTGTCCCGGTCCCACTGTTCCAGCATGTCGTTTCTCAGCATCAGAACTCGTCCTTATTCCTGATCGCGCCGGGCCTCACGCCCAGTCGCGGCACACGTATTTGATTTCGGTGAAGGCCTCCAAGCCCTGGCGCGCCCCTTCGCGGCCGAGGCCCGATTGTTTCATGCCCCCGAAGGGGATCGGCGCGCCGGTGACCTTGGTGCGGTTCACCGCGACCATGCCGAACTGCAGCTTGCGGCTGACCCGGTAGATGCGCCGGGGGTCCTGGCTGTGCACATAGGCCACCAGCCCGTATTCGGTGGCATTGGCGCGGGCGACGACCTCTTCCTCGGTGTCGAAGGGCACCAGCGCCGCGACCGGGCCGAAGGTCTCCTCAGCCAGAATGTCGGCGCTTTCGGGCACATCGGCCAGAACCGTCGGCGCGTAGAAAAGCGGGCCGAGGTCCTCGCGCCGGGCGCCGCCGCATTTCAGCACCGCGCCTTTCTTCAGCGCGTCGGCCACATGGGCCTCCTGCTTCTGAACCGCCTTCTCGTTCATCAGAGGGCCGATGTCGGCATCGTCGAGCCCGCGCGCCACGCTCAGCGCCTCGGTCGCCTTGGTGAAGCGGGCCACGAAATCCTCGTAGATCGGCCGCTCGATGAAGATCCGGTTGGCGCCGAGGCAATCCTGCCCGGAGGTGGCGAACTTCGCCTTGATCGTCTCGGTCACCGCCTGGTCGAGGTCGGCGCCCTTGAAGACGATGACCGGCGCGTGGCCGCCCAGCTCCATGATCAGCGATTTCACCGTGCCCGCGCACTGGCGGTAGAGCAGCCGCCCGACCTCGGTCGAGCCGGTGAAGGACAGGACCCGCACGCGGGGGTCTTCGGTCCAGGGGCCGACCACCTCGGGGGCCTCGCCGGTGATGACGTTGAAGACGCCCGGCGGGAAGCCCGCGCGTTCGGCCAGTTCGGCCAGCGCCAGCGCGGAGAAGGGCGTCTCGGCCGAGGGATGCGCGACCACGGTGCAGCCCGAGGCCAGCGCCGCCGCCGCCTTGCGGGTCAGCATGGCCGAGGGGAAGTTCCAGGGCGTGATCAGCGCGGCCACGCCCATCGGCTCGCGCCAGAGCTCGACCTCGGCGTCGGGCAGATGCGAGGTCACGCCTTCGATGTTCGGGCGGCGGGTCTCTTCGGCGTAGAATTCGATGAAATCGGCGGCATAGGCGATCTCGCCCAGCGCCTCGGAATAGGGTTTGCCCTGCTCGAGCGTCATCAAGAGCGCCAGGTCGTCCTGGTGCTCGAGCATCAGCTCGTACCAGCGCCGCAAAAGCCGCGCGCGTTCCTGCGGCAGGGTCTCGGACCAGGTGGCGAAGGCGGCGTCGGCGGCATCCACCGCGGCGCGGGCCTCGTCGCCCGAGAGCGCCGAGACCTCGCCCAGCCACTCGCCGTCCGCGGGATTTGTGACGGCGATGGCCGCGCCGCTCTCGGCGCTGCGCCACTTGCCGTCGACATAGGAAAAGCTGCGCACCAGCCGCGCATCCTTGAGCGCGCTCAAGGGCGATTTCGGAAAGGTTCGGTGAATGCTCATGGGCCATCTCCTCGGGACAGAGCGACGCGATGCCCTCAGGCTAGGCGCCCGCCGCCAGAGGAGGGGACCAAAGTTCACCATCCAAACAGTCCGATCCTCTGGCTGCGGGGGGATTTGCCAGAGGAACCCTCTGGTCCGGGTACTGCGCGGGCGACCCAGCCCGCGGACGGCAGGCGACTCGGTCCCCGCGAGCCCCGCCGCAAAGACCCCGCCCCTAGCGCCCTTCCAGAAGCGCCAGCGGCAGCCCCGGGCTGCCCTTGATCGGCTTGGTGACGATGTAGGTGTAATAGCGCGCCAGCCCGATCTTCTCGGCCAGGAGCCGGTCGATCAGCCGCTGGTAGCTGTCGATGTCGCGGGTCACCACCTGGATCAGGTAGTCGAAGCCGCCGCCCAGCGCCCAGGCCCAGGTCACCTCGTCCTGGGCCTTGAGCGCGGTCTCGAAGGCGCGGAAATCCTCGGCCCGGTGGCCGTCGAGCTCGCAGGCCACGAAGACCGTCACATGCGGCCCGAAGGCCTTGTAGGCGATGCGCGCGCCGTAACCCTCGATCACCCCGGCCTTCTCGAGCTTCTTCAGCCGCTCCCAGGCGGGCGTCGGCGACAGGCCGACCCGCTGCGCGAGCTCGGCCTTGGTGATCCGGCCCTCGGCGGCGAGGACGCGCAGGATCTCGATATCGCGCTGGTCGAGGCGGGTCATGGCGCGACTGTGCCGCGAAGATCGGGGAATGGAAAGCCGCGCGATTTCGCGCTGGGCCTCGCCTCCGGGCAGGGCTAAGCCTTGGGCCATGCATAGCTCCGACGGTCTCGACTCACGACAAAGCTGGATGCGGCTGGCGGTCACGCTCCTGGCGGCGGTGACCGGCAATGTCGGCATGTGGGCGGTGATCTCCGCCCTGCCCGAGATCGCCGCCGAGTTCGAGGCCAGCCGGGCCATGGCCTCGCTGCCCTACGCGCTGACCATGCTGGGATTCGGCGCGGGCAACTTCCTGATCGGGCGCTGGGTCGACCGCTACGGCATGGCGCGGGTGCTGGCCGTGGTGGGCCTGGGGCTTGCGGGCGGATACGGGCTGGCGGCGCTCTCGCCGTCGATCCTGTTCCTCTGCGCGGTGCAATTCGCCATCGGCTTCGGCACCGGCGCCTGTTTCGCGCCGCTGATCGCCGACATCTCGCAGTGGTTCCTGCGCCGGCGCGGGCTGGCGGTCGCGGTCACCGCCTCGGGCAACTACCTGGCCGGGGCCTTCTGGCCGGTGGCGCTGGACTGGCTGGGCGGCGACGCGGGCTGGCGCTGGGACTACGGCGCCTTGGGCGTGGCCTCCCTTTTGGTGCTCCTGCCGGTGAGCCTGGCGCTCCGGCCCCGCGTGCCCCAGGCCGCACTGGCCCGCGCCGAGGCCGAGGCGAGCGCAAGGGCCAGCGCCACCGGCCTCTCACCCCGCAAGCTGCAATGGGCGCTGGCGGTGGCGGGCATCGGCTGCTGCGTCGCCATGTCGATGCCGCAGGTGCATATCGTGGCGCTTTGCGTCGACCTCGGCTTCGGCGCGGCGGTCGGCAAGGAGATGCTGGCGCTGATGCTCCTGGGCGGGGTCGCCTCGCGGATCGTCTCGGGGGCGCTGGCCGACCGGCTGGGCGGGGTGCGCACGCTGCTCCTGGGCTCGGTCCTGCAGTGCCTGGCGCTGATCCTCTACCTGCCGGCGGGCGGGCTGACCTCGCTCTACGCCGTCAGCCTGATCTTCGGGCTGAGCCAGGGCGGCATCGTGCCCTCCTACGCGGTGATCGTGCGGGAATACCTGCCCGCCCGCGAGGCCGGGGCGCGCACAGGCTTCGTGATCCTGATGACGCTGATCGGCATGGCCTTCGGCGGCTGGCTCTCGGGGGTGATCTACGACGCGACCGGCTCCTACGCGCTGGCCTTCTGGAACGGCATCGCCTGGAACCTGATGAACATCGCGATCATCGTCACGCTCTTCATCCGCACCCGCCCGCGCGGCGTCCCGGCCCCGGCCTGAGCCGCATCAACGCCTAGAGCGCCGCCAGAAGGTCCGCGTGGCGCTGGGTGAACTCGGCGCGCACCTCGACCGGCGGGCGCGGCGCGATGCGCAAGCCGTCGATCAGCTCGGGCGCGGGACGGCCGAAGAAGCGGTCGGCCTCGGCCACGGCAAATCCCGCGATCTCGGTCGCCTCCATCCAGGCCGAGACCTTGTCGGCCGCCTTGATGCGCTTCTTCAGCGCCTTGGTGGGCACCGCCGGGAGCCCGAAGCGCACGTGAATCGCCACCGCGAGCCGGTCGTCGAGCTTGCCGTAATCCGGCCCCACCGCCGTCTTCACCGGCGAGATCATGTCCCCGATCACGTATTCCGGCGCATCGTGCAGCAGCGCGGTCAGCCGGTCGGCCACCGAGGCGCGGGGATACATCCGCCCGAAGAGCGCCTCGACCAAAAGCGAATGTTCGGCCACCGAATAGGGGAAATCGCCCCGCGTCTGGCCGTTCCAGCGCGCCACGAAGGCCAGGCCATGGGCGATGTCCTCGATCTCGATGTCGACCGGCGTCGGGTCCAGAAGGTCGAGACGGCGCCCGGACAGCATCCGTTGCCAGGCGCGCGGTTGTTTGGGCGGCATGACCTCTCCTTTTCGGCGACTCGCGGGGTTTTTCGGCCTCGCGGCCCTCATAACGGGATGCAGCGGCACACGCCACGTCGCGAAAGCGTATCTCGTATGTGAGCCCCGCAGCACCCATATATAAGGCACACCCCTGACCCACAGGGGCCGCCGCCCCTTGGGTTTCAACCTTAGGAGAGCGACATGTTCAAACGTATCTTCACCGCGGGTTTCGTGCTTGGCGCCGCAGCGCTGGCCCCGCCCGCCTGGGCGCAAAGCGCCCCCTGCATGCCCCGCGACCACCTGGTCGAGGCGCTTGAAGAGACCCATTCCGAGGTCATGGTCGGCAACGGCCTGCAATCCCCCACCAGCATGATCGAGATCTGGTCCTCGCCGGAGACCGGCAGTTTCACGATCTTCATCACCAACCCCAACGGGCTGAGCTGCGTGGTCTCGGCGGGCCGCTTCTGGACCACCATCGCGCCGGAACCCGGCGTGGCAAGCTGACCGACCCCGGCGCGATTGTCCGGATACGGCCGAGGTGCTATCTGCCCTGCAAAGGAATTTCTTGCAGGAACGGAAGATGGCTGACGACTACATCGTGAAGGACATCGCGCTCGCGGAGTACGGGCGCAAGGAACTCGACATCGCCGAGACGGAAATGCCGGGCCTCATGGCCTGCCGCGAGGAGTTCGGCGAGAGCCAGCCGCTCAACGGCGCGCGCATCGTCGGCTCGCTGCATATGACCATTCAGACCGCCGTGCTGATCGAGACGCTGGTGGCGCTGGGCGCGGATGTGCGCTGGGCCTCCTGCAACATCTTCTCGACCCAGGACCACGCCGCGGCGGCCATCGCCAAGGGCGGCACCCCGGTCTTCGCGATCAAGGGCCAGACGCTCGAGGAGCACTGGGATTACCTCGACCGCTCCTTCCAGTTCGAGGACGGGCCGAACATGATCCTCGACGACGGCGGGGATGCGACGCTCTACGTGCTGCTCGGCGCCCGCGTCGAGGCCGGCGAGAGCGAGCTGATCGCCGCGCCGACCTCCGAGGAAGAAGAGGTGGTCTTCGCCCAGATCAAGAAGCGCATGGCCCAAAGCCCGGGCTGGTTCACCAAGGTCCGCGACCAGATCCGCGGCGTCTCGGAAGAGACCACCACCGGCGTGAACCGCCTCTACCAGCTGATGCGCGACAAGCAGCTGCCCTTCCCGGCGATCAACGTGAACGACAGCGTCACCAAGTCGAAGTTCGACAACAAGTACGGCTGCAAGGAAAGCCTGGTCGACGGCATCCGCCGCGCCACCGACACGATGATGGCCGGCAAGGTTGCCGTGGTCTGCGGGTACGGCGACGTGGGCAAGGGCTCGGCCGCCTCGCTCGCCGGGGCCGGCGCGCGGGTGAAGGTCACCGAGGCCGACCCGATCTGCGCCCTGCAGGCGGCCATGGACGGCTTCGAGGTGGTGCTTCTCGAAGAGGTGGTGCAGTCAGCGGACATCTTCATCACCACCACCGGCAACAAGGACGTCATCCGCATCGAGCACATGCGCGAGATGAAGGACATGGCGATCGTCGGCAACATCGGCCACTTCGACAACGAGATCCAGGTCGCCAACCTGAAGAACCACAAGTGGACCAACATCAAGGACCAGGTGGACATGATCGAGATGCCCTCGGGCTCGCGCATCATCCTCCTCTCTGAGGGGCGCCTTCTGAACCTCGGCAACGCCACGGGCCATCCGTCCTTCGTGATGTCGGCCTCCTTCACCAACCAGGTGCTGGCGCAGATCGAGCTCTGGAAGAACGGCGATGACTACGAGAACCAGGTCTACATCCTGCCCAAGCATCTCGACGAAAAAGTCGCGCGGCTGCACCTCGGCCGGATCGGCGTGAAGCTGACGCAGCTCAGCCCCGACCAGGCTTCCTATATCGGCGTGACGCCCGAAGGGCCCTTCAAACCCGAGCATTACCGCTACTGACGCGGCGATTTTCCGGCTCTGGGCGGGAACCTGCCCAGCCGTCGGCCAAATCCCGCAAATCCTGCGACCACCTGCCGCGCCCCGTCCGAAACCTTGGACGGGGCGTCGCTGTTCTGGGGGCATAGCAACCGTGACCAAGGAGGCACGACAGCAATGACCCTGAAGACCCTCATGATGAGCGCCGCAACCGCAGCCCTTTTCGCCGGCGGGGCGGCCTATGCCCAGGACTCCAGCACGGACGCCCAGGCGCAGACCGAAGGCGGCGAGATGAGCGCCACCGAAGGCCAGGCCGGCGGCACCGGCGCCGAGCTGGGCACCACCGGCGAGACCGGCATGTCCGGTGAGGCCGGCGCGGAAGCCGAGACCGAGATGGCCGAGGAAACCCCGCCGCAGTCGCTCGAGGAGATGACCGTGGGCGACATGATCGGCCTGCCGGTGCAAAGCACCGAGGGCGAGAACATCGGCGAGATCGACTACCTGATCGACGGGCCGAACGGCCTCGAGGCGGTGATCGGCATCGGCGGTTTCCTGGGCCTTGGCGAATACACCGTGGCCCTGCCGATCGGTGACTTCGAGTTCGACGCCGAGCAGCAGGTGCTGATCCTGGCCTCGACCAAGGAAGAGCTGAAGGAACGCCCGGAGTTCGACGAGACCGGCGTGACCGGCCTGCCGGAAGACATGGCCCTGGCGGAACTTCTGTCGGATGACGCCGAGGCTGGCGCTTCGGCCACCAGCGGCACCTCGATGGGCGGCTCGGCCGACACCGAGGCCGGCATGGACGACGGTGCGGCCTCCGAAACCGAGAGCGACGGCGCGGCGGAAGCCGAGGCCGAAGCCGAAGCAGAGACCGACATGGGCGCCGAGGCAGAGGCCGAAGCCGAAGCCGGCGGCGAGACCGAGATGGAGAGCGACAGCTCCATGGATGAGGACGGCGAGACCCAGAACAACTGATCTCGCGCGGATGACCGGCAGGGCCGGCTCCCCTCTCGTGCCCTGCCCGTCCCGACGCCCCGCGGTTCCGCCGCGGGGCGTTTTTTCTTGAGCGCGCGCATGACCCGCGCATAGCGTTTCCGCATCGCGCCCCCGTGACGGCGCGGACATGGGACAGTGGAGGAGCGATACCATGGGAAAACGTGACGAGTTGATCGAGAAATACGCCGAGGACCTGCGCGGCAAATGCGGCATGCAGCCGGACATGGACCTTTTGACCAAGGTCACCATCGGCTGCGGCCCGGCGATCTACAACGACGACGCCTCGACCGTGGCGGCCTCGGACCCCGAGGAGCTCGAGACCATCAAGCGCAACTTCCTGATGAAGAAGCTCGGCCTGCCCGAGAGCGCGGATCTGATGGCCGGGATCGACGCGGCGGTCGAGACCTACGGCCGGTCCGAGCGCAACAAGTATCGCGCGGTCTTCTACTACCTGCTGACCAAGCACTTCGGCCGGGAACAGGCCTACGCCTGAGGCCGGGCTGCGCGGGGGCCCTTGGGGCGTCTCGCGGGCCTGTGGACAGGCGCGGGTTTAAGCCGTGGAATCAGGAGAAAGCGCCTCGAATTTGAGGCGCTTATCTTTTGCAGGCGACCGGTATACCGGTGTATCTAGGACATGTCGCCGGCAGTAGGGGGCCGGCGCCGACCCGACATCCGGGGGCGTGTGGGAGCGCAGGGGATCGGGTCCGGCGAATACGCCGGACCCAAACCACACCCGGAGCAGGGCTTTCCAAGACAGGGATAGGCAAGGATGCGCTACGGGCCCGCGCGATGCAGGGCCGGAGGGGCCGGTGTGCCTCTGCGATACCCCACCAAACCATTAAAATATATCGAAAATTTTGAGGTCTTAGGCTTTGCGGTTCGCCGGTATACCGGTGTAACGTTTATCTGTCGGCGGCGATTGGGGACCACCGGCCAGGCGCCGCGGAAGCGGGCGCTTCGGGGACCGGGTCCGACGGCGCCGTCGGACCCAACCGCCCACCGGGGGATTTGGCCGGATGGTGGGGGGGGCTTGTCTCCGTGAGTTCCGAGAGAGTGCTAGCGGTGGGTGTCACGAAGGGCTTCGCGCAAGATCCGCGGTTCGGTTCGGCAGCTCTCAACCCGTCTCAGCAGAACATGGTCGGTATTCGGGCGCTTCCGAACGAAAGACGTGCGACTGCAAGAGACCCTCGGTCGAAACAAAGGGCGCGCGCCGGACCGGGGGCCGGCGCTTCCGACCTCCAAGCTAAGCGCTTTATCCCGGCAAGGTCATTGCTCGCTGTAGGCTAGGCACGCCATCCCAAGGAGCGCCGGCCCATCGGGCCGGTCCGGCGCGCGCCCGGCACCTTCGGTGCTATTCGGGCGCAAGAGGGGCGCTTGGATGGGTCAGGTCGCGCGTGAAGCCGAGCACTGGCATGCGAAGGACGGACAAAGGTGTTCGCTCAAGGCGCGGTCAGCTCCGCCTCGGGCATTCGCTCTACCCGCGTGCAGGAAACGCCGACCCAACAACCGGACCCCGCCTCCCCTCAGCCCTCGACCCCGCCCAGCGCGCAGATCCGCGCCCATTCCTCACCGCTCACCGGCTGCACCGAGAGCCGCGAGTTCTTCACCAGCACCATCTCGGAGAGCGCCGGGTCCTCCTTGATCATCTCCAGCGTCACCGGCGTCGTCAGCGGCGCAAGCGCCTTGATGTCCACGCAGTCCCAGCGCGCGTCCTCGGTGGTGCTGTCGGGATGCGAGGTGGCGATCACCTCGACGGTGCCGACCACGGCCTTCTCCTTCTGGGAATGGTAGAAGAAGCCGCGGTCGCCCAGCGCCATCTCGCGCATGAAGTTGCGCGCCTGGTAGTTGCGCACGCCATCCCATTCCTCGCCCTCGGCGCCCTTGGCGACCTGGTCGTCCCAGGACCAGGTCGAGGGCTCCGACTTGAACAGCCAATAGCGCATCAGCCGATCACCTTCTTCCATTCCACCAGCTCGACCGAGGCGAAAAGCCCGGCCTTGGCGTAGGGGTCGTTCTCGGCCCAGGCTTCGGCGGCCGCCATGTCGGCGACCTCCAGGATCACCAGCGAGCCGGCCATCTCGCCGTCGACGATCAGCGGCCCGGCCTGGGTCACCACGCCGGTGTCCTCGATATAGGCCAGATGCGCGTCGCGGTTGGCCTTGCGGATCTCCAGGGCGCCGGGCTTGTCCCGGGCGGTCAGGGCTACGAGCATGTCTTTCTCCTCTCCTTGCAAAGGTCTCAGGCCTTGGCGCCCTTGCGGCCACCGCCGATCAGCGGCGCCGAGGCGGCATCGAGCGGCCAGCGCGGGCGGGCGGCCAGGTCCATGCCCGAGCGCGCCCCGGCGGCGAACATCTCCTGCCCGGCCCAGGCGATCATCGCGGCATTGTCGGTGCAAAGCGCCAGGGGCGGGGCGGTGAAACGCAGCCCGGCCTCGGCGCAGATCGCCTCGAGCGCGCCGCGGATCGCGCCATTGGCCGCCACGCCCCCCGCGATGGCAAAGGCGGGGGCCGCGGGCGCCTCTTCGAGGTAGGCGGCGATGGCCCGGCGGGTCTTCTCGGCCAGGACGTCGCGCAGCGCGGCCTGGAAGCCCGCGCAAAGATCGGCGCGGTCGCCCTCGGTCAGCCCGCCCTTCTCGGCGACAAGCGCGTCGCGCTGGCGCAGAAGCGCGGTCTTCAGGCCGGAAAAGCTCATGTCGCAGCCCGGCCGGTCGAGCAGCGGGCGCGGGAAGGCAAAGCGCTTGGGATCGCCCGCGCGGGCGGCCTTTTCCACCGAGGGCCCGCCGGGCTGCGGCAGGCCCAGAAGCCGCGCGGTCTTGTCGAAGGCCTCGCCCGGGGCGTCGTCGATGGTGCCGCCCAGGCGGCGGAAGTCCTCGGGCCCGCGCACCACCAGGAACTGGCAATGCCCGCCCGAGATCAGCAGCATCAGGTAAGGATAGGCCAGATCGTCGGTCAGCCGCGGCGTCAGCGCATGGCCCGCGAGGTGGTTCACCCCGACAAGCGGCTTGCCCGCGCCCGCCGCCAGCCCCTTGGCGCACATCACCCCCGAGAGCACGCCGCCGATCAGCCCCGGCCCCGCGGTCACCGCCACGGCGTCGACCTCGGACAGCGTCAGCCCGGCGCCCGACAGCGCCTCTGCCACGGCCAGGTCCAGCTTCTCGGCATGGGCGCGCGCGGCGATCTCGGGCACCACGCCACCGAAGGCCGCGTGCAGCTCGGCCTGGCCCATGACCACGTTCGACAGGATCTCGCGCCCGCGCAGGACCGCCGCGGCGGTGTCGTCGCAGCTGCTTTCGAGACCGAGGATGGTGAGCGGGCCGGGCATGACCTCTCCATTGCGCAAAGGCAGTCTGCGAGGTAGCCCTTTCCGGGCGAGGCCACAAGACAGGCGGCGTTATGCCCGACCCGATCCTGCTTCTGACCCGGCCGGACCGGGCGTCGCGCGGCTTTCTCGAGGCGCTGGCCTCGGATGGGCTGCGCCCGGGGGCCGTGGTCATCTCTCCGCTGATCGAGATCGTGCCCGAGGGCGCCCTGCCCGACATGGCGGGGATCGCCGGGCTGATCTTCACCTCCGCCCATGGGGTCGAGGCCTACCAGCGCGCGGGCGGGCCGCATCGGCCGAACTGTTTCGCCGTGGGCAGCGCCACCGCCGAGGCCGCCCGCGCCATCGGGCTGCACCCCGCGACCGCCGAGGGCGACGCCGAGGCGCTGATCGCGCTGATCCAGGCGACATCGCCCGAGGGCCCGCTTCTGCACCTGCGTGGCCGCCATGCCCGCGGCGACATCGCGGCCCGGCTGACCGAGGGCGGCATCGAAACCCGCGAGGCGGTGCTTTACGACCAGCGCCGCGCCGGGCTGAGCCCCGAGGCGCAAGCCGCGCTCGGCGGCACGGCGCCGGTGGTCGCGCCGCTCTTCTCGCCGCGCACGGCGGATCTGCTGGCCGCCTCTGGACCCTTCGCCGCGCCGCTTTACGTCGCTGCGATGAGCGGGGCGGTGGCCGAGCGGCTCAAGGGCCTGCCGCGGGCCGAGCTGGTCACCGCCGCCCAACCGAATGGCACGGCGATGCGAAAGGCGCTGGCCGATCTTTGGGCGCGGGCGCAAGCGCTTGAGGGCGGCGGACCGGGTCAGTAAGGTCGAGCGGACACCCGCCCCAGGCGGCGCCCGGTGACAGATTCGAAAGGTAGGGACAGTTGGCAAACTCGAAAAAGCCCAGGGGCCGCGCCTCCAAATCCGTGCAATCCGCCGAGGATACGCTGGCGGCCGGCACCTCCGAGCGCGCGGACAGCCTTCCCGACAGCGCCGGCGCCGAGGACACGCTGAACGCCGAGACGCCCGAGACGACCGGCGCGGAGAAGACCTCCGAGACGGGCTCTGAGAGCGCGCCGAAGCCCGAAGAGGCTGCTGCCGGCCCTTGGGGTGGTGACGCCGAGGGTGCTGCGAAAGACGCGGCGAAGAGCGGCTCGGGCGAGGACACCACGGGCGAGGACGCCAAGACCGAGACTGCGGAGGCGACACAGGATGACGGCAAGAGCGACGACAGCGCCAGCGAGGCATCCGATACCACGCCCCTCGACAGCCAGGACGACCAGCCCGAACCCGGCGAGGAACGCCCTCGGGTCGCCGAGGCCGCGGCCTTTGGCGCTGTCCCCTCGGAGGGCCCCGGCAAGCAGGAAAGCACCGGCAGCGCCCCGGCCGCGAAGGAGACCGTGGTCGAACGCAGGGGCGGCTTCCTGCCCCTGGCGCTGGGCGGCATCGTCGCCGCCGCGGCGGGCTTCGGCGTTTCGGAATACCTCAACCGCCAGGGCGCAGAGGAGGCCGCCAGCTTCGCCGAGGAGACCCGCGGCGCGCTTGAGGCGCAATCGGGCGAGATCGCCGATCTGACCGGCCGTCTCGAGGGCATCGAGACCGATGTGACCGCCGTCGACCTTTCTTCGGTCGAAAGCGCCGTGGCCGATCTGACCAGCCGCAGCGCCGCCATCGGCGAGGAGCTGACCGCGCTGTCCGACCGCGTCGCCGCGCTGGAAGAGAGCGGCAGCACGCTCACCGATCGGGTTTCGACCCTGGAGCGCGCGCCGGTGGAAGACGCCGTCTCTCCGGCCGCGATCGAAGCCTACGAACAGGAAATCGCGCGGCTGCGCGAAGAGGTGCAGGCGCAGCTCGCCGAGGTGCAGGCCCAGCGCGAAAGCGTCGAGGCGCTGGCCGAAGAGGCCGTGGCCGCCGAACGCGCCGCCCAAACCGAGGCCCGTACCGCCGATCTGCGCGCCCAGGTGGCGGCGCTGCGCAGCGCGCTCGACAGCGGGCAGCCCTTTGCCCAGTCGCTGGAGCCGCTGCGCGGCTCCGAGATGGTCGAGTTGCCCGAGGCGCTGACCGCGACCGCGGGCGACGGCGTGGCCTCCATGGCCGAGCTGACAGAAAGCTACCCCGAGGCCGCCCGCGCGGCGCTGGCCGCCGCCCGCGAAGCCGGGGCCGCCTCGGAGAACCGTGGCCGCATCGCCGGCTTCTTCGCCGAACAGCTCGGCGCCCGCTCGGTCACCCCGCGCGAAGGCGACAGCGCCGACGCCGTGCTCTCGCGCGCGGAAGCGGCGCTGCGCGGCGGCGACCTCGCGGCCACATTGCAAGAACTCTCCGCCCTGCCCGAGCCCGCCGCCGCGGCGATGTCGGACTGGAGGGCGCGCGCCGAGGCGCGGCTCGCGGCACTGGAGGCCGCCGCCGCGCTCTCCTCGGAACTGGATTCGGAATAAGGGTCGGCTCATGCTCTGGTCACTCATCAAGATCGTTCTTTTCGTCGCCATCGTGGCGGCCCTGACCCTTGGCGCCAGCTACCTGATGGAAAGCGAAGGCGGGGTGCAGATCACCGTCGCGGGGATGGAGTTCACCCTCGGCCCGCTGCAGTCGGTGATCGCCGCCGTGGTGCTCTTCGTCGTGGTCTGGCTGGTGCTGAAGCTGGCCTCGCTGCTGGTGGCGGTCCTGCGCTTCATCAACGGCGACCAGACCGCGATCTCGCGCTATTTCGACCGCAACCGCGAGCGGAAGGGCTACCAGGCGCTGGGCGACGGCCTGACCGCGCTGGCCTCGGGCGAAGGCCGGCTGGCGCTGGCCAAGGCACAGAAGGCCGAACGCTACCTGCACCGCCCTGAGCTGACCGACCTCTTGCAGGCCCAGGCCGCCGAGCAGATGGGCGACCGCAAGAAGGCCGAAGAGGTCTACAAGCGGCTCCTGAAGACCGACGCCACCCGCTTTGTCGGCGTGCGCGGGATCATGAAGCAGCGCCTCGCCTCGGGTGACACCGAGACCGCGCTGCGGCTCGCCGAACGCGCCTTCGCGATCAAGCCCAAGCACGAAGAGGTGCAGGACACGCTCCTGTCGCTGCAGGCCCGCAAGGCCGATTGGGCCGGCGCCCGGCGCACCCTGGCCGCCAAGCTCAAGCATGGCTCCATGCCGCGCGACCTGCACAAGCGCCGCGACGCGGTGCTGGCGCTTTCCGAGGCGCGCGACATCCTCGACGAGGGCAAGGACATCGAGGCCCGCGAGGCAGCGATCAGCGCCAACAAGGCCTCGCCCGACCTGATCCCCGCCGCCGCCATGGCCGCGCGCGGCTTCATCGCCGATGGCCGCAAGAAGAACGCCACCCGGCTTCTGAAGAAGGCCTGGCAGGCCCAGCCGCACCCCGAGCTGGCCGCCGCCTTCGCCGAGATCGAGCCCGCCGAAAGCCCCGCCGAGCGGCTGCGCCGCTTCTCGGCGCTGACCTCGATCCAGCCCGAGCACCGCGAGACCCGGCTGCTCCTGGCCGAGCTGCATCTGGCCGCCGAGGATTTCCCCGGCGCCCGCCGCGCGGTCGGCGAGCTCTGGCAAAGCGAGCCCGACGCCCGGGTGTTGACCATGATGGCGGCGATCGAACGCGGCGAGGGCTCCGAGGATGCCATCGTCCGCGGCTGGCTCGCCAAGGCGCTGACCGCCCCGCGCGGGCCGCAGTGGGTCTGCGAGAACTGCAATAACATCCAGACCGAGTGGTCGCCGATCTGCAACAACTGCGACGCCTTCGACACCCTGAGCTGGCGCACGCCGCCGAAGACCGACGTGACCCTGCCCGCGGGTGCCGAGATGCTGCCGCTCCTGGTCGGCCCCTCGGTCATGCCGCCCGACGAGGCCGAGCTGGTCGCGGAGGAGCCCGAGGTGGAGGATGCGGCGGAGGCGTCTGGGACCTCCGAGGCGGCCCCGTCGGAGCCCGCATCCGAGGCTGAATCCGCGCCCGACGCGCCCGAAGAAAATGCCGAGGCCCCGCGCGAAAAGGCCTCCTGACCCCTTCCCATCCCCCCGGCGCGGTGCTATGTGCCCGCGCACGGAAATTGGGCCGCTGTAGCTCAGCTGGTAGAGCACGTCATTCGTAATGATGGGGTCGTAGGTTCGAGTCCTATCAGCGGCACCATGTTTCCGGCCTTCCCTTACATCCTGAGCGGGCCGGATCTGCTCGGCGAGCGCGTGCCGCCGTGCCGGGTCACGCGGCGCGATGGGTGCAGCGATTTCGTTTCACTGTAAGTGTTGGGTGATGGCGCGCCCGGTCAGCACGCAGGCACGTAGCCGGACGCCTATCCGCAGGACGCGACCGGGCTCAGCGCCCCGTCGCCTCCTCCAGATCCATCCGATCCACCGTCACCAGCGCGCCGCGTTGGCCGATGACCTGGCGGGCCAGGCGGCAGCCCGCGCGGCAGGCGGCGGAGAGGTCCGCACCGCGCAGCAGAGCGGCAAGGAAGCCCGCGTTGAAGGCGTCGCCGGCGGCGGTGGTGTCGACGACCTCCGCGGCGGGTTCGGGAGCGATCTCGAGCGCAACATCAGGGCCCCGCACCACCACCGTGTCATCCCCGTTCTTCACCACGACCAGCTCCGCCCCGGCGGCGCGGTAGCGGGTGGCGACGGCCTCGGGCGTGCTGTCGCCGAAGGCGGCGGCCTCGTCGGAGAAGGACGGCAGGACCACATCCGCGGCACCGGCGGCCTTGGTGATCTCGGCGCGCAGGGTCTCCGCCGTCTCCCAGAGGGCCGGGCGGATGTTGGGGTCGAAGACCACGCGCACGCCCTCGGCCCGGGCGCGGGCCAGCGCCGCGTGCAGCCTCTGCCGGCCCTCGGGCGGCAGCATGGCCAGCGTGATGCCGGAGAAATAGGCCAGATCGCCCGGCACAAGACCCGGCAGCGCCTCCAGATCGTCGGCCAGCGTCCGCGCCGCCGAGTTGGCGCGCCAGTAGCTGAAGCTGCGCTCGCCCTCGTTCAGCGAGATGAGATAAAGCCCGACCGTCCGGTCCGCGCGCCGGGCCAGGATCGGGTCGATCCCGGCCTCGCGCATGAAAGCCTCCATCCGGGCCGAGACGTCGTCCTGCCCCACCGCCGAGAGATAGCCGACCGACAGCGACGGGTCGCCGACCTGCCGCAGATACCAGCAGGTGTTGAAGGTGTCCCCGGCGATGCCCATGGCGTAGTTGCCGTCGCCCGCCGGGGCCATCTCGATCATGCATTCGCCGATGCCCAGAACCCGGGTCATCGCGCCACCCCTGCCGCATAGGCCGCCGCGACGCCGCGCAGCTCGGCGAGGCCACGCATCCGGCCGAGGTAGGGATAGCCCGCGCGCATGCCGCGCTCCTGGTCCCAGGCGATCATATGTCCGTGGTCGGGGCGCATGGGCAGCCGGGTGCCACGCGCCGCCTCGATTCCCAGGACCTGGCCCAGGATCCGCACGAGACCCGCGTCGCCGCCCAGGTGCTCGGCCTCGTGGAAGCTGATGCCGTCGGCCTCGCGCCGGGTCGAGCGCAGGTGCAGGAAATGCACCCGCGCGCCGAAGCGTTCGAGCATGGCGGGCAGGTCGTTGTCGGGCCGGACGCCCAGCGAGCCGGTGCAGAAGGTCAGCCCGTTGGCGCGCAGCTCGGAGCGCCCGAGGATCGCCGCGAGGTCGGCCTCGGTCGAGACCACGCGCGGCAGACCAAAGAGCGGAAACGGCGGATCGTCAGGGTGGATCGCGAGGGCGACGCCCAACTCCTCGGCCACGGGCAGCACCCGGTCGAGGAAGGCGAAGAGGTTGGCGCGCAGGTCCTCGGGCCCGATCCCGTCGTAGGCGGCGAGCCGGGCGCGGAAGGCCTCGAGCGTCCAGCTTTCCTCGGCGCCGGGCAGCCCGGCGATGATCGTGTCGGTCAGGCGCTGGCGCCCGGCCTCGTCCATCTCGGCGTTGCGGCGGGTGGCGGCCTCGACGATGTCGGCCCGGTGATCGGCGCGGGCGCCCGCGCGCCCTAGCACGAAGATGTCGAAGACCGCCGCGTCCACCGCGTCGTAGCGCAGGCAGCGCGCGCCGTCCGACAGCTCATGGGCAAGATCGGTGCGCGTCCAGTCGAGGACCGGCATGAAGTTGTAGCAGACGGTGCGGATGCCGGCAGCGGCCAGGACCCGAAGGCTTTCGGCCCAGGCGTCGGCATGGGCTTCCCAGCCGGGAGCGCCGGTCTTGATGTCCTCGTGCACGGGGATGGATTCGACCACCACCCAGTCGAGCCCCGCCGCGCGGATCATGTCGCGGCGCGCTTCGACCTCCGCGCGCCGCCAGGCGACGCCCGCGGGCACGCCGTGCAGCGCCGTCACGATGCCGGTCGCGCCGGTCTGACGGATGTCGGAAAGCGTCACGGGATCGTCGGGGCCGAACCAACGCCAGGATTCGATCATTTCTTGCCTTTCTTGTTGTCTGGAGGCCGCCTAGCCCGTGCGCGACACGGGCTCGAAGAGGTAGCCGTCGAAGGCCGGGTCATCGACATCCGACAGCGCCATGAGCGTGTCGCGGACGTTGCCGAGATGCTGCCACATGGCGGTCTGCGCCTGCTCGGGGTTGCGGGCCTGCAGGGCGGTCATGATCGCCTGGTGGTCGTCCAGCCAGGCGCGCCGGTAGGTGGTCTCGAAGATGCGGTTGTGCAGCCGCGCCCACATCGGGCTTTGCTCGCGCTTGCGCCAGAGCTCCTCGACCACGTCGACCAGCACCGAGTTCTGCGTCGCCTCGGCGATCAGCCGGTGAAAGGCCCGGTCGCCGGAATATTCCGAGGCGCCGCGTTCAAGGTCGGCGCGCTCGAGCTCCAGCGCCTCGCGCAGGCGCAGGATGTCGTTCTTGGTGACCATCCGGGCGGCGAAGCCTGCGATGTCGGCCTCGATCAGCTGGCGCGCCTGCAAAAGCTCGAAGGGCCCGATGTCGTCGCGCGCGGGCACGCTGGTGGCATGGGGGTTGGACGAGATGTAGATGCCCGAGCCCTTGCGGACCTCCACGGCGCCCTCGATCTCGAGCAGGATCAGCGCCTCGCGCACCAGCGAACGCGAGACCCCGAGCCGTTCGGAGAGCCCGCGTTCGGGCGTCAGCCGGTCGCCGGGTTTCAGCCGGGCCTCGGCGATGAGGTCGCGGATCGCCCGGGCGATGTCCTGGTATTGGCGAGGCTTGTTCATGCTGTGTCCTCCTCGGCGCATTCGGCGTAATAGGCCGCGAGGATATCGAAAGCGGGCTTCTTCGTCTGCTTGTCCGCCGCGATCAGGCCCTTGCGGTTCCAGCCCCGCTGGAACACGTTCTGCCGCCGTTCAACCCGGAAGTCGTAGAGAATCCACGGCGACATGCCCTTCACGTAGTCCAGCGCGCGCAGGGTGGCGATCTGCTTGCGGTAGACCTCGGCCTGATAGGCCAGCGAAAAAAGCCCTGTTTCGGGCCCTGCCTCGTGGTCGCCGTCGGCGCCGGTCTCGGAAATGACGACGGGCCGGTCGGGGGCGGAGTTCTCGCCGATCACGCCCAGCTCGTCGAAGTTCTCGTCGTACCAGCCGTAATATTCGTTGATGCCGATCACATCGATATGGGCCGCCAGCCGGTCTTCGATCTTCAGCTTGCGGTGGTTGACCAGGCAGGCGGCGGCCACAAGCCGGGTCGGGTCCTCAGAGCGGCAGGTCTCGGCGAGACTGCGCATGAAGGCCAGCCGCGCGTCGGTGTCGGGGTTCTCGTTGCCGATCGACCAGATCGCCACGCTGGCGCGGTTGCGGTCGCGGCGGATCAGTTCGGTCAGCTGGTTGGTGGCGTCGCGCAGGGTCGCGGGGTTCTCGAAATCCACCGCCCAGTAGACCGGGATCTCTTCCCAGAGCA
The DNA here is from genome assembly GCF_054552075.1 of Roseivivax sp. Classification (NCBI taxonomy): domain Bacteria; kingdom Pseudomonadati; phylum Pseudomonadota; class Alphaproteobacteria; order Rhodobacterales; family Roseobacteraceae; genus Roseivivax; species Roseivivax sp. The sequence continues at coordinate 105,884 of NZ_JBTOLZ010000005.1, forward strand.
GGAAGCCCATCTCGTCGGCGATCTCGGCCGCGCGTTCGTGGTGCGGGTAATGCGCGAGGCGCAGGAAGTTGCAGCCCAGCTCCTTGGCATGGGCGAAGCGGCGGCGGATGTCTTCCTCGGAGGTCAGCTTGCCGTCACCCGCGTCGTCCTCGTGGACCGAGATGCCGCGCAGGAAGAGCGGGCGGCCGTTCAGCACGATCTCGGTGCCGCGCCGCGCGATGCTGCGGAAGCCGACACGGTCCTGCACGCGGTCGCCGCCTGCGGTGCAACTCACGTCGTAAAGCCGCGGGTTCTCGGGCGCCCAGAGCTCTGGGCTGGCCTCGAGCCGGGCCTCGCCACGGCCCTCGGTCAGGGGAATGTCGGTGGCCACGCCCAGCTCGGGGATCTCGAACCGCGCGGTGTCGGCCGGGCCGTCGGCCTGAACCGAGACGCGGATCGCGCCACCGTCGAGCCGCACGAAGAGGTCGCGGATCACCGTTGCGGGCGTCTCGTAGAGCGTGACCTCCCGGTAGATGCCGCCGTAGTTGAACCAGTCGGTGTTCCGCATGGGCACGCGGTCGCGGGTGCGGCTGTTGTTCACGCAGAGCATGAGCCAGTTCTCGCCCGGCTCCAGCGCTTCGGTCAGCTCGAGGCAGAAGGGCGTCGAGCCGCCGTAATGGTTGCCGAGGAAGCGCCCGTTCACGAAGACCTTGCAGTCGTATTGGGCGGCGCCGATCCGCAGGAAGCGGCGCCGTCCTTCGGTGAGCGGGTCCACGTTGACCGGCCGGCTGTACCAGGCGGAGCCTTCGAAGAAATACCATTTCTCCTTGAGCATCTGCCAGCACGAGGGCACCGGCACGGTCTCGCCCGCGTGGGGGTCGTAGTCCCAGGGCTCGATCCGGTCCCCGGGGTCTGCGGGCGTCATGGCGAACCATTTCTGCCGCAGCCCCGTATCGAGAAGATCGACACAGAAATTCCAGTCTCCGCCAAGCGACCAGCCAGACCGGCCGCCGGTGAAGATCAGGGTCTCGGCGCTCAGCGACTGCGTGTTGAAAGGACGGTCGTAGTCCTCGTCATGCAGCGCCTGCAGCGCGTTCTCCGCGATATCGGACCGTTCGAGCATGCCGGATCAGGAGCCCGAGCCGCCGGCCGCGCGGATGCGCTCGATCAGCTGCGCGACGGTCTCGGAGGTGGCGCCCACCTCGTCGTACATCGGCTGGACGGCCTCGACGAAGGGCGCCTTGTCGACCTCGTGGATCTCGACACCCAGATCGGCCTGGGCCTCTTCGATCGCGGCGCTGGCGGCCTCTTCCCAGGCGACGCCGTGACGCTCCTGCATTTCGGCGGCGGCGGTCTGCAGCGCCTCCTGCTGCTCGGGCGTCATCGCGTCCCAGGCGCAGTTCGACATGACCACGACCGAGGGGATGATCGTGTGCTCATCCATGGAGAAATGCGTCACCACCTCGCCGTGCCGGGCGGTGGTCAGCGCGGTCGGGTTGTTCTCGGCCGCATCGACGACGCCCTGCTGCAGCGCGCTGTAGAGCTCGCCCCAGGAAATCGGCGTGGGGTTGCCGCCGAGCAGTTCGACCATGCGGATCGCCGAGGGCGAGGGCTGCACGCGCACCTTCAGACCTTCGAGGTCCGCCGGCGACAGGATCGGCTTCTGGCCGTAGAAGGACCGCGCGCCCTCGGTCAGGAAGGCCACGCCGCGGAAGCCGTTGTCGACCGAGGCGGCCAGGATGTCCTGCCCGATCTCGCCCGAGACCACCGCGTTGAAATGGTCCTTGCTGTCGAAGATATACGGCAGGTTGATCGCGGAGTAGCTTTCCTCGAAGGCCTCGAGCTCGGAAGCGTTCGAGCGCGCCATCTCCAGCGCGCAGTTCTGCACCAGCTCCATCGATTCGCGCTGGGTGCCAAGCTGGGCGTTGGGGAAAATCTGGATCTTGATCTCGCCGTCGGTCAGCTCTTCCACGCGGTCGGCCATGTATTGCATGGAGACATGCGTGGGGTGATCCGGCGGGTTGTTGTGGTTCAGGCGCAGCGTGTCCGCGCTGGCGGCCGAGGCCGTGGCGACAAGGGCCGTGGTGGTCAGGAATGTGGTGACTTTCATGATGCTCCTCCCAGAATCTCGATGCGCGGGTCCACCGAATTGGTCGACCAAACGCAGGCAAGTTGCGCCATATTCTGACATCCAGTCAACCAATTTTCGCAAATTGGTTGACCAATCGTGCTGAGCCTGAGAGTTTGCGGCACGGATCTCGGCATGGGAGGGGACGAGATGAAGCACTGTCCAGCCGCATTGTTTTCGGGTCGGGGAGGCGCGGGATGAAGCCTGTCGTCGACACCGCCCTTCGCTGGATCGTCATCACGATCTTCTCGGTGCTCGTGGTCTGCGTGAGCTGGCAGGTGATCAGCCGCTACGTCCTCGGCACCCCCAGCGTGCTGACCGACGAGCTGGCGCGCTTTTTGTTCATGTGGCTCGCGCTGATCGGCGGGGCCTATACCTTCGGCGCCCGGCGTCACCTCGCCATCGACCTGCTGACCATCACCCTGAAGGGCCGCGCGCGGCTCATCTCGGAGGCGGCGATCCTGGCCGTGGTGATCACCTTCGCCGGCGTGGTCATGGTCTGGGGCGGCTGGTCGCTGGTCTCGCGCACGCTGGCCTCGGGCCAGGTGACCCCGGCGCTGCGCATCTCGATGGGCTGGGTCTACGGGGCCATCCCCTTCGCGGGCGCGGTCATCGCCTACTACTGCCTGACCTTCTTCGCCGAGATCGCCCGGGGCCGCCTGCCCAGCGGCGAGGGCGACACCGATCTGCCGTTGGAGTGAGGAGCGCACAATGGACTACGCAATCTGGGTTCTCTTCGGCTCTTTCGGGATCCTCATGGCCATGGGCGTGCCGATCGCCTTCGCCATTGGTTCGGCGGCGACGCTGACCTTCCTGCTCTTCATGGGGGTCGAGCAATCGGTCTTCATTGTCGCGCAGCAGATGGCCTCGGGGCTCGACAGCTTCACTCTTCTGGCGATTCCCTTCTTCATCCTGGCGGGCAACATCATGAACCGCGGCGGCATCGCGCTGCGGCTGATCGACTTCGCCAAGGTGCTGGCCGGGCGGTTGCCGGGCGCGCTGGCGCATTGCAACGTGATCGCCAACATGATGTTCGGCTCGATCTCGGGCTCGGCGGTGGCCTCGGCGGCGGCGGTCGGCGGGGTCATGGCCCCCCTGCAGGAGCGCGAGGGCTACGACCGGGGCTTCTCCGCCGCGGTGAACATCGCCTCCTGCCCGACGGGCCTTTTGATCCCGCCCTCGGCCACGCTGATCGTCTATTCGCTGATCACCGGCGGCACCTCCATCGCGGCGCTCTTCGTGGCGGGCTATCTGCCCGGGCTCCTGATGGGGCTGGGCCTGATGATCGTCGCGGGGCTGATCGCCAAGCGCCGGGGCTACCCGGTGCCGCCGCGCCCCTCGCTCTCCGAGGTCTGGCGCGCGGCGCGCGACGCGATCCTGCCGCTGGGGCTGATCGTGGTCATCATGGGCGGCATCATCACCGGGGTCTTCACCGCAACCGAGGCCTCCGCCGCGGCGGTGATCTACGCGCTGGTGCTCGCATTGGTCTGGTACCGCGAGATCACCATCCGCGACCTGCCGAAGATCATCATGGAATCCGCGGTGACCACCTCGGTCGTGCTCTTGATGATCGGCGCCTCGATCGCGATGAGCCGCGCCATGGCCTTCGGGATGATCCCCAACACCATCTCGGACGTGCTTCTGGGCATCTCCGAGAACCCGCTGGCGATCCTCCTGGCGATCAACATCACGCTTCTCCTGATCGGCACCTTCATGGACATGACGCCGGCGCTGCTGATCTTCACGCCGATCTTTCTGCCGGTGGTCAATGACCTGGGCATGGACCCGGTGCATTTCGGCATCGTGATGACCTTCAACCTCTGCATCGGCATCTGCACCCCGCCCGTGGGCTCGGCCCTCTTCGTCGGCTGTTCCGTCGGCGGCACCTCGATCGCCAAGGTCATCCGGCCGCTTCTGCCGCTTTACGCGGTGCTGGTGACCCTGCTCCTGGTCGTGACCTATGTGCCCGAGATCAGCCTCTTCCTGCCACGCCTTCTGCTTGGATACGGCTCATGAAAACTCTGAACGCCTGGACCCTTGAGGCCCGCCACGCCTGCGGTCTCGACCTGCTCATCGAGGGACGGCACCAGCTGCGCATCCGCGTGCTCGAGGACGACCTGATCCGGGTGTCGCTTCTGAAGGACGGCGCCTGGCGGCTGCCGCGCAGCTGGACCGTCGCGCCCGGGGGCGAGATGCCCTGGGAGGGGCGCAGCCGCGACGACCTCTCGGGCTTCACCTGCCCGGCCCCGGTGGTGCGCGAAGGCGAGACTCTGGAGATCGAGACCGCCAAGCTGCGCCTGACCATCCGCCAGCCCTTGCAGCTCTGCTGGTCGGCGAAGATCGGCGGCACCTGGGTGCCCTTCGTCGAGGAACGCCCCACCGGCGGGACCATGCTGGGGGTCCGCGATCACGCCCACGGCCACTTCCTGCGGCGCTACGAGAACGAGCCCGTGCATGGCCTCGGCGAAAAGACCGGCGACCTTGACCGCTCGGGCCGGCGGTTCGAGATGCGCAACCTCGACGCCATGGGCTACGACGCCGAGACGACCGACCCGCTTTACAAACACGTGCCTTTCACCATGACCCGCACGGAAGGCGCCGGGGCCTGGTCGATCTTCTACGACAACCTCGCCTCCTGCTGGTTCGACCTCGGCAACGAGCTCGACAACTACCACCTGCCCTACCGCGCGCTGCGCGCCGAGGATGGTGACCTGGATTACTACATCCGCTGGGCGCCCGAGATGCTGGACCTCGTGAAGGCGCAGGTCCGGCTGACCGGCGGCACGGCCTTCCCGCCGCGCTGGACGCTGGGCTATTCCGGCTCGACCATGAGCTACACCGACGCGCCCGACGCCCAGGCGCAGCTCGAAGGCTTCCTCGACAAGATCGCCGAACACGAGCTGCCCTGCGACAGCTTCCAGATGTCCTCGGGCTACACCTCGATCGGGGCCAAGCGTTACGTCTTCAACTGGAACCGCGACAAGGTGCCGGATGTCGACGCCATGGCGGCGCGCTTCCGCGAGGCGGGCGTGCATCTGATCGCCAATATCAAGCCCTGCCTCCTGCAGGACCACCCGCGCTACTCCGAGGCCGCCGAGGCCGGGCTGTTCGTCCGCGACAGCGAGGCGCCGGACCAGCCCGAACGCTCGATCTTCTGGGACGACGCGGGCTCGCATCTCGATTTCACCAACCCCAAGACCGTGGATTGGTGGAAGGAGGGCGTCACCACGCAGCTTCTCGAGCACGGCATCGGCTCGACCTGGAACGACAACAACGAATACGAGATCTGGGACCACGCCGCGCGCTGCGCGGGCTTCGGCACGGAGGTCGACGTGGGCCTGATCCGGCCCTTGATGCCGATCTTCATGAGCCGCGCCTCGGAAGAGGCCCAGCGCGCCCATGCGCCGGGAAAGCGGCCCTATCTCATCTCGCGCTCCGGCGCGCCGGGGCTGCAACGCCACGCCCAGACCTGGTCGGGCGACAACCGCACCGACTGGAAGACCATCCGCTACAACATCCGCACCGGCCTCGGGATGAGCCTCTCGGGATTTTACAACATCGGCCATGACGTCGGCGGCTTCGCCGGCCCCCGGCCCGAGCCCGAGCTGTTCCTGCGCTGGGTGCAGAACGGCATCTTCCACCCGCGCTTCACCATCCATTCCTGGAACGACGACGGCACGGTGAACGAGCCCTGGATGTATCCCGAGGTTCTGCCGCAGATCAAAGAGGCCCTGGCCCTGCGCTACCGGCTGCTGCCCTATCTCTACACCTGCCTCTGGCAGGCGGCGGCGCGGGACGAGCCAATGCTGCGGCCGCTTTTCCTCGATCACCCCGAGGATGCCGCCACCTGGGAAGAGCGCGACGAGTTCCTGCTGGGCCGTGACCTGCTGGTCGCCAATGTGCTCGGCAAGGGCGCCGAGACGCGCAGCGTCCTCCTGCCCCGGAACGGCACCGGCTGGTGGGATTTCCACGCCGGGACCTGGCACGAGCCGGGCGCGCGGGTCGATCTGGCCGTCGGCCTGGGCTCCATGCCGCTTTTCGTGCGGGCGGGCGCGGTCCTGCCGATGTCCACCGGCGCGATGCGCGCCAACCCAGACGCGGAAACCGGACGCGCGCTGCATCTCTTCCCCGCGCCCGAGGGCACATCGGAGAGCCTGCTCTACGAGGACGACGGCATCAGCGAGGCGCCGCGCCACAGCCTGCTGACCTTCGCGCTTGGCGCGGATGCGGAGGCCGTGACGCTCGACTGGGCCCAAAGCGGCCCGGGCGCGCCCCTGCTGCCCAAGGCGCGGATCGTGCTGCCCGAGGGCGAAACCCGCCCGCTCACCCTGCGCGGCGAACGTGCAAGCCATGGCGCGGAGGTGACCCTGTGACCCAGCTGGCACTGACCACGGAGGCCCCGCGCTACGACCGCGCCGCCCTGCGTCCGCGCATCCTGCACATCGGTTTCGGCGCCTTCGGGCGCGCGCATCCGATGTGGTTCCTCGACCGCGGGCTGGACGCGGCGGGCGGCGACTGGGGTGTCGTCGCGGCCCGGCTGAACTCCGGGGCCGAGACGCTCGACGCGCTCGAGACCGCCGGGGGGCGCTACCACCTCGCCGCCGCCGACGGCAGCGCGGCGCTTCTGCGCGAGGTCGGCTGCGTGATCGCCACCCGTCATCCCAAGCGCGACGGCCCCGAGGCGCTGCCCGATCTGATCGCGCAGCCCGGCCTCGACGTGATCTTCCTGACCGTGACAGAGAAGGGTTATTGCCAGCGCGACGGGCGGCTCGACCAAAGCCGCGAGGACGTGCGCGCGGATCTCGCCGAGGGCAGCGCCCCCGGCACCGCCATCGGATTGCTGGTCGAAGGGCTGCGCCGCCGCCGCGCGGCGGAAGGCGCGCCGATCACCGTCCTTTCCTGCGACAACATCCCGAGCAACGGCACGCTGCTGCGGCAGGTCACGCTGGACTTCGCGGCGGCGCGGGAGCCGGAGCTGGCGGAGTGGATCGAAGCCAATGTCGCCTTCCCCAGCGCCATGGTCGACCGCATCACGCCCGCCATGGACGAGGCCGGGCGCGCCCTGATCCGCGACCTCGCGGGCACCGAAGACTCCAATGCCATCGTGACCGAACCCTTCGCGCAATGGGTGGTCGAGGATCATTTCGCCGGCCCGCGCCCGCCGCTGGCGGAAGGTGGCGCCGAGCTGGTCGCCGATGTGACGCCCTTCGAGGAGATGAAGCTGCGGATGCTCAACGGCGCGCACAGCTTCCTCGCCCATGCCGGGCGGCTCGCGGGCCATGAGACCGTGGCCGAGGCCGTGGGCGACCCGGTGCTGCGCGAGGCGACCCGGCGGCTCATGCTGGAGGAACAGGCGGTGACCCTCGACATGCCCGAGGGCGTGGACCTTTCGGCCTATGCCGAGGCGCTGATCGCGCGGTTCGACAACACGCGGCTGCGCCACCGGCTCGATCAGATCGCCCAGGACACCAGCCAGAAGATGCCGCAGCGGCTGTTCGAACCGGCCGCGCTGAATGTGTCGGCGGGCCGGCCCTGGCCCCTGACCGCGCTGGCCCTCGCCTGCTGGATCGCCGCGCTGCGCGAGCTGCCCCGGGTCGCCGACCCGCGGGCCGATGAGCTTCTCGCGGCGGCGCGGGCCGAGGATCCCGCCCGGGCGCTTCTCTCCCTGCCCGGCCTCTGCCGCGATCCCGCGCCGCTGATCGGCCCGGTCCGCGACGCATTCGATACCCTGTCCCACCGCGGTCTCCAGGCCGCGCTGAAGGAGGCCCTGTGACCCGTTTCCTGAACGCCGATTTCCTGCTCGACACCCCCGAGGCGCGCCGCCTCTACCACGAGGTCGCCCACGACCTGCCGATCGTCGATTACCACAACCACCTGCCTCCGGCGGAGATCGCCCAGGACCAGCGCTGGGACGAGCTGGGCACGCTTTGGCTCGGGCACGACCACTACAAGTGGCGCGTGATGCGGTGGGCAGGCGTCGAGGAACGCCTCGTGACCGGCGACGCCGACCCGCGCGAGAAGTTCGACGCCTTCGCCCGCGCCATGCCGAAGATGGTCGGCAACCCGGTGCATCACTGGAGCCACCTGGAGCTTTGGCGTTACTTCGACCTCGACGGCACGATCCTGAGCGAGAAGACCGCCGATCACGTCTGGGAGGTGACCCAAGAGCGCCTGGCCCGGCCCGACTACGGCGCGCGGGGCCTCTTGAGCCGCATGAAGGTCGAGCTGGTCGGCACCACCGACGACCCGCTCGACACGCTGGAACATCACGCCGCGCTGAAGGATGCGCCCTGGCGCGTGGTGCCGACTTTCCGCCCGGACCCGGCGGTCAAGATCGAGGCGGCGGGCTTCGCCGACTGGGTGGCGCGGCTTGAAGAGATGACCCATCCGATCCGCGGCTTCGAGGACCTGGTGGCCGCGCTGGAGCTGCGGCTCGATCATTTCGTCGCCCATGGCTGCCGGGCCGCCGACCACGGGATCGACCGGCTGGACGCCGGGGCCCCGGTCAGCGAGGCGACGCTCGATGCCGCGCTCGACAGCGCCCGCGCCGGGCGTGAGGTCGGTGCCGAGACGGCGGCCTCCTGGCGCGCGGCGGTCTTTGTCGCCATGGGCCGGGCCTATGCGCGGCGCGGGCTGGTGATGCAGCTGCACGTCAACGCGATGCGCAACAACCGCAGCCGGCTTCTGGATGCCGCGGGGCGCGATGCGGGCGCGGATTCGATCCGCGACATCGGCCTGGCCGAGCCGCTGAATGCGCTGCTCGACCGGCTCGATTGCAGCAACGAGCTGCCGCGCATGGTGATCTACGGGCTCGACCCGGCGCGAAACCCCGCGATCGTGACGACCGCGGGCAATTTCCAGGACGGCAGCGTGCCGGGCAAGGTGCAGGCCGGGACCGCCTGGTGGTTCAACGACCAGCTCGACGGGATGGAGGAGCAGATGCGCACCCTGGCGCAGATGGGGCTGATCTCGACCTTCCTCGGCATGCTGACCGACAGCCGGTCCTTCCTGTCCTTCCCGCGGCACGAATATTTCCGGCGGCTGTTCTGCCGGATTCTCGGCCGCTGGGCCGCCGAGGGCCACGTGCCGGACGATGCCGAGACGCTGGACGAGTTGACCCGCGACGTCTGCTACCGCAACGCCCGCGACTGGTTCCTCACCTGACGCAGGGCGCGCGGGGCGCCGGGCTCACTTGCCCGAATACTCCCGATACCACTCCACGAAGCGGCGGATGCCGTCGCGGAAGTCGGTCTGCGGGCGGTAGCCGGTGAGGTTCTGCAGAAGCGTCGCATCCGCCCAGGTGGCCGGCACGTCGCCGGTCTGCATCGGCATCATGTTCTTCTCGGCCTCCTGGCCGAGGGCCTCTTCGATCCCGGCGATGAAATCCATCAGCCGGACCTTGTCGGAATTGCCGATGTTCACCACGCGGAAGGGGGCGGCGGGGCTGAGGGTATCGGCCTCGACGCGGGTCTCCTCGCCTCCGGGCACCGCATCGACCAGGAGCCGGATGCCGCGCACCAGGTCGTCGATATAGGTGAAGTCGCGATACATGTCGCCGTAGTTGTAGACGTCGATCGGGCGGCCATCGAGGATCGCGTCGACGAACTTGTAAAGCGCGAGGTCCGGCCGGCCCCAGGGCCCGTAGACCGTGAAGAAGCGGAACATGGTCGTCGGCACCCGGTGGATATGCGCCCAGGCGTGGCCCATGCTCTCGTTGGCCTTCTTGGTCGCCGCATAGATCGTGAGCTGGGTGTCGGCCTTGTCGGTCTCGGCAAAGGGCATCTCCTCGTTGGCGCCATAGACCGAGGAGGTCGAGGCCATCAGCAGGTGCTGCACCTCGTGGCGCCGCGCCGCCTCCATGACCGAGAAGGTGCCCATGACGTTGGAGGTCAGATAGGCCTTGGGGTTCTCGAGCGAGTAGCGCACGCCGGCCTGGGCGGCGAGATGCACGATCACATCGGGCTCGAAGGCATCGGCGGCGGCGTCGAAGGCCTCCTGGTCCTCGAGCAGCGCCTCGGTCGCGGTGAAGCCGGGCTTCTGGAACAGATGCGCGTGGCGGCGCTGCTTCAGGCGCACGTCGTAGTAGTCGGTCATGCCGTCGAAGCCATGCACCGTGAAGCCCTCGTCGAGCAGCAGCCGCGAGAGGTGGAAACCGATGAAACCGGCCGAACCGGTGACGAGAACGCGTGTCATGGAAGGCCCCTTGTTGCGCTTGCCCCCCGCCTTCCTAGGCGGGCGGCGCGGGCTTGGAAACCCCGGGCCCTGCAACGCCGGGCCGCGCACGGGCGTTCACCTCTGAGTGAGACCCCGGAGCGGGCTTTGCCCACGCCCCGTGGCTTGCGTCACAGTGTTTCCGACCATCAGGAGGACCCGACATGCCCCGCTCTTTCCGCGCCGCCTCGCTGGCGCTTGCGATGATCCTGCCCGCCCCGGCGCTGCAGGCCGCCGAGATCACCGTCGCCGGCGGCTGTTTCTGGTGCGTCGAGGCCGATTTCGAGAAGGTGCAAGGCGTCTCGGAGGTGGTCTCGGGCTATACCGGCGGCTCGACCCGGAACCCGACCTACAAGCAGGTGGTCGCCGGCGGGACCGGCCATTACGAGGCCGCGCGCATCGACTACGACCCAGGCGTCGTCAGCCGCCGCCAGCTCTACGACAGCTTCTTCCGCTCGATCGACCCTTTCGACGATGGCGGGCAGTTCTGCGACCGGGGCGAGTCCTACCGCCCGGCGATCTTCGTCTCGAACCCCGAGGCCCGCGCCGATGCCGAGGCGGCGAAAGCCGCGGCGGAACGTGCGCTGGGGGAAGCGGTGGCCGTGCCGATTTTCGACGCGCAGACCTTCTACGAGGCCGAGGACTACCACCAGGATTACTACAAGAGCAGCGAGCGCACCCTGACCCGCTTCGGCTATGTCGACCGGAAGGATGCCTACAAACGTTACCGCCAGGCCTGCCGCCGCGATGAGCGGGTGCGCCAGGTCTGGGGTGACGCCGCGCCCTTCGCGGGCGGATAAGGCAAGGTTAGGCTCTGATTTCGCCCGGGCTCAGGCGTCCGGGCCGAAGCGGTCCTCGATGTCCTTGAGGTCGGGGATCGCATCGGCGGTGCCCACCCGGCTGACCATGATCGCCCCGGCCTTGGCCGCGAGGTCGAGCGCCTGGCGCATCGGCAGCCCCCGATCGAGCCCGGCGATCAGGTAGCCGGTGAAAGTGTCACCCGCGCCGGTGGTGTCCACCGCCTCGGCGGGCACCGGCGGGATCTCGGTGCGGGTGCCGGTGTCGGTCTCGTACCAATGCGCGCCCTCGGCGCCGCGCGTCACCACCACGTCGCGCACCGGCAGCTCCGCCGGACCCAGCCCGGTGGCCGCGCGCAGCTGTTCGGCCTCGACCGCGTTCAGGATCAGAAGGTCGAGCAGCGGCATGACCGCCTTCACGGCATCGGCCTCGAAGGGCGCGGCCGCATAGGCGATGCGCATCCCCCGGCGCGAGGCCAGGGTCGCCGCCTGCCGCTGGGCGTTGGTCTCGTTCTGGAACAGGAAGATGTCGTGGCTTTCGCCCTGCCCCAGCCGGTCGGCGAGCGCGATCTCGGAAATCGCGCGGTTTGCGCCGGGATAGAGAATGATCTGGTTCTCGCCCGCTTCGTCCACGGCGATCACCGCATGGCCCGAGGCCTCGCCGATGCGGTCGATCAGCCTTGTGTCGACGCCGTATTCGAGCAGCCGCTCGATCATCCAGCCGCCGTCGGGGCCCACGGCCCCGAGATGGCGCACCTGGGCGCCGGCGCGGGCGATGGCCACCGACATGTTGGCGCCCTTGCCGCCGAGCCCCCGGCTGTAGCGGGTCGAGGCCAGCGTCTCGCCCGGTCCGGGCAGATGCGGCACGCGGTAGACCAGGTCGGCGTTGATCGACCCGAGGTTCCAGACGGTCATGGGCGTCCCCCCGTTTCCCTGTCGCGGGCCTCAGCCCACCTTGCAGGCGGCCAGCACCGCCATGTTCAGAATGTCGTTGGCCGTGGAGACCGTCGAGCAGATCTGGATCGAGTGATCCACCCCCGCGAGGATCGGCCCGATCACCGTGGCCCCGGCCATCTCCTGCAGGAGCTTGGTCGAGATCGAGGCCGAATGCCGCGCCGGCACCACCAGCACGTTGGCGGGCCCGGTCAGCCGCGAGAAGGGATAAGCCTTCTGCGCCTGGGCATTCAGCGCCACGTCGACGGTCATCTCGCCTTCGTATTCGAAGTCCACCCCGCGCCGGTCGAGCACCTTGGAGGCGACATGCATCTTGGTCGCCCGCTCCGAGACCGGGTAGCCGAAGGTCGAGAAACTGAGGAAGGCCACCCGCGGCTCGAGCCCGAGGTGCAGGGCCACGCCCGCCGCGCGTTCGGCGATATCGGCGAGGTCCTCCTCGTCGGGCCATTCCTGCACCAGCGTGTCGCCGATCAGCACGATGCGCCCGTTGTGAATGAGCGCCGTGACCCCCACCGCGCCATGGGCGGCATCGGCGTCGAAGACGTGGTTCATCCGCTCCAGCACATGCGCCGACTTGCGCGTCGCCCCGGTGATCAGCCCGTCGCCATGGCCATGGGCCAACATCAGCGCGGCGAAGACATGCCGGTCACGGGCGGCCAGCCGGTGCACGTCCTGGCGGTCCATGCCCTTGCGCTGGTTCCGGTCGTAGAGGAAGTCCTTGTAGAGCTCGAGGTGCGCGGTATTGGCGGCGTTCACCACCTCGATCTCGCGCACGGCGTCGCCCATGCCGGCGGCCTCGAGCTTGGCCTTCACGTCGGCCTCCCGGCCCACCACCAGCGCCTTGCCGAAGCCCGACCGCTGGTAGGTCGCGGCGGCGCGCAAGACCCGCGGGTCGTCGCCCTCGGCGAAGATCATCCGCGCCTGGGCCGCCCGGGCCCGGGCCGAGATGCCCTGCAGGATCGAGGCGGTCGGATCGAGCCGGGTCTTCAGCGAGACCTCATAGGCCTCCATGTCGACGATCGGGCGGCGCGCGGCGCCGGTGTCCATGCCCGCCTTCGCCACCGCCGGGGGGATGCGGTAGATCAGCCGCGGGTCGAAGGGCGTGGGGATGATGTAGTCTCGCCCGAAGGTCAGGTTGCGCCCATAGGCCACGGCGACCTCATCCGGCACATCCTCGCGGGCGAGCGCGGCCAGGGCCTCGGCGCAGGCGATCTTCATCTCGTCGTTGATGGCACGGGCGTGGATGTCCAGCGCCCCGCGGAAGAGATAGGGAAAGCCCAGCACGTTGTTGACCTGGTTGGGATAATCCGACCGCCCCGTGGCGACGATGGCATCGAGCCGCACCTCGTGCGCCTCTTCGGGGGTGATCTCGGGGTCGGGGTTGGCCATGGCGAAGATCACCGGGTCGTCGGCCATGCTCTCGACCATCTCGCGGGTCACAGCCCCTTTGACCGAGACGCCGAGGAAGACGTCGGCGCCCTTCATCGCCTCTTCGAGGCTGCGGTGCGGGGTGTCGACCGCATGGGCCGATTTCCACTGGTTCATGCCCTCGGTGCGGCCCTGGTAGATCACGCCCTTGGTGTCGCAGACCACGCAGTTCTCGTGCCGCGCGCCCATGGACTTCAGAAGCTCGATACAGGCGATGCCCGCGGCCCCGGCCCCGTTGAGGACGATCTTCACGTCCTCGATTTTCTTGCCCGAGATATGCAGCGCGTTGATCAGCCCCGCGGCGCAGATCACCGCGGTGCCATGCTGGTCGTCGTGGAAGACGGGGATGTTCATCTCTTCCTTGAGCCGCTGCTCGATGATGAAACATTCCGGCGCCTTGATGTCCTCGAGGTTGATGCCCCCGAAGGTCGGCTCCATGAGCTTGACCGCCTGGCAGAAGGCCTCTGGGTCCTCGGTATCGAGCTCGATGTCGATGGAATTGACGTCGGCGAAGCGCTTGAAGAGCACCGACTTGCCCTCCATCACCGGCTTGGAACCCAGCGCGCCGAGGTTGCCGAGCCCGAGGACCGCCGTGCCGTTCGAGATCACCGCCACCAGGTTGCCCTTGTTGGTGTAGTCATAGGCGGTCTCGGGATTGGCGGCGATTTCCTCGCAGGGCACCGCGACGCCCGGGCTATAGGCCAGGCTCAGGTCCCGCTGGGTGGCCATGGGCACGGTGGCCTGCACCTCCCATTTGCCGGGGCTCGGCTCGAGGTGGAAAGCCAAAGCCTCTTCGCGGGTGAATTTCTGCCGTGCCATGCGCGCCCTCCCTTGCGTCCGTCCGGGCTTATCCGAGGGGGGCATGGCTCTCAACTCCGGTAGCGCTACCAGCATCCGCCGACGCCCCGGCATTTCGGCTTTCGCCCTCGCGCGCGCTTGCTTAGGGTCCGCGAAAGATCACGCGAGGAGACCCATGAGTGCCGCCGCAACGCCGATGATGGCGCAATATCTCGAGATCAAGGAGCGCCACAAAGACGCGCTTCTGTTCTACCGGATGGGGGATTTCTACGAGCTCTTCTTCGACGACGCCGCGGCGGCGGCCGAGGCGCTCGACATCGCATTGACCAAGCGCGGCAAGCACGCGGGCGAGGACATCCCGATGTGCGGCGTGCCGGTCCATGCCGCCGAAAGCTACCTGCTGACGCTGATCCGCAAGGGCTTCCGCGTGGCGGTCTGCGAGCAGATGGAAAGCCCCGCCGAGGCGAAGAAGCGCGGCCACAAGTCGGTGGTCAAACGCGACGTGGTGCGGCTGGTGACGCCGGGCACGCTGACCGAGGAGAGCCTTCTCGAGGCGCGGCGGCACAACTACCTGGCGGCGATTTCCATGGTGCGCGGCGAGTGCGCGCTGGCCTGGGCGGATATTTCCACCGGGGCCTTCCACGTCATGCCGCTGAGCGCCGCGCGGATCGGCGCGGAACTGGCCCGGCTGGCCCCCGCCGAGGTGCTTGTGGCCGAGACCAGCGAGGAAGAGCTGCGCCCGGTGCTGGACGACCTCGGGCTTCTGCCGACGGTGCTGTCGAAGGCATCATTCGACTCTGTTTCAGCGGAAAACCGGCTTCTGACGCTCTTCGGGGTGGCCTCGCTCGAGCCTTACGGGGCCTTCGGGCGGGCCGAGACGGCGGCGATGGGCGCGGTGGTCGATTACCTCGACATCACCCAGAAGGGGAAGCTGCCGCTCCTGCGTCCGCCCCGGCAGGACCAGGTTTCGCGGCTTCTGCAGATCGACGCGGCAACCCGGGTGAACCTGGAGCTGACCCGCGGCGCGGGCGGCACCCGGGCGGGCTCGCTCCTGTCGGTGATCGACCGGACGGTGACCGCGGGCGGCGCGCGGCTTCTCGAACGCCGGCTCTCGGCGCCCTCGCGGGACCTCGCGCAGATCCGCGCCCGGCAGGACGCGGTGGCCTGGGCGCTGGAGGCGCGCGATCAGGCTCTGTTCCTGCGTGATGCGCTGAAAAACGTGCCTGACCTCGACCGCGCGCTGTCGCGGCTGGCGCTCGACCGGGGCGGCCCGCGCGACCTCGCGGCGGTGCGCAACGCGCTGATCGAGGCGCAGGGCATCGCGGCGCGGCTCGACGGCACGGAGCTGCCCGAACTCTTGGAGGAGGCCCGCGCGGCGCTGGCGCGGCAGATGGAGGTGCTCGACACGCTCGACGAGGCGCTGATCGCCGAGCCGCCGCTTCTGACACGCGACGGCGGTTTCATCGCCGAGGGCTTCGATGCGGACCTCGACGAGGCGCGGACGCTGCGCGACGAGGGGCGCGGGGTGATCGCCGGGCTGCAGGCGCGCTATGCCGAGGAGACCGGCATCAACGCGCTGAAGATCAAGCACAACAACGTGCTGGGCTATTTCATCGAGACCACGGCCACCCATGCACAGAAGATGCTGGCCCCGCCCTTCTCTGAGACCTTCATCCACCGCCAGACGACCGCCAACCAGGTGCGCTTCACCACGGTCGAACTCTCGGACCTGGAGACCCGCATCCTGAACGCCGGCGGGCGCGCGCTGGAGATCGAAAAGCGGCTCTATGACAGCTTGAAACAGGCCATTCTGACCGTCGCGCCGGAGCTGGGCGAGACCGGGCTGGCGCTGGCGGAATACGATCTCGCGGCGGGGCTGGCCGATCTGGCCGCGGCCGAGGACTGGTGTCGCCCCAAGGTCGACGAGAGCCGCGCGTTTCACGTGGAACAGGGCCGCCACCCGGTGGTGGAACGGGCGCTCAGGGCGCAGGGCGGCGCGCCTTTCGTGGCCAATGACTGCGGCCTCTCGCCCGAGGGCGACGGCCCGGCGCTGGAGCTGCTGACCGGGCCCAACATGGCGGGCAAATCGACCTACCTGCGGCAGAACGCGCTGATCGCCATCCTGGCGCAGATGGGCGCCTATGTGCCCGCCAGCGCCGCGCATCTGGGCGTGGTGAGCCAAATCTTCAGCCGCGTCGGCGCCTCGGACGACCTGGCGCGGGGCCGGTCGACCTTCATGGTCGAGATGGTCGAGACCGCCGCCATCCTGAACCAGGCCGACGACCGGGCGCTGGTGATCCTAGACGAGATCGGGCGCGGCACGGCGACCTACGACGGGCTGTCGATCGCCTGGGCGACGCTCGAACACCTGGCCGAGGTGAACCGGGTGCGGGGCCTGTTTGCCACGCATTACCACGAGCTGACGGTGCTGGCGGGCAAACTTGCGGGCGTCAGCAACGCCACGGTGGCGGTCAAGGAATGGGAAGGCGAGGTGGTCTTCCTGCACGAGGTGCGCAGCGGCGCGGCGGACCGCTCCTACGGGGTGCAGGTGGCGCAGCTCGCGGGCCTGCCGAAAGCGGTGGTGGCGCGGGCGAAATCCGTGCTCGAGGCGCTGGAGAAAGGCGAACGCGAGAAGACCACGCCCAAGGCGCTGATCGACGATCTGCCGCTCTTCTCGGTGGTGGCCCGCGAGGCGGAGGCCGCGCCCGCGCAGGAAAAAGCCGCGCCCTCGGAGGTCGAGGCGCGGCTTAAGTCGATCAATCCCGACGATCTGAGCCCGCGCGCGGCGCTCGAGGCGCTCTACGAGTTGCGCGGGCTCCTGGGCGAGGTCTAGCTCAGCCCGGGTTCGAGCTGACGCCGACCTGGGCGGGCCGCAGCAGGCGGTCGTGCAGCATGAAGCCCTCGGCCGAGACCTGGATGATGTCGCCGGCCTTGGTCTCGGGCAGCGGCGCCTCGAACATCGCCTCGTGGTGCTTGGGGTCGAAGCGGTCGCCGACCTCGGGCTTGATCACCTCGATGCCGTGCTTCTTGAAGACCGAGAGCAGCTCGCGCAGGGTCAGCTCGACGCCCTCGAGAAGCGCCGCGGAAATCTGCTTCTGCTCGTCGTTGGCGGTGGCCAGCGCGCGCTGCAGGTTGTCGTAGACCGGCAGCAGGTCGCGGGCGAGCCGGGTGCCGCCGTATTGCTCGGCCTCGCGGCGGTCGCGGTCGGAGCGTTTTCGCGCGTTCTCGGCATCGGCGAGCGCGCGCATGAACTTGTCCTTGTAGCCGTCACGCTCGGCCTCAAGCTCGGCGATGCGGTCGGCCTCGGTGGGTTCTGCCGACTCGAATGCCTCTTCCTCGGCCTCGGCCTCGGCTTCGAGCGCGTCCAGGTCATCGAGGAAATCGTCGTTCTTCGGATCTGCCATGCTCATCCTCTATTTTCGGTCGGACAGGAGCTTGCCGACCAGCTGGGCGGTGTAATCCACGATCGGAACGATCCGACCGTAATTGAGACGGGTGGGCCCGATGACGCCCACCGCGCCGATAATCTTTCGGTCCGCGTTCATATATGGAGAGACGACCAGAGAGGAACCCGAAAGCGAGAAAAGTTTGTTCTCGGAGCCGATGAAGATGCGCACCCCCTCCCCGCCTTCGGTCAGTTCGAGGAATTCCGCGATGTCGCGCTTGCGCTCGAGGTCGTCGAACAGGCTGCGGATGCGGTCGAGATCCTCGCCCGGGGCCTCTTCGCCCAGGAGATTCGCCCGCCCCCGGACAATCAGCCGTTCGGAGCGGTCGCCCTCCTCGGCCCAGACGGCGAGCCCTGATTCGACCATCTCATGCGCCAGACTGTCGATTTCCTGGCGCCGCGCGGCGATGTCCCGCACCACGTCGCGGCGCATGTCCGAGAGCGTGCGTCCCTCGACGATGGCGTTGAGGAAGTTTGCCGCCTCGCGCATGGCCGAGGGCGTCATGCCCGGCGGCGGGGTGAAGACGCGGTTCTCGACCTGGCCGTCGTCGAAGACCAGCACCACCAGCGCCCGGCTGGGCGCGAGCGAGACGAACTCGATGTGCCGGATCGGCGCCTCGTGCTTGGGCGTCAGCACCAGCGAGGCGCCATGGGTCACGCCCGAGAGCGCCGAGCCCACCCGGTCGAGCAGGTTGCCCACGTCGTCGGTATTGGTGCCGAGCGTCGCATCGATGCGGGTGCGGTCCTCGCGGTCGAGGTCGCGCACCTCCAGAAGCCCGTCGACGAAGAGCCGCCACCCCAGCTCGGTCGGCACCCGGCCCGCGCTGACATGCGGGCTATCGAGCAGCCCGAGGTATTCGAGATCCTGCATGACATTGCGCACGGTCGCCGCGGAGACCTGTTCCGACAGGGTCCGGGTGAGCGTGCGCGAGCCCACGGGCTCCCCGCTTTCCAGGTAGCCCTCGACCACGCGGCGGAAGACCTCGCGCGAGCGGTCGTTCATCTGATCGAAGAGTGTGGTGCCGTCCTGCATCTGACGTGATTTCCGTTCCGACCCATTAAATTCGCCTCGCGGCCGGGGTCAATCGGGGTTGCTGCGCGGGGTCTCCGGTCTGTATTCGGTGCGCAAATCAAGGAGAGACACCATGCGTCCGTCTGGAAGAGACTTAAACGAAATGCGCTCCGTTTCAATCGAGACCGGGGTTACGAAACACGCGGAAGGCTCCTGCCTGATCCGCATGGGCGACACCCATGTCCTCTGCACCGCCAGCATCGAGGACCGCGTGCCGCCTTTCATCAAGGGCTCGGGCCTCGGCTGGGTCACCGCGGAATACGGCATGCTGCCGCGCTCGACCTCGAGCCGGATGCGCCGCGAGGCCAGCGCCGGCAAGCAGGGCGGCCGCACCGTGGAGATCCAGCGGTTGATCGGCCGCAGCCTGCGCGCCGGCTTCGACCGGGTGGCGCTTGGCGAGCGGCAGATCACCGTCGACTGCGACGTGATCCAGGCCGATGGCGGCACCCGCTGCGCCTCGATCACCGGCGGCTGGGTGGCGCTGAAACTGGCGGTGAACAAGCTGATGAAGGCCGGGGATGTGACCTCTGATCCGCTGGTCTCGCCGGTGGCGGCGGTGAGCTGCGGGATCTACGCGGGCCAGCCGGTGCTCGATCTCGACTATCCCGAGGACAGCGAGGCGGGTGTCGACGGCAATTTCATCATGCGCGGCGACGGCCAGCTGATCGAGATCCAGATGTCGGCCGAGGGCGCGGTCTTCTCGCGCGACCAGATGAACGGGCTTGTGGACCTCGCCGAGAAAGGCGTGGGCGAGCTTGTCACGGCCCAGCTCGAGGCGGTGAAATGACCCGCAGCTTCACCGGCGACCGGCTTCTGGTCGCCACCCACAACCAGGGCAAGCTCGAGGAGATCGCGGCGCTACTGGAGCCCCGCGGGGTCACGGTCGTCGGCGCCGCAGAGATGGCGCTGGACGAGCCCGAGGAAACCGGCACGACCTTTGTCGAAAACGCCCGGATCAAGGCCCATGCGGCAGCCAAGGCAACCGGCCTGCCGGCGCTTTCGGACGATTCCGGCATCGAGATCGACGCGCTCGACGGCGCGCCGGGCGTCTATACCGCCGATTGGGCCGAGACCGGTGCGGGCCGCGACTTCACGATGGCCATGACCAAGGCGCACGACCGGCTCATCGCCGCGGGCGCCTCCCAGCCCTGGTCCGCGCGCTTCTGCTGCACGCTGGTCCTGGCCTGGCCCGACGGGCACGACGAGGTCTTCCCCGGCGTGATGGAAGGCCAGGTGGTCTGGCCGATGCGCGGCGACCAGGGCCATGGCTACGATCCGATCTTCCAGCCCGAGGGCTTCGACGTGACCTTCGGCGAGATGGACCGCTGGAAGAAGAACGAGATCAGCCACCGCGCCGATGCGATGCGCAAGTTCCTGGACGGCTGTTTTGGCTGAGAGCTGGGAAGACGGGGGCTTTGGGCTCTATGTGCATTGGCCGTTCTGCGAGGCCAAATGCCCCTATTGCGACTTCAACTCGCATGTCACCCGCGAGATCGACACCGAGCGCTGGCGCCGCGCCTATCTGGCCGAGCTGGATCGCGAAGCGGAGCGCACCGGCGGGCGGGCGCTGACCTCGATCTTCTTCGGGGGCGGCACGCCGAGCCTGATGGAGCCGCGGCTCGTGGGCGAGATCATCGACCGCGCGGCGAAACACTGGTCGCTGGGCCCGGAGGTGGAGATCACCCTCGAGGCCAACCCGCGCTCGGTGGAGGCGGAGCGCTTCCAGGGCTTCGCCCAGGCCGGGGTAAACCGGGTCTCCATGGGGCTGCAGGCGCTGAATGACGCCGATCTGCGGCGGCTCGGGCGGCTGCACAGCGTCGAGGAATCGCTGGCGGCCTTCGAGGTCGCGCGGGCGGCCTTCCCGCGGGTGAGTTTCGACCTGATCTACGCCCGGCAGGACCAGAGCCTGGCTGATTGGGAGGCGGAACTGACCCGCGCGCTGGATCTCGCGGCGGATCACCTGTCGCTTTACCAGCTGACCATCGAGCGCGGCACCGCCTTCTGGGAGCGGCAATCGCGCGGCGCCCTGCCCGGCCTGCCCGATGAGGACCGCGCGGCGGAGCTGTACGAGGCAACTCAGGCGCTTTGCGAGGCGCGCGGGCTGCCCGCCTACGAGGTCTCGAACCACGCCAAGCCCGGCGCGGAATCGCGGCACAATCTGGTCTATTGGCGTTACGGCGATTACCTCGGGATCGGGCCCGGGGCGCATGGGCGGCTGACGCTCGATGGCGCGCGGCAGGCGACCGAGGCCTGGCGCAACCCCGGGGCCTGGCTCGATGCCGTGGAGCGCGGCGACGGAACACGTGTCATGCAGGAAGTGCCGCGCGCTGAGCAGGCGGTCGAATACCTCATGTTGGGGATGCGCGTCTTGGACGGCATAGATATGGGGCGGCTGTCGGCAATGGATCCGCAGGCGGCGCCCGAGGCGGCGCGCGCGAATCTGCGCGAGATCGGGCTTCTCTGGGAAGAGAACGGCCGGATCGGCGTCACCCGGGACGGCCGGCTTCTGCTGAACGCCGTGCTGACCGAGCTGCTGCCGGACCCGGCCTGATAATGACCTGATACTGGCCCAAGCGCCCTGCCCTACTGGCCGAGCAGCCCGCAGAGCGAATCGAGCTCTTCCAGCGTGTCGTAGGAAATCGTGATCCGGCCCGCCTCGGCGCCGGGCTTGTGGTCGATCGAGACCTTCATGCCCAGGCTCGCGGAGAGATCGCTTTCCAACGCCCGCGTGTCGGCGTCCTTTTCGATGCCCATGTCATCGGCGCGCGGCTTGCGCTTGGCGGCGCGTTCCTCGTCGCCCCGGGCCAGTTTCTCGGTGGCGCGCACCGACAGGCCCTTGGCGATCACCTGGCGAGCCAGCGCCGAGGGGTCGTTTGCGGTGATCAGCGCGCGGGCATGACCGGCGCTGAGCTTGCCCTCGATCACGAAGGTCTGGACGTCCTCGGGCAGGTTCAGCAGGCGCAAAAGGTTGGCGATATGGCTGCGGCTCTTGCCGAGCGCCTCGGCCAGCTTTTCCTGCGTATGGCCGAACTTGAACATCAGCTGCCGGAAGCCCGCCGCCTCTTCGATGGCGTTGAGATCCGCGCGCTGGATGTTCTCGATGATCGCGACCTCGAGCACCTCGGTATCGGTGAACTCGCGGATCAGCGCCGGCATCTCGTGCAGGTTGGCGAGCTGCGCCGCGCGCCAGCGGCGTTCACCCGCGACGATCTCGTAACGCTCGGAGGCGCCCGGCTTGGGGCGCAGGATGATCGGCTGGATCACGCCCTTGGTGCGGATCGAATTGGCGAGCTCCTGCAGCTGCTCCTCGGTGAAGGTGCGGCGCGGCTGGTCGGGATTGGGCTCGATCCGCTCGATCGGGATCAGGCGATCGGGACGGCGCGGCGCAGGGCTGTCGCTGCTCTCGGTCTTTTGCGGCTCGACATCGGCCATGAGCGCCGAAAGACCCCGCCCGAGCCCGCGCTTTTCCCGTTTCTCCGCCATGGTCTGCCTCCTAAGCCGCTGTTTTCGCGTTTGTTTTTAGTAGTTCCCGCGCGAGGGCCCGATAGGCCGCGGCGCCCTTGGACTGGGTGTCATAGGAGAGCACCGGCATGGCGTAAGACGGCGCCTCGCTGACCCGGACGTTGCGCGGGATCACGGTGGTGTAGACCAGCTCGCCGAGGTTGGCGCGGGCGTCGTCTTCGACCTGCTGCGAGAGGTTGTTCCGCGCGTCATACATGGTCAGCACGATTCCCTCGATCCGCAGGTCGGGATTTGCGCTCTGGCGCACCTCGCGGATGGTCAGCATGAGCTGCGAGAGACCTTCGAGCGCAAAGAACTCGCTTTGCAGCGGCACCAGCACCGAATGCGCCGCGACCATGGCGTTGACCGTCAGGAGGTTCAGCGAGGGCGGGCAGTCGATCAGAATCATGTCGAAGCCATAGGGCTCGATGTCCTTCTGGCGCAGCGCCGCATGCAGGAGATGGCTGCGCTTCTCGTTGGCAACCAGCTCGATGTCGGCGGAACTGAGGTCGATGGTGGCGGGCACGAGGCGCAGGTTGGCGACCTCGGTCTCCTGGATGACCTCCTGCAGGGGGACATCGTCGAGCAGCAGCTCATAGCTGGTGTATTCGCGGTCGGTGGGCTCGATCCCGAGCCCGGTCGAGGCGTTGCCCTGGGGATCGAGGTCGACGATCAGGATGTTCAGCCCCTGTTCGGCCAAGGCCGCGCCGAGGTTGATGGTCGTGGTGGTCTTGCCGACCCCGCCTTTCTGGTTCGCGACGGCGACGATCTTCGGCCCCTGCGGCCGCGTCGGATCAGACATGAACAACATCTCCGATATCGAGGATGACGGATTGGGGATCGGTTTCACTTCTAGTGGTCGTGCAGGCAAATGACCACGTTGCCCGGGCCTCGGCGAGTTCTTTTTCCCAGGTGACGCCTTTCGGGAACAACGCCCGGGCACCCGGCGCCATATGCGGCGCGGCAAGGCCCAGAAGCGTGGTGAGATCGGCCAGCGCGCGGGCGCTGACGACCTGGGCATTTTGTGGCGGCAGGGCTTCGATGCGGGCGGTTTTGACCTCGGCGTTCAGCGAAAGCTCGCGGATCACGGTGCGCAGGAAGACGCATTTGCGGCTGTCGCTTTCGACGAGGCGGAAGGTGAGCTCCGGCGCGCTCTCCTTGGCGAGGATCGCCAGGACCAGCGCGGGGAACCCGCCGCCGCTGCCGAGGTCCAGCCAGAGGCCGGATTGGGGCAAAAACTCCGCCAATTGCAGCGAATCGCCGATGTGGCGGTCGCGCAGATCGGCGAGCGAGCGGCGGGAGACGAGGTTGATGCGCGGGTTCCAGCGGTGGACCAGCGCCTCGAAGTCGGTCAGCGCGGCGGCTGTTTCACGTGAAACATGCCGCCCGGCAAAAAGCTCGCTCATGCGGATTTCGCGCGTTTCTGCTGGCGCAGCTTGGCGAGGATCAGCGTGAGCGCCGCCGGCGTGACGCCGTCCACCCGCGCCGCCTGCCCCAGGCTCGCCGGGCGCGCGGCCTCGAGCTTGCCTTTCAGCTCGTTCGACAGCCCGTCGAGCGCGTGGAAGTCGAACGCGGCGGGAATGGCGATCTGCTCGTCCTTGCGCAGCGCCTCGACGTCGCGTCTCTGCCGTTCGATGTAATTGGCGTAAAGCGCCTCGCGCGCGAGCTGCGCCTGGGTCGCGGCGTCGATGTCCGAGAGCTCCGGCGCAATCTGCAACAACCCGCCGAAACTGATGTCGGGATAGGCCAGCACATCGTAGCCGGTCCGCTTCTGACCATCCTTGTTCACGGCAAACCCGATCTCGCTCAACTGCTTGGCGGTGATCGCGGTGTCGCGCAGTCGCGCCTCGCCCGCTTTCAGCTTGGCTTGTTTCTCGGCAAAGGCCGCGCGCCGGTCCGCACCGACAAGGCCCGCCTTGGCGCCGAACTCGGTCAGCCGCTGGTCGGCGTTGTCCGCGCGCAGATACAGCCGGAACTCGGCGCGCGAGGTGAACATCCGGTAGGGCTCGCTGACCCCGCGCGAGGTCAGGTCGTCGATCATCACGCCGATATAGCTGTCGGTGCGCGAGAAGGTCACCGCCCCCTGCCCCCTGGCCGCGCGCGCCGCGTTCAGACCGGCGACCAGCCCTTGCGCGGCGGCTTCCTCGTAACCCGTCGTGCCGTTGATCTGGCCAGCAAGATAGAGCCCCGGCACCTGCCCCAGCGCCAAGGTCGGCGCCAGTGCCCGCGGATCGACGTAGTCATATTCGATCGCATAGCCCGGCTGCCGGATCACCGCCTCTTCCAGCCCCGCGATGGTGTGCACGTAATGTGCCTGCACCTCTTCGGGCAGTGAGGTGGAGATGCCGTTGGGATAGATCGTGTCGTCCTCGAGGCTTTCGGGCTCGAGAAAGATCTGGTGCGATTCCTTGTCGGCAAAGCGCACCACCTTGTCCTCGATCGAGGGGCAATAACGCGGGCCCACCCCGGAAATATGCCCGCCGTACATGGCCGATCGGTCGAGGTTGCCGCGGATAATCTCATGGGTGCGCGCGTTGGTATGGGTGATGCCACAGCTCACCTGCCGCGCACTGGGCGCATCGGAGAGGAAGGAGAACATCACCGGATCGACGTCGCCCGGCTGATCTTCGAGCCGCGACCAGTCGATGCTGCTGCCGTCGAGCCGCGGCGGCGTGCCGGTCTTCAGCCGGCCGAGCGGCAGACCGAAGGCGTCGATGCGCTGCGCCAGGAGGTTGCTCGCCGCATCGCCCATGCGGCCGCCGCCGTAGGACGTGTCGCCGATATGGATCACGCCGCGCAGGAAGGTGCCGGTGGTCAGAACCACGGAGGCCGCGCGCAGCTCGCGGCCTTCGGCCAGGGCCACGCCCCGCGCCTGGCCCTCTTCGACAATCAGGTCGACAACCTCGTCGGTCACGATGGTCAGATTGGGCTGCGCCTTGGTGGCCGCCAGCATCTCGCGCCGGTAGATCGCCCGATCGGCCTGCGCCCGCGGCCCCTGCACTGCCGGGCCCTTGCGCCGGTTCAACAGCCGGAACTGGATGCCCGCGAGGTCCGCGACGCGGCCCATCACCCCGTCCAACGCGTCGATCTCGCGCACCAGGTGGCCTTTCCCGAGGCCCCCGATGGCCGGATTGCAGGACATCACGCCGATGTCGCTTTCGCGCATGGTGACCAGGATCGTAGCCGCGCCGGTCCGCGCCGAGGCATGCGCCGCCTCGGTCCCCGCGTGACCGCCGCCGATCACGATGACATCCGCATCAAGCTGTTTCACGTGAAACACTCCTCATTTCCCGAGGCAGAAATTTGCGAAGATCTCGTCCAGAACCGCTTCCACATCCACCTGCCCGATCAGCGCTTCCAACCGGCGAATCGCGCCGCGCACCTCTTCGGCGGCCAGATCATACGTTTCCGGTCCGCGCTCCGCCACGTCTGTCGCCACGGCCAGATGCTCCAGCGCCGAGGTCATCGCCGCCCGGTGCCGCTCCCGCGTGGCCAGCCCCGCGCCCGCGCTTTTCTCGCGCAGCCGCGCGCCGAGGTCGCGCACCAGCCCGTCGATCCCCTGCCCCGTCCGGGCCGAGATCGCCCCGGCCGCACCGGTCAGATCGCCTTTGGTGACATAGATGAGGTCGTCGTCCCGCGGCGGCAAGTCCGGCGCGTTGTCACCGTCCACCAGCAGCACCCGCAGGTCCGCACCCTCGGCCCGTTCCCGCGCCCGCGCCACGCCGATGGCCTCGACCTCGTCCTCGGTCTCGCGCAGCCCGGCGGTGTCGATCAGCGTGACCGGCAGGCCCGCAAGCTCCATCCGCACCTCGATCACGTCGCGCGTCGTGCCCGCCACATGCGAGGTGATCGCCGCCTCGCGCCCGGCCAGCGCGTTCAGAAGCGTGGATTTCCCGACGTTCGGCGCGCCCACGATGGCCACCTCGAAGCCCAGCCGCACCCGTTCCGCCGCATCGACGCCGGACAGCTCGACCTCCAGCGCGCCGCGCACCTCGCGCAAAAGCCCCGCGACCTCGGGCGAGACATCCTCGGGCACCTCTTCATCGGCAAAATCGATCACCGCCTCGAGCAGCGAGGCCGCCCGGATCAGCTTCTGCCGCCAATCCGCGACCTTCTCGCCCAGGGCGCCGGCGAAGACCCGCAGCGCCTGGCGCCGCTGCCCCTCGGTCTCGGAATCGATCAGATCCGACAGCGCCTCGACCTGCGCGAGGTCCAGCCGCCCGTTGTCGAGCGCCCGCCGGGTGAACTCGCCCGGTTCGGCGAGCCGCAGCCCGGGGATGCGCCCAAGCTCGGCCAGGACCGCGCGCACCACCGCGATGGAGCCGTGCAGATGCAGCTCGACCACCTCTTCCCCGGTGAAGCTTTCGCCCTCGGCAAAGGTCAGAACCAGCGCTTCGTCGAGAAATCCGCCGTCGCCCCCATGCAACCGCCGCAGGCCCGCGCGCCGCGGCTCAGGCAAGGCGCCCGCCAGCGCCTCCCCCGCCTGCCGCGCGGAAGGCCCCGAGACGCGGACCACGGCCACGCCCGACCTGCCCTCGGCCGTCGCCAGAGCAAAGATCGTCTCCATCACAGCCCCCGTCAGAGGTCAGGTGTTCATCGAGTCGAAGAATTCCGAGTTCGTCTTGGTCTGCTTCAGCTTCGACAGCAGGAACTCGATCCCGTCCGTGGTGCCCATCGGGTTCAGGATGCGCCGCAGCACGAAGGTCTTCTGCAGATCGCCCTTGTCGACCAGCAGCTCCTCTTTCCGGGTGCCGGACTTGAGGATGTCGATCGCCGGGAAGACCCGCTTGTCGGCGACCTTACGGTCGAGAACGATCTCGGAGTTGCCGGTGCCCTTGAACTCTTCGAAGATCACCTCGTCCATGCGGCTGCCGGTGTCGATCAGCGCGGTCGAGATGATGGTGAGCGAGCCGCCCTCTTCGATGTTCCGCGCCGCACCGAAGAAGCGCTTCGGCCGCTGCAGCGCGTTGGCATCGACACCGCCGGTCAGAACCTTGCCCGAAGACGGCACGACGGTGTTGAACGCCCTACCAAGTCTTGTGATCGAGTCGAGCAAGATCACAACATCTCGCTTGTGCTCGACCAGGCGCTTGGCCTTCTCGATCACCATCTCGGAGACCGCCACGTGCCGCGTCGCCGGTTCGTCGAAGGTCGAAGAGATCACCTCGCCTTTCACCGAGCGCTGCATGTCGGTCACCTCCTCGGGCCGCTCGTCGATGAGCAGCACGATCAGGTAGCACTCGGGATGGTTCTTCTCGATCGAGGAGGCGATGTTCTGCAGAAGGACCGTCTTGCCGGTCCGCGGCGGCGCCACGATCAGCGAACGCTGCCCCTTCCCGATCGGCGCCACGAGATCGATGATCCGGGCCGAGCGGTCCTTGATCGTCGGATCCTCGATTTCCATCTTCAGCCGTTCGTCGGGATAAAGCGGCGTGAGGTTGTCGAAGGCGATCTTGTGACGCGCCTTCTCGGGCACCTCGAAGTTGATCTGGGTGACATCCATCAGCGCGAAGTACCGCTCGTTGTCCTCCGGCGCCTTGATCTGCCCTTCGATGGTGTCGCCGGTCCGCAGCGAGAACTTCCGGATCATGTCGGGCGAGACATAGATGTCGTCCGGGCCCGGCAGGTAGTTCGCCTCGGGCGAGCGCAGGAAGCCGAAGCCGTCCTGCAGCACCTCGAGCACCCCGTCGCCGTAGATGTCCCAGCCTTCGTCCGCGCGTTCGCGCAGGATCTGGAACATCATCTCGCCCTTCCGCATCGTCGAGGCGTTTTCGATCTCCAGCTCCTCGGCCAGCGCCAGGAGGTCTTTGGGCGATTGCGCCTTGAGGTCGGACAGGTTCAGCTTTTCGAGGTTCATGTCTCTCACAGATGCACGGACCCAAAGGGCTCTCGCGCATTCCTTGTCGTCGGATCTGGGAAGTCACCACCCCGGACGGGGCTGCGTTTAGCTAGTCGCAGTGAAAGCTCCTGTCAATCTTGGCGGCTCTCAAGAGGCGCGGGCCCGCTTCGGCACCACCAGACTTCATAAAATTAGAATAAAAGAAATGATGAAGAGGAATGTTGGGAGGTCCCTTCGCTGTGGATTGTGCTTTCCCGCACAGCTCTGTCCACGGGAGTCTGGCCTGCGGACAACTTCGGGATGAGCGCCGGAAAAATCCGAAGACCTCGCGCGAAATCTCGAAATAACAAAGTGTTATGGAAATTTTCCCGCTGTGCAGCCTGTGGATGGAATCGGGGATGTCAGGCGGAATTCACACCTCTCCGGGCCCACAGGGTTTTCCCATCCACAGCCCGGATATCTCCCGGGATCTTTCGGGACGACTCGGGAAGTTCTCCACGGCTTGAACGAAAGCGGATTTTCTCACAGAACCATCACGCGGCAGATACAGAAACCATCAAGCGACTTGTCCACATGTCCGAGCCCCTGATCCTGGCCTCGCAGTCGGAAATCCGCGCCACGCTTCTGCGGAATGCCGGGCTGAGCTTCCGAATCGCGCCCGCCCGCATCGACGAGGAGGCCGTGCGCGACAGCCTCGTCGCCGAGGGCGCCCCGCCCCGCGATCAGGCCGACGCCCTGGCCGAGATGAAGGCGCGCAAGATCTCCGAGAAACATCCCGGCGCGCTGGTTCTGGGCTGCGACCAGGTGCTGGCGCTCAAAGGCGAGGTCTTCGCCAAGGCGCCCGACCGCGACACCGCGCGGGCCCAGCTCCTGCGGCTGCGGGGCGAGACCCACACGCTTCTGTCCGCCGCGGTGCTCTACCAGGACGCGGAACCGCTCTGGCGGCATGTCGGCGTGGTGCGGCTCACCATGCGCAGCTTCTCGGAGGACTATCTCGAGGATTATCTCGACCGGAACTGGGAGAGCGCGCGCCACTCCGTCGGCGTCTACAAGCTCGAGGAAGAAGGCGTCCGGCTCTTCGCCCAGATCCAGGGCGACCATTTCTCGGTGCTGGGCCTGCCGCTTCTCGAGCTTCTGAACTATCTCACCCTGCGCGGAGACCTTCCCACATGAGCACTGACCGGATCCCGCTGGCCGGGGTGATCGGCTCGCCCATCGCCCATTCCCGCTCGCCGCGCCTGCACGGGCATTGGCTGAAGCGCCACGGTATCGCGGGGCATTACATCCCCATGGATGTCCCGGCCGAGAAGCTGGACGAGACGCTGCGCCTTCTGCCCTCGTTGGGCTTCGTGGGGCTGAACGTCACCATTCCCTACAAGGAAAAGGTGCTGGAGCTGGCCGATCTGGTGACCGACCGCGCGGCGCTGATCGGCGCGGCCAATACCCTGATCTTTCGCCCTGACGGCAAGATTCATGCTGATAATACAGACGGTTACGGTTTCATCCAGAACCTGCGCCAAGCGGCGCCGGACTGGCGGCCCGAGGCCGGGCCCGCGGTCGTCCTGGGCGCGGGCGGCGCGGCCCGGGCGGTGCTTTCGGCGCTTCTCGAGGCCGGCGCGCCCGAGATCCGCATTTCCAACCGCACCCGCCACCGCGCCGAGGTGCTCGCGCGGGAGTTCGGCACCCGGGTGCAGGTCACCGATTGGCTGCAGGCGGGCAATATCATCGAAGGCGCCGCGACCCTGGTGAACACCACCTCGCTTGGCATGACCGGCCACGCCAAGCTGCGCGTGCCGCTCGACGCGCTCCGCCCCGAGACGCTGGTCACCGACCTGGTCTATGCGCCGCTCGAAACCCGGCTCTTGCGCGTCGCGCGCGAGATGGGCTGCCCCACGGTCGACGGGCTCGGCATGTTGCTGCACCAGGCGGTGCCGGGATTCGAACGCTGGTTCGGCCTGCGCCCCGAGGTCGACGCGGAGACCCGCGCGGCGGTGCTGGGATGAGCTTTCGCCTCGGTCTCACCGGCTCCATCGGCATGGGCAAGACCACCACCGCCGGGCTTTTCGCCGAAGCCGGCTGCGCGGTCTGGGACGCCGATGCAGCGGTGCATCGTCTCTATGCTGAAGGCGGCGCGGCGGTCGCGCCGATCGGCGCGGCCTTCCCCGACGCGCTGGTCGAAGGGGCGATCTCCCGCCCGGCCCTGCGCCGGATCATCGCCGCCGATCCCGGCGCGCTGACCCGCATCGAGGAAATCGTGCATCCGCTGGTCCGCGCCGACCGCGAAGCCTTCGCCGAAGGCGCCGAGGCGCAGATCGTCGTCTTCGACATCCCGCTTCTCTTCGAGACCGGCGGCCAGGCCGAGATGGACGCCACGGCCTGCGTCTATGTTTCACATGAAACGCAGCGCGCCCGCGTGCTGGAGCGCGGCACCATGTCCGAGGCGGATTTCGAGGCCATCCTGGCCAAGCAGATGCCGATCCAGGACAAGCTCGATCGCGCGGATTTCACCATCCGCACCCAGGATCTTGAGACTGCCCGGATGGACGTGCAGGATGTGCTGACACAGATCGAAAAGCGGCTCTGACATGCGCGAAATCGTCCTCGACACCGAAACCACCGGCTTCGATCCGCAGGGCGGCGACCGCATCGTCGAGATCGGCGCGGTCGAGCTTTGGAACCACGTGCCCACGGGCCGCACCTATCACCAGTATATCAACCCCGAACGCGCGATGCCGAACGAGGCCTTCCAGGTGCACGGGCTCGGCGACGACTTCCTGCGCGACAAGCCGGTTTTCGCCAAGATCGTCGATGATTTCGTGGCCTTCGTGGGCGACGCCAAGATGGTGATCCACAACGCCGCCTTCGACATGAAGTTCATCAACGCCGAGCTGGGCTGGGTGAAACGCCCCGCCCTGCCCTGGTCGCAGGCCATCGACACGCTCGAAATCGCCCGGCGAAAGTTTCCCGGCAGCCCGGCCTCGCTGGACGCGCTTTGCCGCCGTTTCTCGATCGACAATTCCTCGCGCACGCTGCACGGCGCGCTGCTCGACAGCGAGATCCTGGCCGAGGTCTATCTCGAGCTGATCGGGGGCAAACAGCCCGATTTCGGGCTGAGCGCGGGCCAGGGCAGCGCCGCCGCCTTGGCCGCCGAGGCCGACTGGCGGCCGCATCGCCGCCCCGAGCCCCTTCCCTCGCGGCTGAGCGACGACGAAAAGGCGGCCCATGCCGCCTTTGTCGATGCGCTTGGCGAGGATGCGCTCTGGCGCAAGCTCTGAGGGCCGGCTTCCCGGCCCCCAAAAGCGTCGATCAGGCTTGGCCGCTCTGCTCGGATTGCGCCGCCTGCGCCTGCTGGCGCCGCTGCAGTTCCGCGCGGTAAAGCGAGACGAAGTCGATGGTCTCGAGGTTCAGCGGCGGGAAGCCCCCGTCGCGGGTCACATCCGACACGATCCGCCGTGCGAAGGGGAACAGCATGCGCGGGCATTCGATCAGCAGGAAGGGATGCAGCTGGTCCTGCGGCACGTTCTCGACCTGGAAGATGCCGGCGTAATCCAGCTCCATCAGGAAGAGAGTGTCGCCGCTCGACTTCGACTTGTTGGTCACGGTGAGCTTCATCACCACTTCGTACTGGTTCTCGGTCTGGCGCTTGCGCGCGTCGAGGTTGACTTGAACCTGCACGTCCGGCTGCGTCTCGCCCGTGGCGCCCTTCTGCGCGAGCACGTTCTCGAAGGACATGTCGCGGATGTATTGGGCCAGCACGTTCAGCTTGGGCTGCGCGGGGGGCTGTTCGGCAGCGCCGTTGCCGCTGCCCTGGTTGGTCGAAGTGTCGCTCATCGGGTAAATCCTATCGGTGATGGATCAAAAATCTCGCACACCGGTAGCAAGAGCGCGCCGCGGGCTCAATGTTTAGTCCAGCCTGACGTACCGGGATGGGTGGGCCGCTTGGCGGGGTCGATCTCGGTGTATTCGCCGTCGATCACATCCTCGCCGGGCCGACGCCCGCCCGCGCCTGCGCCGGGCTGGCCGGGACGCGGGCCTGCGCCTGCGCCCGGGTGCGGATTGGGCCCCGGACCGGGCCGCGGCCCCTGCCCCGGATGCCGCGCCGCGCCACCCATGTCGAAGCGCTGCACCTTCACGTGTTTCTTCGCATAGGCCAGCGCCGCGCGCCGGAACGGCGGCGTCAGCAGCGCGAAACCCACCGCGTCGGTGAAGAATCCCGGGGTCAGAAGCAGCGCGCCGGCCAGCAGGATCATCGCCCCATGCGCCAGCGGTTCGGTCGGATCACGCAGCTCGCTGAAGGAGCCGCGCAGCTCGGAAAGCGCCATCGCGCCCTGCGATCGCACCAGGTAGGTGCCGATCACCGCGGTCACCACGACCACCGCCAGCGTCGGCCAAAGCCCGATCAGGCCGCCGACCTGGATGAACAGCGCGATCTCGATCAGCGGAACGCCGATGAATGCGAGGAGCAGCCACATCACAATATCCTTTCTTCGTCCCACCCTTCCATTGGTGGACTCACGACCGGTCCCTGCCTACATAGGAACGGAACTTGAACGGTTCTACAGGCTCATCCGCGAGGTCCCATGAATTCGCCCATCCTTCAGCTTCTCGTCCTGGCCGGGATCGCCATTTTCCTGATCCTGCGGTTGAAGAACGTCCTAGGCACCCGCGAGGGTTTCGAACGTCCCCGCAATGAGCGGCAATCCGCGCCCCAGGCCGACCGCCGGGACTTCGAGGTGATCGAGGGCGGACCCGATCCCGACATTGTCGACCACGTTGAGGAAGGCTCCGAGAGCGCCGAGGCCCTGGCCGAGATGAAGCGCATCGAGCCGGGCTTTTCCGTCGGCGAGTTTCTCGGCGGCGCGCGCGGCGCCTACGAGATGATCCTGATGGGCTACGAGAAAGGCAAGGTCGAGGAGCTGAAACCCTTCCTTTCGCCCGATGTTTACGAAAGCTTCGCCGAGGGCATCGCCCACCGCGAGCAGCAGGGCCTCACCGTCGAGGCCGAGTTCGTCGGCGTCCGCGAAACGGTCCTGGAAGAGGCCACCTTCGACAAGGAGACCGGCGAGGCCGAGCTGACCGTGCGCTACATCGGCGAGCTGACCTTTGCGGTCTACGACCAGGAAGGCACGCTGGTCGAGGGCAGCCCGACGAAGATCAAGCGCCAGCGCGACGTCTGGACCTATGCCCGCCGGATGGGCAGCGACGATCCGAACTGGCAGCTCATCGCCACGGGCGAATGATCCGAAGGCTGGCGGCGATACTACTGGCGGGGTTGGGCATGGCACCCGGAACCGGCACGGCCGACAGCGACGGCCCGCGATACGAGATCCTTTCCTTCGCCGATCTGGATGGATGGGCGGAGGATGACCATGCCGCCGCCCTCTCCGCCTTCAACGAGACCTGCCGGGACCTCGACGATCCCGATTGGCGCGCGCTCTGCCGCGCCGCCGCCGACGACCCCGACCCCCGCGCCTTCTTCGAGCTGTTCTTCCGCCCGGTGCGGATCACCCATGGCTCCGACGAGGCGCTGTTTACCGGCTATTTCGAACCCGAGCTCGACGGCGCCCGCAGCCCCGACGCCCGCTACCGCTACCCGGTCTATGCCCTGCCGCCCGAGGCCCGCAGCGCCGAGGGCCCCTGGCTCTCGCGCCGCGACATCCTCGAGGGTGATACCATGCAGGACCGCGGCCTCGAGATCGCCTGGGTCGACGACCCGGTAGAGC
The DNA here is from genome assembly GCF_054552075.1 of Roseivivax sp. Classification (NCBI taxonomy): domain Bacteria; kingdom Pseudomonadati; phylum Pseudomonadota; class Alphaproteobacteria; order Rhodobacterales; family Roseobacteraceae; genus Roseivivax; species Roseivivax sp. The sequence goes on from NZ_JBTOLZ010000005.1 coordinate 139,759, forward strand.
TGTTCTTCCTGCAAATTCAAGGCTCTGGCCGCATCCGCCTGCCCGACGGCGACGTCCTGCGGGTGGGCTATGGTGGCTCCAACGGCCATGACTACCGCTCGATCGGTCTGGAGCTGATCCGCCGCGGCACCTTTACCGAGCACGAGGTTTCCGCCGACCGGATCAAGTCCTGGGTGCGCGAGAACCCCGTCGAGGGGCGCGAGCTTCTGTTCCACAACCCTTCTTACGTCTTCTTCCGCGAGGTGAGCGAGGTTCCCGCCGAGAAAGGCCCGCTTGGCGCGATGAACCGCTCGATCACGCCGATGCGCTCGATCGCGGTCGATCCCGATTACACCCCGCTCGGCGCGCCGGTCTGGATCGAGAAGGATGGCCGCGACAGCCTGCGCCGGCTCATGGTCGCCCAGGACACCGGTTCCGCGATCAAGGGCGCGCAGCGCGCCGACATCTTCGTCGGCACCGGCGCCGAGGCCGGCGACTGGGCGGGCTCTCTGCGCGATCCGGGCCGGATGGTGGTGCTGTTTCCGATCCAGCGGGCCTATGCGCTCCTGCCGGATCCGACCCTATGAGCCGACGCAAGGTCCGGCCCGAAGAGCTCGAGCTATGGGCCGAGGTCGCCCGCTCGACCCGCAAGCTGAGCAAATCCGAGAAACCCGCCCGCGCGCCTTCGACCCCGGCGCCGAAGGAGCCGCCGCCGCGCGCGCCGGGCGCCGCGCCCCTGCCGCGGTTTTCCCTGGGCGAGGCCGCCGCGACCCGCCCCAAGGGCTACAGTCGCCCCGAGACCACCGCCGGGCGGTTGGCGCGCGATCCGGTTGCCATGGACAGCAAGGCCTTCACCCGGATGAAGCGCGGCAAGCTCAAGCCCGAGGGTCGCATCGACCTGCACGGCATGACGCTCGACCGCGCGCATCCCGCGCTGGTGCGCTTCATCCTGTCCTCCCAGGCGCGCGGGCTGCGGCTGGTGCTGGTGATCACCGGCAAGGGCCAGCGCGAGGACCCCTATGACCCCGCGCCGCGCCGCCGGGGTGTGCTGAAATCCCAGGTGCCGCAATGGCTGCGCATGGCGCCGCTCGGCGCGGCGGTCCTGCAGATCTCCGAGGCGCATATCCGCCACGGCGGCGGCGGGGCCTATTACGTCTACCTACGCCGGTTGCGCTGAGCGCGGCACGCTGTCGCGAAAGCGCGCGAGCCCCAGCGCCATGAGCGCCGTCGCGCCGAGGAAATAGACCGCCATGCCGGCGTATTGCGCGCCGATCCCGATGCCGAGGTCGATCAGCAGGCCGGTCACCCCGGGCCCCAGCGCCGTGCCGAAAACCATGACCGCAGCCCCCAGCGCCTTGATCGCGCCGATGTGGCGGGTGCCGTAGAACTCCGCCCAGAAGGCCGGCGGCTGGGTTGCCTGGGCGCCCTGGGTCAGCCCGAAGAACAACAGCCCCAGCCCGACGAACAGCGGGCTCGGCGCCACGGCGAAGACCAGGAAGGCCGCGACCGCCGGCAGCTGCACCAGCGGGAAGGTCCGCGCCACGCCGAAGCGGTCGATGGCCCAGCCCGAGGCCAGCATGGCCGCGACGGTGACCACCGTGAAGACCGGCATCCAGGAGACCACGGCGATCAGCGGCCAGCCGTTGGCCTCGGCGTAATGCACCTGCTGGAAGAAGAAGGCCGTGCCCCAGGCCGGCGGCCCCATGAGCGCGGGCACCATCAGCCAGAACAGCGGGTGGCGCAGCGCCTCGAGCCGGGTCCAGTGCCGCCCGCCCATGCCGAAGGCCCCGGCGCTTTCCTCGGCGAAGGACTGCGGCGTCCGCTCGCGGCGCAAGAGCAGAAGCAGCGCCGGCACGCCCAGAAGCGCCACGCCCGCTGCCAGCACCCAGAGGAGCCGCCAGTCGGTCGTCGCCATGAGCCAGACGAAGATCACCGGCAGGACCGCGTTGCCCAGCGTCACCCCGAGGCTCGCGACGCTCAAGGCCCTGCCGCGGGTCGCCACGAACCAGCGCGACATGGCCGAAAGCGCGATATGGCTCATCATGCCTTGCCCCGCGAAGCGCAGCGCGAAGATCGCCAGGGGCAGTAGCGCCGCGGCGGTGTTCACCGCCATGAACAGGCAGGCCATGGCCAGCGCGCAGAGGACGCCGGTGCCCAGGATGCGGCTGCGGAAGCGGTCGGTCAGCCCGCCGGCCCAGACCATGACCAGCGCCGAGGCCGTCGTGCCGCCGGCGTAGATCGCGCCCCAGCGGGCGTGGCTCAGGTCGAAGGCCTCGCGGATCTCGCCCGCGAAGATCGAGATGAAGAAGGTCTGGCCGAAGCTCGACAGGAAGGTCAGCATCGCGCCGGCGGCGAGCCAGGGCGCGTTGCCGCGCAGGAATTGGATCAGGGCCATGCGGCAGGTGTGCGCCGATTGCCCGGGGGCTTCAAGCGTGAAGCGCGAAGAAGGTCTCGATCCGGCGGGCGACCTCTGCGGGGGCCTCTTCATGGGCCAGATGACCCAGCGGGCCGAGGCTCTCGACCTCGGCGGCGGGCATCTGCCGCGCGGCCTCGAGCGCGGTCACCGGCGGCACCGTGCGGTCGCCGTCACCCACGAGGAACAGCGCCTTGGTCTGGAGCTTGGGCAGATCCGCCATGAGCCCTTCGAGCGACCATTGCGCCATCATCAGAAGCGCGCCTTCGACATGCGCGCGCTGGCGCAGGAGCCGGGCGTAAAGCGCCACGCCCTCGGGATCGAGCCGCGAGCCGGTGCCCGCGAGAAGCTGCGCCGCACGGTCCGGGGCCACCAATGTCCGGCGGATCAGGTCGACCGCGAAGGGCAGGGTGGCGATGGCCCGCGCCGCCATGGGAAAGACCACGCCCGCCACCCCGTGGAAGGGTTGCAGCGCGGGGTTGATCGCCAGGACCGGCGGGCTGCCGGGCAAGAGCCCCGAGAGCCTCAGCGCGATGGCCCCGCCGGCGGAATGGCCGACGATGCCCTTGATGTCCCAGCCCTCCGAGGCGCAGAGCGCGGCCAGGTCCTGCGCGATGCATTCGAGAGAGGACCGCTGCCGCGCGCCGAGCTTGGTGAACCCATGCCCCGGCAGGTCGACGGCCACGCCGCGGAATCCCTCCAGCGCGGGCAGCACCCCGCGCCAGCTGTGGGTCGCGCCGCCCGCGCCGTGCAGGAACAGGATCTCCGGGCCGTCGCCCATTTCCTGGATGTGCCAGTGATGCGGGCGCACGCGGGCAAAGCGCGATTGCGCCGCATGCGGCCAATCGGCGGGCAGCGCCGGGGCAGGGACCTCAGCCGCCAAGTGCATCTGCCACCGAGCGCGAGATCGCCCCGGCATCGGCGCGCGGCAGCGGCAGATAAGCCGCGCCCATGCGCCGCGCGAGATCGGAGAGCGCCGATTTCGGCCGGGTGTTGGTGTCGAGGACCAGCCCCGGCAGGCCCAGCCGGGCGATGCGCGCCGCAACGCGGGTGGCATCGGCCTCGGCCTCGGCGCGGCCGGGGCCCGCAAAGCCGATATTCGCCCGCCCGTCGGTCAAAAGCGCCAGTGCCGGGGTCATGCCCTGGGCACGCCCGCTCTCGGCCAGGTCGGCGGCGGCGGTCAGGCCGGCGGCGAGCGGCGTGCCGCCACCGCCCGGCAGCCCGCCCAGCGCGCGCTTGGCCTGCACCAGCGACCGGGTCGGCGGCAGCAGAAGCTGCGCGCCCGCGCCGCGAAAGGCCACCAGCGCGACGTGATCGCGGCTGGCATAGGCGTCCGCCAGAAGCCGTTCGACCGCGCCCTTGGCCTCGGCCAGCCGGGTCATGGCGGCGGAGCCCGAGGCGTCGACCAGGAAGATCACCAGCCGGTCGGAGCGTTCTTCGTAGACCTTCACGCGGAAATCCTCGCGCCGGAGGATCAGTCCGCTGCGGGTGGGCTCCGCGGCGCGGCGCGACTTCTGCCAGGGGGCGGCGGCGCGCAGCGTGGCGATCAGGTCGAGCCGCGCCTCGCTGCTGGGCCGTCCGGGCTGCGAGGGCAGGGGCCGCCCGCGCCGGTTGCCGCGTTTGCGCGCGCCCGCGCCGGTGCCGCGCGCGGTCTTTGCTTTGTCGCGGGCCTGAAGCGCCTGAAGCGCGCCTTCGGGCAGGGCGGCGCGCATGGCCTCGATCAGCATGTCCTCGGGCAGGGCCACGGGTTCGCTGTTGTCTTCGGGCGGCGGGCTGTCGTCGTCCGGCGGCTGTTCCTCGGGGGGCGCCTCGGCACTCTCGTCCTCTTCGGGAAGCTCGGTTGCGCGCGGGGCAAGGACCAGCGCCACCGCCGTGGTGAGATCCTCGTTTTCGAGCCGATCCCGCCGGTGCAGAGCCGCATGTGCCCGCGCGGCGTAGAGCGCCAGAAGCGGCGCGCGCAGCGAGGCCACGCCTGCGCGCGCGGCGGTCACCACCAGCGCGACCAGCGCCTCGTCGGGGCAGTCCACATCGGGAAGCCGCGCGCGGGCGGCGGCGATTTCGTCCGGGGCCAGCGCCAACTCCGCGATGTCGAGCGCGCGCACCCCGTCGAGGTCCACCCGGAAGGCCAGCCGGTCGGTCAGCGCCGCGGGGGCGGCCTCGTCCTCGATGCCTTCGTCGAGCAGCAGGACGGCCTCGTCGCTGCCCGCGTCCAGCACTTGTGCGAGCTGCGCCGCGCGCCCGCGCGGCAGCCGTTCGGCCATGGTCAGGCAGCGGGTGCCGGGGCGCGACAACAGACCCTGTTGCACCACGATCCGCCCTGCGGCCAGGCTTTGCGCGATATCCACCCCGCCGAAAAGCGCCGCCTCGTCCAGCGTCGGCGGCAGCCGCAGGAAAGGCTGCAGCGCCTCGGGCGCGAGGTCGAGGAAGGCGCGCCGCACCGGCGAGGCCCGCGCGCGCAGATGCATCCCGCCCAGGCCGCGCGGATCGACGGCGAGCAGGGTCAGGGCCAGGTGGCCCGCGACCCAGGTCTCCGTCCGGTCCTGTTTCATGCCAGGACGTCGTCCAGAAGCCGCATGACCCGCGCCGAAGAGCCCGCTTCGTCCAGCGGATCGCGGCGCAGCCGATGCGACAGCGCCATGGGGGCGACGCCGCGCAGATGCGCGCGGGTGACTTCCGAGGCGCCCTCGAAGGCGGCCTGCGCCCGCGCGGTCCGCAAGAGCGTCAGCTCACCCCGGAGCCCGTCCGAGCCCAGCGCCAGGCAAAGCTCGGCGCAGTCGCGCAGCGCGGCGGCGCCCGCCTCGACGCCGGGAAGGGCCGCGCGCCCGGCGAGGATGGCCGCGCGGATCTCCGCGTCGGCCTCCTGCCATTTCTCGGTGAAGGCGGCGGGATTGGCCTCATAGGCGGCGCGGCGGCGGATCACCTCGATCCGCTCCTCGATGTCGCTGGGCGAGCGCACTTCGACCGAGAGGCCGAAGCGGTCCAGCAACTGCGGGCGCAGCTCGCCCTCTTCGGGGTTGCCCGAGCCCACCAGCACGAAGCGCGCGTCGTGGCGGACCGAGAGGCCCTCGCGTTCGATCAGGTTCTCGCCCGATTGCGCCACGTCGAGCAGCAGGTCGACGATGTGGTCCTCGAGCAGGTTCACCTCGTCGATGTAAAGGTATCCCCGGTTGGCCCGCGCCAGGAGCCCCGGCTCGAAGGCCTTTTCGCCGTGGGTGATCGCCCGTTCGATGTCGAGCGCGCCGACCACCCGGTCCTCGGTCGCGCCCAGCGGCAGGTCCACGACCGGCGTCGGGCGCTCGGTGATCTCCTGGCCGGCCATGCGGTCCCACTCGGCGACGTCCTCGAGGCTCTCGGCGTTGGTGGCGCTGCCCATCACCGCGCGGATCGGCGGCAGCAGCGCGGCCAGCGCCCGCACCGCGGTGCTCTTGCCGGTGCCCCGGTCGCCGAAGACCAGCACGCCGCCGATCCCGGGATCGACCGCGGTCAGGATCATCGCCTGTTTCATCTGCTCCTGGCCGACGATGGCGGAGAAGGGGAAGACATGTTTCATCAGCGGGCCTCCAGAGGCGCGGTGGATTGCGGAAGGCGCGGGCTGCGGCCTTCCCAGCTGCCGGTTTCCCCCGCGACGCGGAACCGGGCGTAAAGCTCTTCGCGGAACCACTGGCCCCGGCGCACCGCGGCGATGGCCTCGGCATGCGGGCCCGAGCGGCGGGCGAATTCGGACATGGCATCGGCATCGGGCCAGACCGAGAAGGTGACCTGGTGCAGAAGCGGCACCTCGCCGATGCCGATCTTGAAAAGAACATTGGGGTCGGCGCCGATCATCCGGCTGATGTCCGGCACCCGGCGCCAGAAGCGCGTGGCGATCCCGGGTTTCAGCGTCGCGCGGGTCAGCGCGGCGAGAGGGCCCTCGCCGGGATCGGCCACCTCGGTGAAGGGCGCGGTGCCGGACCAGGCGCCGCGGCTCGAGATCGGGGTCAGATAGACCGTCCAATCCTCGGCGGCGCGGGCGCGAAAGCGGGTCCAGGGGCGGGCGCCCAGCGTCGCCTCCTGCGCCGCGCGGGGCGAATCGAAAACGCCGAGGATGGCGTAGACGGCGGTGTTCGGCAGCGGGGTGAAGCCCTCTCCGGTGCCCGAGCCGCAGAGCTTCCAGAACCCCAGGCCCGGCACCTTGCGCATCATCGGGCGCGCGCCACCCATCATCGCCAGCGCCCAGAGCCGCGCCGCGGCCCCGTCGAAGCGGAAAAGAGAAAGGCTCACACTCTGCATTGCGCAATCCATGACTGTCAGGTTAGCCTTACACATATGCGACCACATTGAAAGCTCTGGGCGAAGGCGGGCGTGGGACGATGCGCAGATTGTCAGAACAAGTTGACATGAGGGGAGGGTGGGCATGACCCGGATCGACCCCGAGCTCACGCTGGCCCCCGATGCGGGGCGCGGTCCGCGCGCGGTGGTCATCGGGGCGGGCCTCGGCGGGCTGGCCTCGGCCATGCGGCTCGGGGCCAAGGGCTACCGGGTCACCGTGGTCGACCGGCTCGACGTGCCCGGCGGGCGCGGCTCGGCGATCTGGAAGGAGGGCCACCGCTTCGACCTGGGCCCCACCATCGTCACCGTGCCGCAGGTCTTCCGCGACCTCTGGGCCGCCACGGGCCGCGACTTCGACACGGACGTCGACCTGCGCGCGCTCGATCCCTTCTACGAGATCCGCTGGCCCGACGGCGCGCGCTTCACGGCCTGCGGCGACACCGACCGCATGATCGAGGAGGTGCGCCGCCTCTCGCCGGGCGACGTGGCGGGCTACCGCAAGTTCCTGCAGGACAGCGAGGCGCGCTACCGCTTCGGCTTCGAGGACCTGGGCCGCCGCCCGATGCACCGGTTCCGCGACCTCCTGGCGGTGCTGCCGACCTTCGCGCGGATGCGCGCCGACCGCTCGGTACATGCCCATGCCGCGCGGCGGGTGCGCGACCCGCGCCTGCGCATGGCGCTGTCCTTTCATCCGCTCTTCATCGGCGGCGACCCCTTCAAGGTCACCTCGATGTATATCCTCGTCAGCCACCTCGAGAAGGCCTTCGGCGTGCATTACGCCATGGGCGGCGTGGCCGAGATCGCCCGGGTCATGGCGCAGATCGTGACCCAGCAGGGCGGCCAGGTGCTGATGCGCAGCGAGGCCGACGAGATCCTCGTCGCCGGGAACCGCGCCCGGGGCGTGCGGCTCTCGGACGGCACCGAACTGCCCGCCGAGCTGGTGGTCTCCAACGCCGATCCGGGGCTCACCTACCGGCACCTTCTGCGCAACCACAAGCGCCGCCGCTGGACCGACGGCAAGCTCACCCGCGCGCGCTGGTCCATGGGGCTCTACGTCTGGTATTTCGGCACCAAGGGCACCCGCGGGAAATGGCGCGACGTGGGCCACCACACGATCCTGAACGGCCCGCGCTACCAGGGCCTCGTGGAGGACATCTTCCGCAAGGGCCGCCTGGCCGAGGACATGGCGCTTTATCTGCACCGGCCCAGCGTCACCGACCCCAGCGCCGCGCCCGAGGGCGACGACACCTTCTACGTGCTCTCCCCGGTGCCGCACCTGGGCCACGACAATCCCGTCGACTGGCGGACCGAGGCCGAGGTCTACGGCAAGAAGATGCTCTCGGTCCTGGAGGAACACCTGCTGCCCGGCCTGTCGCGGCATCTCGGCCCCGAAGAGGTCTTCACGCCGCTCGACTTCGAAAGCCGCTACCACGCGCCGTTCGGCACCGGCTTCTCGATCGAGCCGCGCATCCTGCAAAGTGCCTGGTTCCGCCCGCACAACATCAGCGAAGAGGCCGGGGGCCTTTATCTCGCGGGCGCGGGCACCCATCCCGGCGCGGGGCTGCCGGGGGTGATCTCCTCGGCCGAGGTGCTCGACCAGCTGGTGCCGCATCCCGAGGGGGTGACGCCATGATGCGCGACGACGACCTCGCCGCCTGCCGCGCCGCGATCCGGCATGGGTCGCTGTCCTTCCACGCGGCCTCGAAGCTCCTGCCCGCGCGGGTCCGCGACCCGGCGCTAGCGCTTTACGCCTTCTGCCGGCTGGCCGACGACGCGGTCGACCTGGGCGAGGAAAAGGCCGAGGCCGTCCTGCGCCTGCGCGACCGGCTCGACCTGGTCTACGCGGGCCGGCCCATGCAGGCCGCGCCCGACCGGGCGTTTGCGGGCGTGGTCGAGAGCTTCGACATGCCACGCGCGGTGCCCGAGGCGCTGCTGGAAGGGCTGGCCTGGGACGCCACCGGGCGGCGCTATGCCACGCTGTCGGAGCTGCGGGATTATTCCGCGCGCGTCGCGGCCACGGTGGGCGTGATGATGTGCGTGCTGATGCGCGTCCGCGATCCTCATGCGCTGGCCCGCGCCGCCGACCTTGGCGTGGCGATGCAGCTCACGAACATTGCCCGCGACGTGGGCGAGGACGCGGCGGCGGGGCGGATCTACCTGCCCACCGACTGGCTGAGCGAGGCGGGCTGCCCGCCCGAGGCCTTCCTGGCCGATCCGCGCCCCGACCTTCAGATCCGCGCCATCGTCGCGCGGCTCCTGGCCGAGGCCGAGCGGCTCTACCAGCGCGCCGAGGCGGGCGTGCGGGCGCTGCCCGTCGACTGCCGCGCGGGCATCTTCGCGGCGCGCCACATCTACGCGGGCATCGGCACATCCGTGGCGCACGCGGGGCATGACAGCGTGACCCGGCGGGCCCGGACCTCGAAGGCGCAGAAGCTGGGCTGGCTCGGGCTTTCGGCGGCGCGGACCGGGGTGAGCCTGCTCCTGCCGCGCTCGCCGGTGTTATACGCCCGGCCACTCGCCGAGACGCGCTTCCTGGTCGAGGCCGCCGCCCGGCGCGACCCGGTCTGGAGCCGGTCCGACCAGCTTTTCGCCACGCTCTCCGATCTCGCCGCGCGGGATCGGGCCGAGCGGGCGGCCTTGATCGCGGGACAGGCGCGCTCTAACTGATCCTCGATGTTCTGGATGCTCTTCCTGCTGTTCCTCGCGGCCTGCCTGGCCGCTGGCACCACCGGCGCGGTCTTTCCGCCGGGGCCCTGGTATCGCGCGCTGAAAAAGCCCGGCTGGACCCCGCCCGACTGGGCCTTCCCGGTGGTCTGGACGACGCTTTACGTCTTCATGGCCATCGCCGGCGCGCGGCTGGCGCTGGCGCCCGACAACGGGTTTGCCATGGCCTTCTGGGCGCTGCAGATCGCGCTCAACGCGCTTTGGACGCCGGTGTTCTTCGGGCTGAAATACATCCGCGCGGGCATGCTGGTGCTGACGCTTCTCTGGCTGTCGGTCGCGGGCTCCATCGTCGTCTTCTGGCCGGTCGACTGGATCGCGGCGCTGCTGTTCCTGCCCTACCTTCTCTGGGTGACAATCGCGGGGGCGCTCAACGGCGCGGTCTGGCGGCTGAACCCCGAGACCGCCGCGAACCCGCCCGAGGCGCCGCGCTGAGTGAACAGCGCCCGGGGGCCTTTCAGTCCTCGGGGTCGTCGAACTCCCAGCGCCGCCGTCTCGGCACCCGAAGCGCGATCATCGGCTTCAGCCAGGGGCTTGCGAAGCGCCTGAGATCCAGCGCCTCGTGCACGCCCACGGCGGGTTCCCCGTCCAGCGAGGTGCGCAGCATCGCCCGGCTGTAGAAAGGCGCGTCCAGAAGGCTCATCACCTGATGCGGCCGGGCCCCGGCATCGCCGCGGGTCTCGCGTTTGACCCGCCAGCGCGAGGGCGCGACCCGGGCGCGCGGCGGCGCCTCGATGGGATGCACCTGGCCCGCGCGGTCGAAATGCGCGGCCTGGGTGATCTCGGTCCCGTCGTGCCGGGTGGCGTCGTAGAAACAGGTGGCCCCGGAGCGGGTCGGATAGCGGCCCCAGGTCCAGTAGCTGAAATCCTCCTCGAGCGCGCGGGTCCCGAAGTTGGCGTCGAAATAGCCGTGGCCGTCCCATTGCCAGCCGGGGGCCTCCATATCGACCTCGATCCGGGCCACCGGCGCGAAGGGCCGCCAGATATGCGCGCCGTCCGGCGTCAGCGGCAGCTCGCAGGAGGTGATCGCGCTGGGCGTCAGCCGGATCAGCCCGCGCACCCGGCCGAACTGCGGCGGGGCGGCCATCTCGTCGATCTCGGCGACGAGCGTCTTGCCGTTCCAGCTGAGCGAGGAGGGGCCGATGGTGATCCGCTGGTCCTCCTGGCGCAGCGCCGCGCGGCCCCGGTCGGTCATGGTGAACCGCCCGCCGCGCCCGTAGGTCGCGACATTCATGCAGACGTGGTTTTCCGGATCGCGCCGCCCGGACCAGCGGTACCAGGGCGAGAAGACCGAACCGATGAAGGCGATGATCGAGATCGCCCGGTCGCCCGAGGCGCTTATGCCGTCGATATACCACCAGGCATAGCCGTTCGGCGGGACGGCGACGGCGAAACACGGTCCATCAAGATCGCCGCGGCCGCGTGCCTCCCGGAAAGCGCCGCCATCGGCACCCCCGGGCCCGGATGCACCCCGCCCCCGCAGAGATATAGTCCCTTCAGTCGCGTGCGCGCGCGCGGGCGGGTCAAGGCCGACAGGAGGCCATGCGGGCTCTGCCCGTAGAGCGAACCGGCGCTCGCGGGAAAGAGCTGATCGAACATGGCCGGGCTGGTCAGGGCGCGCGGCCCCGGTTCCGGGTCGAAACGTAGGCCGAAGTCCCGCAGGGGGGCGAAGGTCCGGGTCAGACATCTGTCAAAATCCTCGTCGGTTGATGCTGTCCGCGCGAGGGGTGACGCGTTCAGGATGATCTCGAACCGTTCCGGGCCGGGGCTTCCGCCGGGCAAGCCCCGGTCCTCGGCACATACATACAAGGTGGGGTCGGGCGCGCTTTGGCCCTGGGCCAGCGCCTTGAACTCGGGCGCGGGATCGTCGCGGAAAAACACGTTGTGATGGGACAGCTCGGGGCCATGGGCCTCGGCCTGAAAGGCCCAGACATGGGCCGAGAGCGACCTGGGTTTCGCGGCGATCCGGGGCAGGGCGCGCGCCGCCAGCGGGCCGAGCCGCCCGGTCGAGAGCGCCCTTGGGTCGCCGTTGAAAAGGATATGATCGGCCGAGATCACCTCGTCGCGGCAGGTCCGCACGCCGCGCACGCCGTCGGAATAGCCCAGGATCTCCACCGCCTCGGTCTCGTGGCGGATCTCGCCGCCGCGCGCGACAAAAAGATCGGCCAGCGCGCGGGCCAGCGCGGAGAGCCCGCCCTCCACCGCCCAGACCCCGGCGGCCTCGGCCTCCCAGATCAGCGCGTAAAGCGCGGGGATGCGCGCGGGATCGCCGCCGACATAGGTGGCGTAGCGCCCGAAGAGCTGGCGCAGCCGGGGGTCGGAGAAGCTTTGCCGCAAGAGCCCGTCGAGGCTGCGCCAGGGCATGAGGTCGGGGATCAGCCGCGGCTCGGCCAGAACCGCGCGGGTCAGCGCCAGCGGGTCCGGCTCGGCGGTCAGCATCATCGGCTCGCGGAAGGCTTCGAACAGCCGCTTGGCGCGGGCCGAGAAGGCGCGGAATTCGGCCTCGCCCTTGGCGCCGGCGAAAGCGCGCACCGCCTCGGCGCTCTCCTCGGGATCGGCGTGCAGGTCGAGCCGCGCGCCGTCGCGCCAGAAGTGCCGGGCGAGGATCTCCTGGCGGTGCAGTGTCACATGGTCCTCGAGCGCCGCGCCGGCGCTGGCGAAAAGCGCCTCGAAGACCCAGCGCAGGGTCAGCACCGTCGGCCCCGCGTCGACGCCCGCGACCTGGCGCATCTTGCCGCCCGGAACCGCCTGCCGCTCCAGCAGCACGACCGGGCATCCGGCGGCGGCGAGCGGCAGCGCCGCGGCAAGCCCGCCGATGCCGCCGCCGATCACCACGATCGTCCCGGCGCCGGGGCTGGCCAGATGGGGAGCTGCGGCGGACATGGTCTGATTGTTGACTCGCGGGGGCAACCTGTCCAGTGTGGTTTACACTATAGTGTCAATCGTGATCGACGGATCGGGAGGACCGCATGGATATCCACCAGCGCATCGACACCGCGATCCGGCGCGCGATCACCGCGGGGCAGGGCGGCCAGGCCGCGCCCCGGCAGCTTTCCGAGGCATTGCTTTACGCCTGCACGCCCGGCGGCGCGCGCATCCGGCCGACGATCCTGGTCTCCGTGGCCATGGCCTGCGGCGACGACCGGCCCGGGGCCACCGATGCCGCCGCCGCCGCGCTGGAGCTGATCCATTGCGCCAGCCTGGTGCACGATGATCTGCCCTGTTTCGACGATGCCGACACGCGCCGGGGCAAGCCCTCGGTGCACCGCGCCTATTCCCAGCCGATCGCCGTGCTGACCGGGGATTCGCTGATCATCATGGCCTTCGAGACGCTGGCCCGCATGGCGCCCGAGGCGCCCGAGCGTCTGGCGCCGCTCTTGCTGACGCTGGCCCGCCGGACCGGCATGCCGCATGGCATCTGCGCCGGCCAGGGCTGGGAGAGCGAGGCGCAGATCGACCTCTCCGCCTATCACCTGTCGAAGACCGGCGCGCTCTTCATCGCGGCGACCCAGATGGGCGCCATCGCCGCCGGGCAGGAGCCCGAACCCTGGTTCGAGCTGGGCGCCCGCATCGGCGAGGCGTTCCAGGTCGCCGACGACCTGCGCGACACGCTCGGCAGCGCCGACAGCCTGGGCAAGCCGGTGCAGCAGGACGTGCTGCACGACCGCCCGAACGCGGTGCAGGAACTGGGCGTCGAGGGCGCCGTGGCACGGCTGACCGACATATTGTCGGGGGCCATCGCCTCGATTCCGTCCTGCCCCGGAGAAGCGGCGCTGGCGGGCATGGTGCGCAAGCAGGCGGAGCGGCTGACCCCCGGCCTGACGCCCGTCCGGGTCTGACCCGATGAGCCTCGCCGCCGAGGAGCCGGGCCCGCGCGGCAGGGGCGCCCGGCCCGGCATCCTGACACGTATGGCGCGGCTCGTGGCGCAGCCCGGGTTTCAGCGCTGGGCGGCGCGGCTGCCTTTCATCCGCCCCCATGTGCGCCGCGAGGGCGCCGAGATATTCGACCTGGTTCAGGGCTTTGTCGCGAGCCAGACGCTTCTGGCGCTGATCGAGCTGCGGGTTTTGCACCGCGCGCTCGAGGCGCCGGTCTCCGCCGAGGCGCTGACCGCCCCGCTCGATCTGCCCGAGGACCGCGTGGCGCTCCTCTTGCAGGCCGGGGCGGCGCTGGAGCTGCTGATCCGCATGCGCGACGGGCGCTACCGGATCTCGCTGCGGGGTGCCGCGCTTCTGGGAGTGCCGGGGCTCGAGGCGATGATTCGCCACCACGGCGCTTTCTACCGCGACATGGCGGACCCCGTGGCGCTTCTGCGCGGCGAGACCGAGACCGAGCTGGCCGAGGTCTGGCCTTATGTCTTCGGCGGCGCCGGCGGGCAGGAGGCCGTGGTCCGGCAATATTCCGACCTGATGAGCGGCAGCCAGGCGCTGGTCGCCGAGGACACGCTGGCCGCGACCTCCCTGCGCGGGGTGCGGCACCTTCTCGACATCGGCGGCGGCCACGGCGGCTTTGCCCGCGCGGTCCGGGCCCGGCATCCCGGCCTTCCGGTGACGGTCTTCGACCTGCCCGAAGTGGTCGCCAGCGCGCCCGAAAGCCCCGGGCTGACCTTCGCGGGCGGCTCCTTCCGCGACGACCCGCTGCCGGCGGGCTGCGACGCGATCTCGCTTGTCCGGGTGCTCTACGACCACGAGACGGCGACGGTGCGCGCGCTTCTGGCCAAGGTCTTCGAGGCGCTGCCGCCCGGCGGGCGACTGATCATCTCGGAGCCGATGTCGGGCGGCGCGCGGCCCGATCCGCATGGCGATGTCTATTTCGCTTTCTACACGCTCGCCATGCGCACCGGCCGGGTCCGCGCCCCGGAAGAGATCGGGGCGATTCTCTCCGACACCGGCTTTTCCCGGATTCGCATGCCCCGGGCCCGCAGACCCTTCGTCACCCAGGTCGTCACAGCCGTGAAAACCGGGGTCTGACGGGGAAACTGTCTATTACAGTTGACACATATGAATGTATGTCTACTCTGACAGACACCCAGTCAGAGTCGTCTGACAGACGGACGCGGGGCCTTGGTTGCGAAGTCCCCGTTCGGAGGTAACCGGGAGGACGCGACATGTTTGCCGATGCGGTCGTGCTAGAAAGCCCAGGACAGCTGGCCCTTGCGTCGCTGCCGCTGACGGCGCCCGGCCCCCAGGACATCACCGTCGCCATCGCCCGTTCGGGCATTTCCACCGGCACCGAAAAGCTGTTCTACACCGGCGAGATGCCGCCCTTCCCGGGCATGGGCTACCCGCTGGTCCCCGGCTACGAGGCCGCGGGCGAGGTCGTCGAGGCGGGCCGCGACAGCGGCTACAAGCCCGGCGATCATGTCTTCGTGCCCGGCGCCGCTTGTTTCGAGGGCGCGCATGGGCTCTTCGGCGGGGCGGCGGAGACGCTGGTCACCCGCGCCGACCGCGTGACCCGGATCGATGCCGGCAGCGGCGAGGCCGGCGCGCTTCTGGCGCTGGCGGCCACCGCGCGCCACGCGCTGGCGGGCTATACCGCCACCCTGCCCGAGCTGATCGTGGGCCACGGCGTTCTTGGCCGGCTCCTGGCGCGGCTGACCATCGCCGCCGGCGGCGCGGCCCCCACGGTCTGGGAAATCGCGCCCGAACGCATGGCGGGCGGCACCGACTACGCCGTGATGCGCCCCGAGGACGACCCGCGCCGCGACTACGCCAGCATCTACGACGCCTCCGGCCAGGGCGCGCTTCTGAACGACCTGATCGGGCGGCTCGCCCGGGGCGGAGAGATCGTGCTGGCGGGTTTCTACGCCCAGCCGCTGAGCTTCGCCTTCCCGCCCGCCTTCATGAAGGAGGCCCGCCTGCGCGTGGCCGCCGAATGGAGCCATGACGACCTCACCGCGACCCGCGGTCTGATCGAGACCGGGGCGCTGTCGCTCGACGGTCTCGTCACCCACCGCAGTTCCCGGCGCGACGTGACCGCGGCCTATGAGACCGCCTTCACCGACCCGGCCTGCCTGAAAATGATCATCGACTGGAAGGACGCCGCATGAAGGATGACGTTCCGAACCTCAAGGACTTCGACAAGCGCCTGCGCGACGAGGCCAGCGAGGATCTGGCCGACATCGTCACCGACGAGCCGACAAGCAAGACGCAGATCATCGCGATCTACGGCAAGGGCGGCATCGGCAAGTCGTTCACGCTGGCCAACCTCAGCCACATGATGGCCGAACAGGGCAAGCGCGTGCTGCTGATCGGCTGCGACCCGAAGTCGGACACCACCTCACTGCTCTTCGGCGGCAAGGCCTGCCCGACGATCATCGAGACCTCGACCAAGAAGAAGCTCGCCGGCGAAGAGGTTTCGATCGGCGATGTCTGCTTCAAGTCGGGCGGCGTCTTCGCGATGGAGCTGGGCGGGCCGGAAGTGGGCCGCGGCTGCGGCGGGCGCGGCATCATCCATGGCTTCGAGCTTCTGGAGAAGCTGGGCTTCCACGACTGGGACTTCGACTACGTGCTTCTGGATTTCCTGGGCGACGTGGTCTGCGGCGGCTTCGGCCTGCCGATCGCGCGGGACATGGCGCAGAAGGTGATCCTGGTCGGCTCCAACGACCTGCAGTCGCTTTATGTCGCCAACAACGTCTGCTCGGCGGTGGAATATTTCCGCAAGCTCGGCGGCAATGTCGGCGTCGCGGGCCTGGTGGTGAACAAGGACGACGGCTCGGGCGAGGCGCAGGCCTTCGCCGAGGCCGCCGGCATCCCGGTCCTGGCCGCGATCCCGCAGGACGACGACCTGCGCAAGAAATCCGCCAATTACCAGATCGTCGGCACCTCGGCCTCGCATTGGGGCTCGCTCTTCGCCGGGCTCGCCGAGGCGGTCTCGGACGCGCCGCCGGTGCGGCCGACGCCGCTCGACCAGGACGGGCTCCTGGGGCTCTTCGACGGCAGCGAGACCGGCGCCGACGTGGTGCTGGAACCGGCGACCGACGCCGACATGCGCGGCAAACACGCCGCGCCGAAGGAAAGCCTCGAAGTGATCTACGACGACGCCTGAACCGGGCGGCGCGGGGGCATTCCCCCCACCCGTCCAGAGTGACCCGAGCCAGACACAGGGACCATCGTGACCCGGACGACACCTGACACAGACGACCGACCGATCGAGGGACAGGGCTGCCATTCCGGCGACGAGCTGGAGCGCGCCGCGCGCGAAGCGGGCGCCTCCGAAGTGCTCGACCGCTACGCCGAGGACTACCCCAAGGGCCCGCACGACAAGCCGCAAAGCATGTGCCCGGCCTTCGGCAGCCTGCGCGTCGGGTTGCGGATGAAGCGGGTGGCCACGGTGCTTTCGGGCTCGGCCTGCTGTGTCTACGGGCTGACCTTCGTGTCGCATTTCTACGGCGCGCGGCGCTCGGTCGGCTATGTGCCCTTCTCCTCGGAGACGCTGGTGACCGGCAAGCTCTTCGAGGACATCCGCGACTCGGTCCACGAGATGGCCGACCCGGACAAGTTCGATGCCATCGTGGTCACCAACCTCTGCGTGCCCACCGCCTCGGGCGTGCCGCTCCGGCTCCTGCCGAAAGAGATCAACGGCGTGCGCATCGTCGGCATCGACGTGCCGGGCTTCGGCATCCCGACCCACGCCGAGGCCAAGGACGTGCTGGCCGGAGCGATGCTGGCCTATGCCCGCGAGGAAGTGGCCGCCGGGCCGGTTCCGGCGCCCGAGGCGCGGGTGACCGACCGGCCGACGCTGACCCTTCTGGGCGAGATGTTCCCCGCCGACCCGATGACCATCGGGGCGCTTCTGGCGCCCTTGGGCATCGCCGCCGGCCCCGTGGTGCCCTGCCGCGAATGGCGCGAGCTTTATTCCGCGCTCGATTGCGGCGGCGTCGCGGCGATCCATCCCTTCTACACCGCCGCCGTGCGCGAGTTCGAGGCCGCGGGCCGCCCGGTGATCGGCTCCGCGCCGGTCGGATACGAGGGCACCGCCGCCTGGCTCGAGGCCGTGGGCGAGAGCTTCGGCATCGACCCCGCGCGCATTGCCGAGGCCAAGGAGGCCGCCCTGCCGCGCATCGCCGAGGCCCTGGCCGCGGCGCCGATCGCGGGCCGGATCACGCTCTCGGGCTACGAGGGCAGCGAGCTGCTGGTCGCCCGCCTGCTGATCGAAAGCGGCGCGGATCTTCCTTACGTCGGCACCGCCTGCCCGAAGACCCGCTTTTCCGCCGAGGACGCCGCCTGGCTCGAGGCGCGCGGCTGCCGGGTGCGCTACCGCGCCTCGCTCGAGGATGACGTGGCCGCGATGCAGGAGTTCCAGCCCGACCTCGCCATCGGCACCACCCCGGTGGTGCAGAAGGCGAAGGAGCTGGGCGTGCCGGGGCTCTATTACACCAATCTCATCTCCGCGCGTCCGCTGATGGGCGCGGCCGGGGCCGGATCGCTCGCCGAGGTGGTCAATGCCGCCATGGCCGGCAAGGGCCGGATGGACCGGATGCGCGCCTTCTTCGAAGGCGTCGGCGCGGATGACACCGCGGGCGTCTGGGAAGGCGCGCCGAACCTGCGGCCCGACTTCCGCCGCCAGCACCAGAAGAAACTCGACAAGGCCGCCCGCGCCCGCGCGGCCCAGGAGATGATCTGATGGCCTTGATCCAGGATCACGACCGGGCCGGGGGCTACTGGGGGGCGGTCTATGCCTTCTGCGCGGTCAAGGGATTGCAGGTGGTCATCGACGGCCCGGTGGGCTGCGAGAACCTGCCCGTGACCAGCGTGCTGCATTACACCGACGCGCTGCCGCCGCATGAACTGCCCATCGTGGTCACCGGCCTCGGCGAAGAGGAACTGGGCCGCGACGGCACCGAAGGCGCCATGCGCCGTGCCTGGGAGACGCTCGATCCGGCGCTGCCGGCGGTGGTCGTCACCGGCTCCATCGCCGAGATGATCGGCGGCGGGGTGACGCCGCAGGGCACCTCGATCCAGCGGTTCCTGCCGCGCACCATCGACGAGGACCAATGGCAGGCCGCCGACCGGGCGATGACCTGGCTTTTCACCGAGTTCGGCATGACCAAGGGCCGGATGCCGCCCGAGAAGGCCCGCGAGGAGGGCGCCAAGCCCCGGGTCAACATCCTCGGGCCGATGTATGGCACCTTCAACATGCCCTCGGACCTCGCCGAGATCCGCCGCATGGTCGAGGGCATCGGCGCCGAGGTGAACATGGTCATGCCGCTGGGCGCGCATCTCGCCGAGATGCGGGGCCTGGTGAATGCCGACGCCAATATCGTCATGTATCGCGAGTTCGGCCGCGGCCTCGCGGAATGCCTGGGCAAACCCTACCTGCAGGCGCCGATCGGGATGGAGTCCTCGACCCTGTTCCTGCGCAAACTGGGCGAAATCCTGGACCTCGACCCCGAGCCCTTCATCGAGCGCGAGAAACATTCCACGCTGAAGCCGGTCTGGGACCTCTGGCGCTCGGTCACGCAGGATTTCTTCGCCACCGCGAATTTCGCCGTGGTCGCCAACGAGACCTATACCCGCGGCATCCGCCGCTACCTCGAGGACGAGCTGGGCCTGCCCTGCGCCCTCGCGGTCGAGCGCAAGGCCGGGGCCAAGACCGACAACGACGCGGTGCGCGCGGAACTGGCGCGCCAGCGGCCGGTGGTGGTCATGGGCTCGATCAACGAGAAGATGTATCTCGCCGAACTCTCCGCCGGGCACGGGCCGCAGCCGGCCTTCATCCCGGCGAGCTTTCCCGGCGCGGCGATCCGGCGGCACACCGGCACGCCCTTCATGGGCTACGGCGGCGCGGCGTATCTTCTGCAGGAGATCTGCAACGGGCTCTTCGACGCGCTCTTCCACATCCTGCCGCTTGGCGCGGCCATGGATGCGGGCGAGGCGACGCCGACGCCGCTCCGCCGCGATTTCCCCTGGGACCCCGACGCCCAGGCCGAGCTTGACCGGATCGTCGCCAGCCATCCGGTGCTCACCCGCATTTCCGCCGCCAAGACGTTGCGCGACGCCGCAGAGGCCGAAGCGCTCCGCCAGGGGGCCGACCGGGTCGTCCGCGAGACGGTCCGCGCCCTCGAACCCTCACTGAAAGGAACGGACCGATGACCGACATAAGCTCGACCCCGCCCAAGGCGCGCTCGAAGCGCGGGACGGAGTTTCTTCTCTATTTCAGCCTGATCTTCGTCTTGGCGATCCCCTTCGCCACGGTCTTCTGGCTGCTCGAGGTGTTCCAGAAGCAGACGCTCAACCTGCACGGGCCGCTGGCCCGGGCCTGGGCGGAAGCCGACCGGATCACCCCGCTCATCTTCTCGGCCTGACGGCCGGGAGACGTCACTGACCGCCTCGCTCGGGGCGGACAGGCCCGAGGGGGCAACCCCAAGGGAACCCGGCCGTGAGGGTGTCACGGCGTCAGCGTAACGTTCCGGAGGAAAGTTAATGGCTGATAACACCGACCTGTCCTTCACAGGTCTCACCGACGAGCAGGCGCAGGAACTGCACTCCGTCTACATGAGCGGCCTCTGGCTGTTCTCGGCGGTCGCAGTGGTGGCTCACTTGGCCACCTTCATCTGGCGTCCGTGGTTCTGAGGAGGGCTGAAGCATGGCGAAGTTCTACAAGATCTGGCTCATCTTTGACCCCCGCCGCGTCTTCGTGGCCCAGGGTGTCTTCCTCTTCCTGCTCGCAGCGATGATCCATCTCGTCGTTCTCTCGAACGGCATCAACTGGTTCGAAACTGCGGCCGCGGCTGGCGCTTCCGAGTGACGCCACCCCGGGTTCGCCGGCTGGCGGGCCTGCTGACAGGTGACCATGACAAGGCCGTGGGCGGGAACCGGAGACCCGGACGCCCGCCCACGGCAATCCCGATACGGTATCGACGGCATACGCCCCGGCGAAGCGGTGGGTGCCGCCATTAGCGGAGACCAAGACGATGGCAATGCTCAGCTTCGAAAAGAAGTATCGCGTCCGTGGAGGGACGCTGATCGGCGGCGATCTGTTCGACTTCTGGGTGGGCCCTTTCTACGTGGGCTTCTTCGGCGTCACGACCGCCTTCTTCGCGCTTCTGGGGACGATCCTGATCCTCTGGGGCGCCGCGCACCAGGGCACCTTCAACCCCTGGCTCATCAATATCGCGCCGCCGGATCTGTCCTACGGTCTGGGCGCCGCACCGCTGATGGAAGGCGGGCTCTGGCAGATCATCACCATCTGCGCGATCGGGGCTTTCTCGTCCTGGGCGCTGCGCGAGGTCGAGATCTGCCGCAAGCTCGGCATCGGCTACCACGTGCCCTTCGCCTTCTCCTTCGCGATCTTCGCTTATGTGACCCTGGTGGTCTTCCGGCCGCTCCTGATGGGCGCCTGGGGACACGGCTTTCCCTACGGGATCTTCAGCCACCTCGATTGGGTCTCGAACACCGGCTACGCCTACCTGCATTTCCACTACAACCCGGCCCACATGCTGGCGGTGACGCTGTTCTTCACCACCACGCTGGCGCTGGCGCTTCACGGCGGGCTGATCCTTTCGGCGGCGAACCCCGAGAAGGGCGAGATCATGAAGACGCCCGACCACGAGGACACCTTCTTCCGCGACTTCATCGGATATTCGGTGGGCACGCTCGGCATTCACCGCCTGGGCTTCCTGCTCGCCATCAACGCGGGCTTCTGGTCCGCGATCTGCATCATCATCTCCGGCCCGGTTTGGACCAAGGGCTGGCCGGAATGGTGGAACTGGTGGCTCGAGCTGCCGATCTGGGGCCAGCTCTGAGGGGAGATCGCAGCCATGACAATGATCGAAAATCAGAACATCTTTACCCAGGTCCAGGTGCAAGGCACCCCGGAATGGGGGATGAACGACAACGGCAAGATGATGGAGGAGCGCGCCGGCAAGCCCTTCTTCTCGACCCTGGCGGGCTTCCTGGGTAACGCCCAGATCGGCCCGATCTACCTGGGCTGGACGGGGCTGGTGTCGCTTTTCACCGGGATCCTGGCGCTGAACATCATCGGGCTCAACATGCTCGCCCAGGTCGACTGGTCGATCCCCGAGTTCATCCGGCAGGGCTTCTGGCTGGCGCTGGAACCGCCGAGCCCGCAATACGGGCTGACCATCCCGCCGCTCTATGACGGTGGCTGGTACATCATCGCGAGCTTCTTCCTGCTCGTCTCGGTGATGTCCTGGTGGGCGCGCTCCTGGCTTCTCGCCAAGGAGCAGGAGATGGGCAAGCACGTCTTCTGGGCCTTCGGCTCGGCGATCTGGCTGTTCCTGGTCTTGGGCCTGTTCCGGCCGATCCTAATGGGATCCTGGTCCGAAGCGGTGCCCTACGGGATCTTCCCGCACCTCGATTGGACCACGGCCTTCTCGATCCGCTACGGGAACCTCTACTACAACCCGTTCCACTGTCTCTCGATCGTCTTCCTCTATGGCTCGGTGCTGCTGTTTGCCATGCACGGAGGCACGATCCTGGCGGTGACCCGCTACGGCGGCGACCGCGAGCTCGAGCAGATCGTCGACCGGGGCACGGCAACCGAACGGGCGGCGCTGTTCTGGCGCTGGACGATGGGCTTCAACGCCACGATGGAAGGCATCCATCGCTGGGCCTGGTGGTTCGCGGTGCTGACCCCGATCACCGGCGGCATCGGCATCCTTCTGACCGGCACCGTCGTCGACAACTGGTTCATCTGGGCGCAGGAACATCACTTCGCCCCGGCCTATGACGGCAGCTACGGCTACCAGGCCTATGACCAGACCTATCAGTCCTTCATCGGCGGAGGTGAATGAGATGCTTGGGTGGTTCAAGAACTGGAACAAGGATAACCCGACCGACATCTACGGTCCGGCGATCCTGGTCGGCACGGTGGGCGTGGCGGTGGCGGTGGCGGCGGTCCTGGTGACCGTCGGCCAGCCGGCGGCGACCAAGTCCCTGCAGACGGGCCCCCGCGGCACCGGCATGTCGGTGCCCGAGTTCGTCTCGGAGGTGGAAAGCCCCGATCCCACGATCGAGGCCTATTTCAGCCAGGAGCCGATCCCGCCGGCCTCGGAGG
Source organism: Roseivivax sp. (assembly GCF_054552075.1). Lineage (NCBI taxonomy): Bacteria > Pseudomonadati > Pseudomonadota > Alphaproteobacteria > Rhodobacterales > Roseobacteraceae > Roseivivax > Roseivivax sp. The sequence goes on from NZ_JBTOLZ010000005.1 coordinate 162,198, forward strand.
ATGCGCTCGCGGGCGATCTCTACGAGAACGTGCAGGTGCTGGGCGGCGTCACCGACGCCAATTTCACCCGCCTGATGAACGCGATGACCCAATGGGTCGCGCCGGAGCAGGGCTGCGCCTACTGCCACGCCAATGCCAACGAGGGCAATTACGCCGACGACGACCTCTATACCAAGGTGGTGTCGCGGCGGATGATCCAGATGACCCAGAATATCAACGAGTTCTGGGCCGGTCACGTCAACGCCAACGAAGAGGTGGGGGTCAACTGCTACACCTGCCACCGCGGCCAGAACGTGCCTTCGGAGATCTGGTTCAAGCTCACGCCGCTGGGCGACACCATGGAGGGCTGGGGCGCGGTGCAGAACCGCGTGACGCCGGTCAGCCAGTTCACCTCGCTGCCTTCGGACGCGCTGGAGAAATACCTGCTCGATGGCGAGATGATCGGCGTGCACAACTACGAATCCCACGTCGACGAGGGCCCCGAGGAAGAGGGCGTGCGCAGCTGGCAGGACGCCGAGCGGACCTATTCGCTGATGAACTACGTCTCCAACTCGCTGGGGGTGAACTGCGTCTTCTGTCACAACTCGCGCGCCTTCAACGACGGCGCACAGGTGACGCCGCAATGGGCGACCGAGAGCCTCGGCATCCAGATGGTGCTCGAGATGAACCAGGACTACCTGGTCCCGCTCGAGGAGACCTACCCGGAAAACCGGCTGGGCCCGCTGCACGGCGACGCGCCGAAGGCGGCCTGCAAGACCTGCCACAAGGGCTACCAGCAGCCCCTGCAAGGCATGAACGTGATCGCGGACTGGCCCGAGCTCGCCACGACTTCGGGTGATTACGTCTACGACAGCGAGTGACACGCGCGGCCGGCCGGGGCGACCCGGCCGGGCGACGCCACGGGGTCCGGGCGCCCACTTTCCCTGGCGTCCGGATATCGGGGGTTCCCCCCGGTTCCCTTCCTGTTGGCTACAGGAACCGGCGCCGCGCCGCGCGAGACCGAAGGTTTTGACGGTGCGGCGCCAATTTAGCGGGAGGACATGACATGACCCGTCCGACGACACCCCTACTCGACCAGCTGAGCGGCCCCGAGGCGCTGCGCGACATGGAGGCGGGCACGCTCAGGCGGCTGGCCGACGAGCTGCGCGCCGAGGTGATCTCGGCGGTCTCCGAGACCGGCGGCCATCTCGGCTCCTCGCTGGGCGTGGTGGAACTGACCCTGGCGATCCACGCGGTCTTCAACACGCCGGTGGACAAGCTGGTCTTCGACGTTGGCCACCAGTGTTATCCGCACAAGGTGCTGACCGGGCGGCGCGACCGCATCCGCAGCCTGCGCCAGAAGGACGGGCTCTCAGGCTTCACCAAGCGCGCGGAAAGCGCCTACGACCCCTTCGGTGCGGCGCATAGTTCGACCTCGATCTCGGCGGCGCTGGGCTTCACCGTGGCGCGCGACATGGGCAAGCCTACGGGCGATGCCATCGCGGTGATCGGCGACGGCGCGATCTCGGCGGGCATGGCCTATGAGGCGATGAACAACGCCGGGGCCGAGGGGCGGCGGCTCTTCGTGATCCTGAACGACAACGAGATGTCGATCGCCCCGCCGGTGGGCGCGATGTCGGCCTATCTCTCGTCGCAATATCCCAGCAACCCGCTGCACCGCATGAAATGCCTGGCCGAGGGCATGGAATCGGCGCTGCCCGGCCCGATGCGCGAAGGCGCCCGCCGGGCGCGCGAGCTGGTGACCGGGCAGGGCGGCCAGAGCGGCGCCCTGTTCGAGGCGCTGGGCTTCGACTACCTCGGGCCGATCGACGGGCACGACATGGGCCAGCTTCTGACGGTCCTGCGCTCGGCCCGGGCGCGGGCCACGGGGCCGGTGCTGATCCATTGTTGCACCGTGAAGGGCAAAGGCTACGCCCCGGCGGAGAAAGCCGCCGATTGCGGGCATGGCGTGTCCAAATTCGACCCTGACACAGGGGTTCAGGCCAAATCTTCGGGCGGGCCGCCGGCCTACACCAAGGTCTTCGGCACGGCCCTGACCGAGGCCGCCGCCCGCGACCCCGACGTGGTGGCGGTGACCGCGGCGATGCCCTCGGGCACCGGGGTCAACATCATGGCCGAGCGCTTTCCGGGCCGGGTCTTCGATGTGGGCATCGCCGAACAGCACGCGGTGACCTTCTGTGCCGCCATGGCCGCCGAGGGGCTGAAGCCCTTCGCCGCGATCTATTCGACCTTCCTGCAGCGCGCCTACGACCAGGTGGTGCATGACGTGGCCCTGCAGGGGCTGCCGGTGCGCTTCGCCATCGACCGCGCGGGGCTGGTGGGCGCCGACGGGGCGACCCATGCGGGCGCCTTCGACGTGGGCTATCTGTCCACCCTGCCGGGCTTCACCGTCATGGCCGCCGCCGACGAGGCGGAACTGGTGCATATGGTCGAGACCGCCCGGCAACACGAGGCCGGGCCCATCGCCTTCCGCTACCCGCGCGGTGCCGGCACCGGCGTGGCCCTGCCCGAGAGCCCCCAAGCACTGGAGATCGGCCGCGGGCGGGTGATTTCCGAGGGCAGCGACGTGGCCTTCCTGTCCTTCGGTGCGCATCTCGCGGAGGTCCAGGCCGCCGCGGCGCTTCTGGCCGAGGAAGGGATCAGCGCCACCGTCGCCGACGCCCGGTTCGCCAAGCCCCTGGACATGGCGCTGGTGGGCCAGCTTGCCCGCCACCACGGCGCGCTTCTGACCGTGGAGCAGGGCGCCGAGGGCGGCTTCGGCGCCCGGGTCCTGCAGGGGCTCGCGGCCTCGGGCGCGCTCGACCGCGGGCTCGCGGTGCGCAACCTGCATCTGCCTGACCGCTTCATCGACCAGGCAAGCCCGGCGGAAATGTACGCCGATGCGGGGCTGACGGCGCGCGACATCGCGGCGGTGGCGCTCAGCGCGCTCGGCCGGGATGCCAAGGTGGTGCCGCTGCGGGCGTGAATTCGGGTCGATTGCGCCCTGTCAGAGCCGCATATGCGCCTGCGGCGGGCGGGTTGCGGGGGCGTGCCGGCCATCGAGGCCGGCCCGCCCCCGGCGAGAGGCGCTGCCTCTCGCGCTCTCCGAGGTATTTTCACCAGCTGAAGGGCTAGACCTCGGCGCGCAGCCCGAGGTTGGGGAAGAGGCGCGCGGCGTGGTCGCGAAGGTAAATCCGCAGCCAGGGCGTGAAGCGTTCCGGCGCCTCCGCGATCCGGGCCTGCAACGTCGAGAGCGCCATCCAGTCGGTCTCGCAGACCTCCTCGGGATTGGGGGCGAGGGGCAGGTCCGCCGGCGCTTCGGCGGTGAAGAGGTCGACGACCTCGTGTTCGATCAGGCCCTGTCCGACCTCGGCGCGGTATTCGATCCGGTCGCGGCGGGTGAGGGTGAGCCCCTCGATGCCCAGTTCCTCGCGCAGTCGGCGCGTGGCGCAGGCCTCGGGGGCCTCGTCCCAGTGGGGATGCGTGCAGCAGGTGTTCGCCCAGAGCCCGGGCGTGTGGTATTTCCCCAAGGCCCGGCGCTGCAGCAGCACCCGGTCGCCCGCCATGACGAAGACCGAGATCGCCTTGTGGCGCAGCCCGCGGCGGTGCACCTCGAGCTTCTCGACCGGGGTCAGCGTGTCACCCACCCAGGCGGGGATCTTCAGGCTCATACATGGGTCTCCGGAACCAGGCCCGCGAGGTGGCGCAGGTTCTTGAAGCCGATCTTCAGATGCGCGAGCGGGCGTGCCTTGACCAGGGACTTGTTCATATAGGCCTCGAAGGTCAAGCGCTGCACGTCGATGTCATGGCAGAGCGAGACGAAGCGTTCGCGCCGGGAATCCGAGCGGTAATAGGCCGATTGCATTGAGGCGAGCACCCGGAAGACGGTCTTGTGCTCGCGCATGAAGAGCTTGCGCGCCAGGCGTAGGGCCTTGGGGTTGCCGCTGGCCAGGCAGGCGGCGGCGGCGCTGGCGGCAACCCGCCCGCCGGTCATGGCGTAGTAGATGCCCTCGCCCGAGGAGGGGGCCACGACCCCCGCGGCATCGCCCGCCAGCACCAGGTCGCGCCCGTTGTCCCAGCGGTCGAGCGGTTTCAGCGGGATCGGCGCGCCCTCGCGGCGGAGCGTCTCGCATTGCGCAAGCGCGCTGGCGCGGCGCAGCTCGGCTGTGGCCTGCTTGAGGTTCACCCCGGCGTCCTCGGTGCCCATGCCGACCGAGACGGTGTCGCCATGCGGGAAGACCCAGCCGTAGAAATCCGGCGAGATGCGGCCGTCGTAGATCACGTCGCAGCGCTGCGGGTCGTAGGTCGTGTCGCGCAGGGGCGCAGCGATGATCTCGTGGTAGGCGAAGACCAGCGGGATTCGGTCGGCGCCGGGCACCTCGCCGCGGGCGACGCGGCTTTTCGCGCCGTCGGCGCCGACGATGAGCCGGGTGGCGATCTCGCGGTCCTCGCCGCTGGCCTTGTCGCGGTAGACCACCCGGGGCCAGCCGCGGCCACGGATCACGCGGGTGAAGGTGCCGATGTGGCGCTCGGCCCCGGCCGCTTCGGCGCGCTGGCGCAGCCAGGGGTCGAAATCCTTGCGGTCGACCATGCCGACGAAGCCGTTCTCCACCGGGATGTCGACGTGGCGGCCGCTGGGCGAGATCATCCGCGCGGTGCTGATCTTGGCCAGGAGCTGGTCCTCTCCGACGTCGAAATCGGCCATGAGCCGGGGCGGGATGGCGCCGCCGCAGGGTTTGATCCGCCCTTCGCGGTCCAAGAGCGCGACCTTGTGGCCGCTTCGCGCCAGGTCATGCGCGGCGGTGGCTCCGGCCGGGCCGCCTCCGACAACGACGACATCATAGACCATGGGTCATTCTCCGGGTTGCAGATGGGCGAGGGGCGGCGCGGGGGCCATGACCCGCCGCGCCATGAGGGCGGCGGCCAGGAACAGCCCCGCCTCGATCAGGAAAACCGTGCCGAAGGCGCTGGCGGTGGCTGTGAGCTGGCGGAAGAGATCGGCGAGCGCCGCGCCGAGGAGCCCGCCGAAGCCCGCGGCGATGGCCTGGGCGGCGCCCCAGAGCCCCATGCGGGTGCCCTCGCGCTTCTCGCGGCCTTCGCCGGCAAGCTGCATCATCGCCCCGATGGCGGCGACGGCGAACATGCCGTTGAAGAAGCCCAGCGCCACGGTGGCGGGCAGGAGCGGCGCGCCGGGGCCGGATTGGCCCAGAAGGGCGATGGCGGCGAGGGCGGCGGCGGAACCCAGGCAGCCCGCGGCGACCCAGCTCCGCAGCGCACCGCGCTTCAGCCCGGTGGCGACCAGCCCGACGGTGACCATGCCCAGGAAGACCCCGCCGTTCTGCGCGCCCGAAAGCTGGGTCGACTGGCCGGGCGTATAGCCGAAGACCAACCCGGCATAGGGCTCGAGGATCAGCTCCTGCATGAAATAGGCCGTCATCGAGAGGAAGACGAAAAGCGTGAAGGCGCGGGCCTTGGGTTCGGCCCAGATCTCGGCCAGGCCCTGGCGGAAGGGCATCGGGTCGGGCTCGGGCCGGGTGGCGAGGCCGCGCTCGATGCGCCATGTGGCCAGGGCGGTCAGCGCCAGGGCGGTCAGGCAGACCGCGCCGACGATGGTCAGGAGCCGGGCCGCGCCATAGGGATCGAGCAGGCTGCCGACCAGTCCGGCGGTCATGGCGATGCCGAAGATCATCATCAGCCAGGTGATCGTCGCGGCGGCCGCGCGCCGGTGCGGCGCGGTGGCGCTGGCCAGAAGCGCCAGGAGCGAGGTGCCCGAGGCGCCGACGCCCAGGCCGATCAGCGCATAGGCGAGGATCGCGGCGAGAAGGCCAGACATCAGGCTCTGTTCCAGCAGAACCACGCTCAGCGCCGCGCCGAAGCCGCCGAGTGCCAGGGCCGCCATGCCGCCGATGATCCAGCGTGTGCGCTGCCCGCCGGAGTCCGAGAGGAACCCCCAGGAGGGCCGGGTGATCTGGATGCCGTAATGCAGCGCCACCAGGAGCCCGGGCAGGAGCGCGGGCAGGGCCAGTTCCACCACCATGAGCCGGTTCAGGGTCGATGTGGTCAGGACCACCACGGCGCCGAGGCACATCTGCACGAGCCCGAGACGGATGATCGACAGCCAGGAAAGCGTCATGGCGCGGCTCCCGATGAGGCCAGGGCGAAGGCGGCGACCATCATGCCCGAGACGTAGAGCAGGACGCCCGTGCCGTTGAACCAGGGCGCCTTGCCGCGCGGGTCGCGCAGCATGACCCGCATGGCGGCGAGCTGGGCTGCAAGCAGAAGCGCGATGGCGCCGGCGTGCCAGGGCCGGTCGAGCGCCGCGATCAGCGCGATCACCGCGAGCTGCGGCAGCACCATGGACCAGCAGGCCACGCGCGCGGCGCGCTCGGGGCCAAGCGTGACCGGCAGCGAGGCGACGCCGGTCAGCCGGTCGCCCTCGAGCGCCTTGAAGTCGTTGAGCGTCATGATCCCATGCGCGCCGAGCCCGTAGAGCAGCGCCACCGCGATGACCGCGGGTGCGGGCAGGCCCTGGGCGAGGATCGCCGCGCCGGTGAACCAGGGCAGGCTCTCGTAGCTGAGCCCGACAAGCCCCGGCCCCCACCAGCCCGAGCGCTTCAGCCGCAAGGGCTCGGCGGAATAGGCCCATGCGGCGGCGACACCGGCGCAGGTGGCAAGGAAGCCCCAGAGCCCGAGCAGGGCGCCCACGAGCAGCGACAGGACCGACATGGCCAGCGCCACCCAGAGGCCCCAGCGCCCAGGCACCCGCCCCGAGGGGATCGGCCGGTCGGGCTCGTTGATCGCGTCGACATGGCGGTCGCACCAGTCGTTGGCGGCCTGGCTCATGCCGCAGACGATCGGTCCGGCGAGCACGATGCCCAGGAGCACGAGAAAGGGTTGGGAGCTCAGCGGCACGCCCGAGGAGACGGCGCCGCAGAGATAGGCCCACATCGGCGGAAACCAGGTGACCGGCTTGATCAGCCGCAAAAGGGCCGCCGGGTCGGGGTAGCGTCGAGGCTGTAAACTTAGACTGACACCCATACGTCAGTTAGACACGACAGGCCGAGTCGGCGCAAGAGGTCTCGCGCTTCGGGGCTGGCTCTGGCGGGGGTCTTGAGGCGGTCTGGAGAACGCGAAACACCCGCGCCCGGCTGGGCGCGAAGTGACAAGCGATCTGGACAGAGGGCCGGGGAATCACCCCGCCGACGCGCGCGACGGACCTCAGTCCTGGTCGCTGCCGTCGCGGGTCAGCAGGTCGTATTTCCGCAGCTTCACATAAAGCGACTGCCGCGAGAGGCCGAGCATCTCGGCGGCGGCGACGCGGTTGTTGCGCGTCAGGTTCACCGCGGTCTCGATGCACATCTTCTCGACCACGTCGGTGGTCTCGGCGACGATCTCCTTCAGGGTGGCGGAGCCCACCAGCTCCATCACGTTGCGGCTCGATTCCTCGGAGGCATGCATCTGCGTGCGGCGCATGGAATCGATCCGCGAGGTGTCGCGAATGACGAAGCCGAAATGCGGCGTGGTGTCGTTGGAGATCAGCGTGGCGGACATTTCCACCGCGGTCTCGGCGCCGTATTCGTTCACCGCCTTGGTGGAATAGAAGCGCATCTTGCCGGTGCGCCGGGCGTTTTCCAGAAGCACGTTCATGTCGACCTGGCCGCGGCTCAGGAAGTCCGAGAACTTGCGGCCTTTCACGTCGATCAGATGCGCGGCGTCGATCATCTCGAGGAAGGCGTCATTGGCGCTTTGCACGATGCCGGTGGCCGAGGTGATCACCATGGCGTCGGCGCCATTGGCGAAGAGCCCGGCGAAATCGCCGCGCAGATGCACCGGGCCCTCGACGGGCCCCTCGGTGCCGCGGGTCTCGAGCCGCAGGATCAGCACCCGCTCGCCCCCGGCCCGGAAGACCTGCGGGGCAAAGGCGATCTCCGCGTCGTCGCGGCGCGAAGTGGCGGTGACCGGCTGGGCGTTGTCCGAGATCGCCGCATCGACCAGCGCATCAAGCAGCGCCTCGCGGCCGCGGTTGGTGAACTCATTGGCGAAGACCGCGCCCGAGAGATCCTCGCGCGAGGAGCCCAGCAGCATGGCGGCGGGGTCGTTCAGATCCTTGATCCGCCCGTCGGCGACCGAGACGAAGACGATCGGGTCGTCGACCGCGCGCAGCAGCAGGCGGTAGCGCGCGTCGAACTCGCGGCGGGCCTCGTAGCCTTCCTCGAGCGAGAGCTGCGCCTGCACCAGCTGGGCCTGGGTCTCGGCCACAACGCTCAGGTCGCGGCCCAGCATCAGGACCGAACTGCCGTCGGGATGCGGATGGAAGCTGTAGCGCACCGGAACTTCCCAGGCGCCGCCGTCGTCGTGGTTCAGTTCGACCGGGCGGGGCACGCGGCCCTCGGCGCGGAAGGTCTGCAACGCGGTTTCAAGCTTGGGCAGGCTTTCCACGGTCAGCACATCCGCGATACGCCGCCCGGGCCAATGCGGCAGCCGCTGGCCCAGCGTGTTGCCCGCGACGGCGGTGATGCGGTCGCCGGTGTCGAGGGTCAGCGCCAGGTCGCAGGCCGCGTCCAGTAATCCGCCGAGATACTCCCCGGCGCCCGCCGCGGTGTCGCGGGCGGCGATGTCGCGTGCCTTGCCATTTGCCATTACCGAGCCCCGATCGCCGCCTTCATACGTCCTCGACAATATCCCAGCGCGGCAGCGGCGTCATTGCTTACCAGATCGGCGCCTGCGCGGGACGCGGCGCCCGGATAGAGATCGAGCGCCAGCCCTCCGAGTATAATCGGCGGCGGCGCGGAATACGAGTGCCGGAGCCGCGCGATCATCCGGCCTGCGACATCAAGACTGCTTTCGCGCGAGGCCGAGACCAGGATGCCGTCGAAGCCCAGACGCGCCAGTTCGCCCGGCAGGAGCATCGCGTCGGGCGACAGAAACAGCCGCACCGCCGCGCCGCGCCGCCGCAGCTGCGCGGTCACCACGTGCAGGCCCAGGGTATGGGTGTCGCCCTCGGGGATGATCAGCGCCAGCGACGGCGCCCGGGCGCATTCGGCCCGCACGTCCCAGTCCGGGATCAGCCGGGTCAGCAGCCCCTGCAGCCGCGCGGTGCCGATCGTCACCTCGGCAAAGCTGAGCTGGTCCGAGACCCAGAGCGCCCCCAGCTCGCGCGCGGCGGCCGGGATGCAGCGGTCGATCACGTCGTCGGGGGTGAAGCCCGCCTGCGCCAGTTCGCCCAGCGCCGCTTCGGGCCGGAAGGGCCCGGTGGCGCGCGCCCGTCGTCCCAGCCGCTGCGCCGCGTCGCGCAGCGAACGCTCCGCCCGGCGGGCGGTGTTGTCGCGCAGGACCGCCACCACCTCGCCCGCGAGGGCGGAGATGTCGGTGGTCTGCTCGTCGCAGGTCGATGGGTTGGACAGGTAGTCGGACATTGCGGACCCAATGCGTTGCGTGAAGTCCATGTGCCAACAGGCGCGTCGGGTCAGTCTGCGGGGGCCATGGGCGATCTGTCAATCAAAACTGACATTCGCATCTCTGCGGGGCTGTCGGGCGGGGTGGAAACACGGCCAATCCCGATAGAATGACTCGCCTACGCCGCGCCCTGTCTGCGATGATTGACAGAGAGCGCCGATTTCACCGATCCGACCTCGCTGAGTGTAAGTTTGAATTGACACTTTTCGGATCTCGCCGCTACGCTCAACCCCATGACACACGTGGAATCGCCCATGTCCTTGTCGGTGACATCCTCGAAGGCCGGGTCCGGTGCGGCTGCCCTATACACGCCGGAGCAGCGCGCCCGGCGGGATGGCACCCGTTGGACCCTCGTCCAGGGGCTGCTCGCGCCGGCGCAATTCCTGGTCTTCGTGATCTCGCTGGTGCTGGTGCTGCGCTACCTCGTCAGCGGCGCGGGTTACGAGGCCGCGACCCTGTCGATTCTCGCCAAGACGGCGATTCTCTATCTGATCATGGTGACCGGCGCGATCTGGGAGAAGGTGGTCTTCGGCCAGTATCTCTTCGCGCCCGCCTTCTTCTGGGAAGACGTCGTTTCCTTCGCGGTCATCGCGCTGCACACCGCCTATCTCTGGGCGCTGGTGACCAGCGCGCTGGGCCCGGCGGGCGAGATGGCGCTCGCGCTCTTGGCCTACGGGCTCTACCTGCTGAACGCCGGGCAGTTCCTCCTGAAGCTGCGGCGCGCCCGCCGCGACGAGGAGGTGCCCGCATGACCGAGGGATTCGCCCCGCCTCCAAGCCGCGGCTGCCGCGACACGCCGGTCCTGAAGGAACGCGGCCAGCACGAGGTCTTCTGCGGGCTGACCGGCATCGTCTGGCTGCACCGCAAGATGCAGGACGCCTTCTTCCTGGTGGTCGGCTCGCGCACCTGCGCGCATCTGCTGCAATCGGCCGCCGGCGTGATGATCTTCGCCGAGCCGCGCTTCGCCACGGCGATCCTGGAGGAAACCGACCTCGCCGGGCTCAAGGACGCCCAGCAGGAGCTCGACCGCGTGGTGCACGAGCTCTTGGCGCGGCGGCCCGACATCCGGCAGCTCTTCCTGGTGGGCTCCTGCCCCTCCGAGGTGATCAAGCTCGACCTCGCCAAGGCGGCGGAGCGTCTCTCCGCGGCCCATGCGCCAAGCGTGCGGGTGCTGAGCTACTCCGGCAGCGGCATCGAGACGACCTTCACCCAGGGCGAGGACGCCTGCCTCTCGGCCATGGTGCCGGTCCTGCCCGAGACCCAGGCGCGCGAGCTGGTGCTGGTCGGCGCGCTGCCCGACGTGGTCGAGGAACAGGCGCTGGGCCTGCTCGAGGCCATGGGCATCGGCCCGGTCCGGGTCCTGCCCGCCGCGCGCCGGGACGGGGAATACGGCGTCGGCCCGAACACCGTCTTCGCCATGACGCAGCCCTTCCTGGGCGACACTTATGCGGCTCTGACACGGCGCGGCGCGACCCATATCCCCGCGCCCATGCCCTTTGGCGAGGAAGGCACGACGCGCTTCCTCGAGGCCATCGCCGCGGAGTTCGGCATCGGCGCCGAGGTGGTCGCCCGGGTGACCGAGGCGCCCCGCGCCCGCGCCCGCGCCGCCATCGCCAAGGTCTCGGAGCCGCTGCGCGGCAAGCGGGTCTTCTTCTTCCCCGACAGCCAGCTCGAAGTGCCGCTTGCGCGCTTCCTGACCCGCGAATGCGGCATGGAGGCGGTCGAGGTCGGCACGCCCTACCTGCACCGCCCGCTGGTCGGCCCGGACCTCGACCTCTTGCCCGAGGGGCCGCGCGTCTCGGAGGGCCAGGACGTGGAGCGGCAGCTCGACCGGCTGCGCGCCGACGCCCCCGACCTGACGGTCTGTGGTCTGGGCCTCGCCAACCCGCTCGAGGCGGAGGGGCTAGCGACCAAATGGGCCATCGAGCTGGTCTTCACCCCGGTGCATTTCTACGAACAGGCCGCCGACCTGGCCGGGCTTTTCGCCCGCCCGCTGCGCCGCCGCGCCGCGCTCTCGCTGGAGGCGGTGTGATGGCCCGCAAAGTGACCTTCCCCGCATGGCACGCCGCCGCCCCGGCCCGTGAGGCGCGGCCATGAAGCTCACGGTCTGGACATACGAGGGCCCGCCCCATGTCGGCGCCATGCGCGTCGCCACCGCGATGAAGGGGCTGCACTACGTGCTGCACGCGCCCCAGGGCGACACCTATGCCGACCTTCTGTTCACCATGATCGAGCGGCGCAACCACCGCCCGCCGGTGACCTATACGACCTTCCAGGCGCGCGACCTCGGCTCGGACACGGCGAACCTTTTCAAGACCGCCTGCCTCGAGGCCTACGACCGCTTCCAGCCGCAGGCGATGATCGTCGGCGCCTCCTGCACCGCCGAGCTGATCCAGGACGACCCCGGCGGCATGTCCGAGACCCTGGGCCTGCCGATCCCGGTGGTGCCGCTGGAGCTGCCCTCCTACCAGCGCAAGGAGAACTTCGGCGCGGATGAGACCCTGTTCCAACTGGTGCGCGCCCTCGCGCGGCCGATGGAGAAGACCGCGCGGCCCAGCGCCAACCTGATCGGGCCGACCGCGCTGGGCTTCCGCCACCGCGACGACATCACCGAGGTGAAGGCGCTCCTCGAGGAGATGGGCGTGGCGGTCAACGTGGTCGCGCCCTTCGACGCGACGCCGGCCGATCTGACCCGTCTCGGGGCCGCGCATCTCAACGTGCTGATGTATCCCGAAACCGGTGAAAGCGCCTGCCGCTGGATGCAGCGCGAGCTGGGCCTGCCCTATACAAAGACCGTGCCGATCGGCGTCGGCGCGACCCGCGATTTCATCGCCGAAGTGGCGGAATTGGCCGGTGTAGAGCCGAAATTCGACGCCGAGCGGCTGCGCCTGCCCTGGTATTCGGCCTCGGTCGATTCGACCTATCTGACCGGCAAGCGGGTCTTCGTCTTCGGCGATGGCACCCATGCCGCCGCCGCCGCCCGCATCGCCCGCGACGAGATGGGTTTCGAGGTGGTGGGCCTGGGCTGCTACAACCGCGAGATGGCCCGCCCGATCCGCGCCCTGGCGCGGGAGCACGGGCTCGAGGCGCTGATCAGCGACGATTACCTCGAGGTCGAGGCCGCGATCGAGGCCGCCGCGCCCGAGCTGATCCTCGGCACCCAGATGGAGCGCCACATCGGCAAGCGGCTGGGCATCCCCTGCGCGGTGATCTCGGCCCCGGTGCACGTCCAGGATTTCCCCGCCCGCTACGCGCCGCAGATGGGGATCGAGGGCGCCAACGTCATCTTCGACACCTGGGTGCACCCCCTGGTCATGGGGCTCGAAGAGCACCTTCTGACCATGTTCCGCGAGGATTTCGAGTTTCACGACGCAGCGGGCCCTTCCCATCACGGCGGCAAGGCCGTGGCGCGGGCCGGGGACGGGTCGGTTCCTTCTCCCGCCGATCCTGCCCCGGCCACTTCGGCCGGCCTCGAGGTGGTCTGGCTGCCCGCCGCCGAGAAGGAGCTGAAGAAGATCCCCTTCTTCGTGCGCGGCAAGGCCAAGCGCAACACCGAGAGCTTCGCCGCCGCGCGCGGCGAACAGGAGATCAGCGTCGAGACGCTCTACGAGGCCAAGGCCCATTATGCGCGATGACGTGACCCATATCCGCGGCTACCGCATCGTGATCCTGACGCTGGATTCCCATGCCGCAGGCCCGGTGGAGCGCGCCAAGCTGCGGCTTGCGGGGGATTTCCCGGGCCTCGAGATCAGCGTGCATGCCGCCGCCGAATGGGCCGAGGCCCCCGATGCGCTGGAGGCCGCCAAGCGCGCCATCGGCGAGGCCGACATGGTGCTGGTGACGCTTCTGTTCCTGGAAGAACACGTCCAGCCGATCCTGCCCGCCCTGCGCGAGGCCCGCGACCGGCTCGACGCTTTCGCCGGCGTCATCGCCGACGCCGAGATCGTTAAGCTGACCCGCATGGGCAAGCTCGACATGGCGGCGCCGCAAAGCTCGATGATGCGGCTGATGAAGAAGCTGCGCGGCTCGTCGAAGCCTTCCTCCGAGGATGGCGCCCGCAAGATGCGGATGCTGCGCCGGCTGCCGCGGATCCTGAAGCTGATCCCCGGCAAGGCGCAGGACCTGCGGTCCTGGTTCCTGCTGATGCAATACTGGCTGGGCGGATCGGACGACAATTTCGAGGCGATGATCCGCTATCTCCTGTCGCGCTACGCCGGTCCCGAGGAGATGCGCGGCGGGGCCGCGCCGGCGCCGCTCGAATACCCCGAAGTGGCTCTGTACCACCCCGATCTGCCCGAACGCATCACCGAGGATCCCGCCGATCTGCCCGCGCCCGAGGCGCCGGTGGCGACCGTGGGGCTGCTGCTCATGCGCTCCTACGTGCTGGCCGGGGATGCGGCGCATTACGACGCGGTGATCCGCGCCTTCGAGGCGCGCGGCATCCGGGTGCTCGCGGCCTTCGCCGGGGGGCTCGACGGCCGCCCCGCGATCGAGGCCTATTTCCGCGACACCCATGGCGCGACGATCGACGCGCTGGTCTCGCTCACCGGCTTCAGCCTGGTCGGCGGGCCCGCCTACAACGACAGCGACGCGGCGGTCGAACTGCTGAAGGCGCTGGACGTGCCCTATGTCGCGGCCCATCCGCTGGAGTTCCAGACGCTGGGCCAGTGGTCCGAAGCCGCCCAGGGGCTGGGCCCGATCGAGACCACCATGCTGATCGCGCTGCCCGAGCTGGACGGCGCGACCTGCCCGACGGTCTTCGGCGGGCGTCACGGCGAAGGCGGCTGCGACGGCTGCGCCCATCGCTGCCGCCCCGGTGTCACCGGCAAGGCCATGGCGCCCTGTCCCGAGCGCATCGAGAGCCTGGCCGAAAAGGTGCTGCGGCTCGCCCGCCTGCGCCGCAAGACCCGGGCCGAAACCAAGCTCGGCATCGTGCTTTTCGGCTTTCCGCCCAATGCCGGGGCGACCGGCACGGCGGCGCATCTCGATGTCTTCGAGAGCCTGTTCAACCTGATGCACGCCCTGGCCGAGAGGGGCTACAGCCTGACCCCGCCCGAGAGCACCGAGGCCCTGCGCGCCGCGGTCCTCGAGGGCAATGCCGCCCAGTTCGGCCAGGAGGCCAATGTCGCGGCCCATGTCGACGCCGATACCATCGTCCGCCAGACCCCGCCGCTCAAGGCCATCGAGGCGGTCTGGGGCCCGGCGCCGGGCCGCATCCAGTCCGACGGGCGCGGCGTCTTCGTTCTGGGCCAGCACTTCGGCAATGTCTTCGTCGGCGTGCAGCCGGCCTTCGGCTGGGAAGGCGACCCCATGCGCCTGTTGTTCGAGGGCGGCTTCGCCCCGACCCATGCCTTCGCGACCTTCTACCTCTGGCTGCGCAACACCTTCGGGGCGGATGCGCTGCTGCATTTCGGGATGCACGGGGCGCTGGAGTTCATGCCGGGCAAACAGGCGGGCCTCGGGCCACACGACTGGCCCGACCGGCTGATCGGCGAGATGCCGAACGTCTATCTTTACGCCGCCAACAACCCCTCGGAGGCCTCGCTGGCCAAGCGCCGCTCCAACGCGGTGACGGTCACGCATCTGACCCCGCCGCTGGCACAATCGGGTCTCTACAAGGGCTATCAGGCCCTGAAGGAAAGTCTCACCCGTTGGCGCGCCATGCAGGCCGAGGACCCGCGCCGCGCGGAGCTGGCCGCGCTGATCGCCGAGGAGGCCGAGGCCGTCGACATGGGCGGCACCGACCCCGAGGCGCTCTGGCTGGCGCTTCTGGAGACCGAAGAGGCGCTGATCCCCGAGGGGCTGCACATCCTCGGCCGCGAGATGACACCCGAGATGCGCGGCGACTACCTGGACCTTCTGCCCGAGGCCGATGACGCGATGCGCGCGCAGGCCGAGGCGGCGCTGTCTGGTCAGTCCGAGATCGCCGGCCTCCTGGCCGCGCTCGAGGGACGCTACATCGCCCCGGTGCCCGGCGGCGACCTGATCCGCAGCCCCGAGATCCTGCCCACGGGCCGCAATATCCACGCCTTCGACCCCTTCCGCATGCCCACCGCCTTTGCCCTGCGCGACGGCAAGGCGCAGGCCGAGCTGCTGCTGCAGACCCACGCCAGCCTGCCGCGGTCGGTCGCGCTGGTGCTCTGGGGGTCGGACAACATCAAGTCGGACGGCGCGCCCCTGGCGCAGGCGCTGGCGCTCATGGGGGCGGTGCCGCGCATGGATGCCTTCGGGCGCATCTCGGGCGCCGACCTGGTGCCGCTGGAAGAGCTGGGCCGCCCGCGCATCGACGTGATGATGACGCTGTCGGGGATCTTCCGCGATCTCCTGCCGCTGCAGACCCGGATGCTGGCCGAGGCCGCGCTCAAGGCCGCCGAGGCAGACGAGCCGCCCGAGATGAACTTCATCCGCGCCCATGCGCTGGCCTACATGGAAGAACACGGCTGCGGTATCGAGACCGCCGCGCTGCGGGTCTTCTCGAACGCCGAAGGGGCCTATGGCTCGAACGTGAACCAGCTGGTGGAAAGCTCGGCCTTCGGCGACGAGGACGAGCTGGCCGACGCCTTCCAGTCCCGCAAGAGCTTCGCCTATGGGCCGAACGGCAAGGCCATGGCCAACCCCGAGCTGCTCAAGGCGACGCTGGCGCGGGTCGAGGTGGCCTATCAGAACCTCGAATCCGTCGAGCTGGGGGTGACCACGGTCGACCATTACTTCGACACGCTGGGCGGCATTTCGCGGGCGGTGCGCCGCGCGCGGGGCACCGAGGCGGCGGTCTATATCTCCGACCAGACCCGCGGCGCGGGCAAGGTGCGGACGCTGGCCGACCAGGTAGCGCTCGAGACCCGCTCGCGCTCGCTCAATCCCAAGTGGTTCGAGGGCATGCTGAAGCACGGCGCCCAGGGCGTGCGCCAGATCGAGGCGCAGGTGACCAACACGCTCGGCTGGTCGGCGACCACCGGCGAGGTCGAACCCTGGGTCTACCAGCGCCTTTCCGAGACCTTCGTGCTCGACCCTGAGATGCGGGCCCGGCTGGCGGCGCTCAACCCGACCGCCTCGAGCCGCATGGCAAACCGCCTGCTCGAGGCCCACGACCGCGCCTATTGGCAGCCCGACGCCGAAACCCTCGCCGCGCTCGAGGCGGCGGCGGATCAGCTCGAAGACCGGATGGAAGGGGTGGCCGCGGAATGACCCGTCTTGCCGATCTCCCGCCCTTCGGCCCCGCCGGGATCCGCCCGGCCGCGACATTGCACAGCAACGCGGGGGCCCGTGCCCCCGCCGGAAGGAGGCCCCTATGAGCCCGCTCGACAAGCAACCGCCGAGCCACCGCGCCGCCCTGCGCGAGGCCGCCGGGCTGGAGGCCCGGGGCGTGCCCGCGCCGCCGGTTCTGCGGGGACAGGACGGCGAGGGCTCGGTGCAGGTGCACCAGGACCCCGCCATGAAGATCGAGGGCGCGCAGGTCGTCGCGGTCTACGGCAAGGGCGGGATCGGCAAGTCGACCACATCGTCGAACCTCTCGGCCGCCTTCGCGAGCCAGGGCAAGCGCGTCTTGCAGATCGGCTGCGACCCCAAGCACGACAGCACCTTCACGCTGACCGGGCGGCTGCAGCCCACGGTGATCGACATTCTCAAGGACGTCGATTTCCACGCCGAGGAGCTGCGCCCCGAGGATTTCGTGACCGAAGGCTGGGGCGGGGTGCAATGCATCGAGGCCGGCGGCCCGCCCGCGGGCACCGGCTGCGGCGGCTACGTCGTCGGCCAGACGGTGAAGCTCCTGAAGCAGCACCACATGCTGGACGACACCGACGTGGTGATCTTCGACGTCCTGGGCGACGTGGTCTGCGGCGGCTTCGCGGCGCCGCTCCAGCACGCCGACCGGGCGGTGATCGTCACCGCCAACGACTTCGATTCGATCTACGCGATGAACCGGATCATCGCCGCGGTGCAGGCCAAGTCGGCCAACTACAAGGTCCGCCTCGCGGGCTGCATCGCCAACCGGTCGCGCGACACCGACGAGGTCGACCGCTTCTGCGACGAGGTCGGCTTCCGCCGCATCGCGCATATGCCCGATTACGACGCGATCCGGCGCTCGCGGCTGAAGAAGAAAACCCTCTTCGAGATGCCCGAGGAGGAGGACATCCTGGCCGCCCGCGCCGAATACCTGCGGCTGGCCGACACGCTCTGGGCCGGGACCGAGCCCCTGGCGCCCGAACCGCTGCCCGACCGCGACATCTTCGAGCTTCTGGGATTCGACTGATGAGTTACGAGCTCACCCGCGCCCGCGTCGAGGACTACTTCGACCGCACCGCCACCCGGACCTGGGAGGCGCTGACCTCGGACGCCAAGGTGAGCCGCATCCGCGAGACCGTGCGCCGGGGCCGGGACGCCATGCGCGAAAGGCTCCTGGCCGCGCTGCCCGCCGATCTGAGCGGCGCGCGGGTGCTGGACGCGGGCTGCGGGGCCGGGCAGTTGAGCCAGGAACTGGCCCGCCGCGGCGCGGATGTGCTGGGCGTCGACATCGCGCCCGAGATCCTCAAGATCGCCGAGCGCCGCACCCCCGAGGCGCTGCGCCCGCGCGTGCGCTTCCGCAGCGCCGACATGCTGGACGCGGGGCTCGGCCATTTCGACCACACGGTCGCCATGGACAGCCTGATCTACTACGCGCCCGCGGACCTCGATGCCGCGCTCGACCGGCTGGCGGCCCAGAGCGGCAGCCTGGCCTTCACTGTCGCCCCGCGCACGCCGCTGCTCATGATGATGTGGCAGGTGGGCCGGCTCTTCCCGCGCTCGGACCGCTCGCCCCTGATGGTGCCGCAGGCGCCCGACCGGCTGATCGCCCGGCACGGCGCGCGCGACCTCGGGCGGATCACCACCGGGTTCTACATCAGCCACGCGCTGGAGATCCGCGCATGAGCCAGCCGCGCCTCATATCCCTGACGCGGCGCTTCCTGCCTTTCGCCGACGCGGCCTCCGAGCATCTGCCGCTGAGCCAGCTTCTGCGGCTCTCGCTGTTCCAGGTCTCGGTCGGCATGGCGGCGGTCATGCTGCTCGGCACGCTGAACCGGGTGATGATCGTCGAGCTGTCGGTGCCGGCGACCATCGTGGCGGTGATGATCGCCCTGCCGGTGCTGATCGCGCCCTTCCGGGCGCTCCTGGGTTTCCGGTCGGACACCCATCGCTCGGCCATCGGCTGGAAGCGGGTGCCCTACCTCTGGTTCGGCTCGCTCTGGCAGATGGGTGGGCTGGCGGTCATGCCCTTCGCGCTTCTGGTGCTCGGCGGCGACGTGGTCCACCAGGTGCCCTTCGCGGGCGAGGTGCTGGCGGCGCTGGCCTTCCTGATGACCGGGCTCGGGCTGCATATGACCCAGACCGCCGGCCTGGCGCTCGCCAGCGACCGCGCCACCGAGGAGACCCGGCCGCGCGTCGTGGCGCTTCTCTACGTGATGTTCCTTCTCGGCATGGGGCTTTCGGCCGTGGTGATCGGCTGGCTCCTGCGCGACTACTCGAGTCTGCGGCTCATCCGCGTGGTGCAGGGCGCCGCGGTGGCGGGGCTGGTCCTGAACCTCGTGGCGCTCTGGAAGCAGGAGCGCGTCCGCCCGATGAGCGCCGCGGAGCGCGCCGCGCCCCGGCCGAGCTTTGCCGCGGCCTGGCGCGACTTCGCCCAGGGCGGGGTCGCGGGCCGGCTTCTGGTGGTGGTCTTCCTCGGGACCATGGGCTTCAACATGCAGGACGTGCTGCTCGAACCCTACGGCGGCGAGATCCTCGGGCTCTCGGTCTCTTCGACGACGCTTCTGACCGCGATGTGGGCGGCGGGCGCGCTTCTGGGCTTTGCCTTCGCGGGCCGGATGCTGGCGCGGCGCGCCAATCCCTACCGCATGGCGGCGGCGGGCGTGCTGGTGGGCGTCGCGGCCTTCTCGGTGGTGATCTTCGCCGCGCCGATGTCCTCGACACTGCTGTTCTTCGCGGGCGCCGGGCTGATCGGGCTTGGCGGCGGCTATTTCGCGGTCTCCACGCTGATGGCGGCCATGACCATGCCGGCCGAAGGGCTGGCCGGGCGCGGCCTGGCGCTGGGCGCCTGGGGCGCGGCGCAGGCCACGGCGGCGGGGCTTTCCACCGCGATCGGCGGCGGCCTGCGCGACTGGGTCAACATTCACGCGATGGCGGGGGATCTCGGCCCCGCGCTCGCATCCCCGGCGACGGGCTATTCCGTCGTCTATCACCTCGAGATCGGTCTGCTTTTCGTCACCCTCGCGGCGCTCGGGCCGCTGGTGAGCCGGGCGCTGCACCCCGCGCCGGGCCCGGCGAAGTTCGGCCTGGCCGATTTCCCGACGTGACAACCATGATGGAGGACCAGACAAATGGTTGACGACTACATCTTCGGAAACCTCGACCTGGCGAGCATCTCGCTGTGGCTCTTCTTCATCTTCTTCGTCGGGCTGGTGATCTGGATCCAGCGCGAGAACCAGCGCGAAGGCTACCCGCTGGTCGACGAGGACGGCAGCCCCGCCGACGCCGGCGGTGTCTTCCCGATGCCCGCCGACAAGACCTTCGTGCTGCCGCATGGCCGCGGCACCTACACGGTGCCCTCGGGCCAGCCGGCGGACCGCGACGACCATCACGCCAACATGACCCGCGCCTTCGAGTCGGGCGGCTTTCCCTATGATCCGACCGGCAATCCCTTCGAACAGGGGATCGGCCCGGCGGCCTGGGCGAACCGGCGCGACGAGCCCGAGCTCGACGGCCACGGGCGCCCGAAGATCATCCCGATGAAGCGGGACGGCCATTTCCTGGTCGCCGCCGGCAACGACCCGCGCGGGCTGCCGGTGCGCTCGGGCGACGGGCAGGTCGTGGGCATGGTCTCGGACATGTGGATCGACGAGCCGGAACAGCTCGTGCGCTACCTCGAGATCGAACTCGAGGGCGGCGGCGGCACCCGGCTCCTGCCGATGACCCTGGCGCGGATCTGGGGCAACCGGGTCGACGTGAAGACGCTTTACGCTGCGCAGTTCCCGGGCGTGCCGACCACAAAGGCGCCCGATGTCGTGACCAAGCTCGAGGAGGACAAGATCAGCGCCTACTACGGCGGTGGCGTCCTCTACGCGAGCCAGAAGAGGCAGGACCCGCAGCTCTGACGGGGCGCGGGTCGAGAGGGAGGCGAGCCGATGCCGCATGACGATTTCGCAACCGAGCCCGTGAAGGGCCTGCCCGAGCGCCCGCCCGAGGGCGAGCGCATCCTCTGGCAGGGCCGCCCCGAGGCCTGGGCCCTGGCCCGGGACGCGCTGAGCCTGAAATGGGTGGCGCTCTATTTCCTCGGGCTGGCGGTCTGGCGCTTTGTCGCGGTCGTGGACCTGATGCCCCTGGGCCAGGCCCTCGGCGCGGCAGTGCCCTTCCTGATCCTGGGCGCGATCACCCTGGGGCTCTTGTTCGCCATCGCCTATGTGCAGGCCCGCGCCACGGTCTACACGATCACCAACCGCCGGGTCGCCATGCGGATCGGCGCGGCGCTGACGGTGACGCTGAACCTGCCCTACACGCAGATCGCCTCGGCCGACCTGGCGCGGCGGCGCGACGGGACGGGGACGATCTCCTTCCTGACGCTGGGCGAGACGCGGCTGTCCTACCTGGTCTGCTGGCCGCATGTCCGGCCCTGGAAGATGGCGCCCACGCAGCCCGCGCTGCGCTGCATCGCCGAGGCCGATAAGGTCGCCGAGATCCTCGGCGAGGCCGCCCGCACCCGCATCGCCGAACCCCGCGTGAGCCGCGCCGACCCGTCGACCGGCGCCGCGGCGGTGGCGGCGGAATAAGGAGGGCCCGACCATGTCCAGCCAGACCGCCCCCCGCCTGCGCCACGAGGCCCGGGACCTCGTGCCGACCGCCATGGTCCGGGCCATGGCCGCGCTGGTGACGCTGGTGCTGTGCCTGACCGCCTTCTGGGTCTGGTCGGGCCGCCCGCTCGAGGCCACGCCGCCGGTCAGCCCGGTGCAGTCCGAGCGGCTCGTCTACCTCAAGGGAGAGATGTCCGGCGCGGCCCGGGTGCTCGATGCCAACGGCGTGCTGATCGCCGATTTCGGCCCCGACGAGGGCGGATTCATCGCGGGGATCTACCGCGTTCTGGAGCGCGAGCGGACCAATGCCCGCGTTCCCGTCGACGGGCCGGTGCGGCTCGTCGCCTACGAGAACGGCCGTCTGGCGATCTTCGACCCGACGACCGACTGGGGCGCCGACCTCATGGGGTTCGGTGCGGATAACGCAGCCGCCTTCGCCAAGCTGCTGCGTCAATAGCTCGAAAGGGAGCCGGAAATGGGACTTCTGACACGCGAGATCGAACGGGCGCCCTGCACCGTCGAAATCTCTCACAAATTCGAAAGCCTGCACGCGCATGTGCGCTTCAACAACGGCGCCGTGGTCAACCCCGGCGACGAGGTGACCGTCCAGGGGCCCGAGATCATGGCCCCCTTCGGCGAGGTCGTGAGCGAGGACCGCGAGGCGATCATCCTGCGCGCCTCCAAGCTCGAACAGCTCTGGACCCGGCTCACCGGGGACCTCGAGGTGATGGAGCTTTGCGAGTTCTCCTTCTCCGAGGAGGTCACGCTATGAACGTCCAGACCCCGCATACCGCCGACATCACCAATGTCGACGAGAGCCTGGCCCTCCAGGAGGCCCAGGCCAAGATGGACAGCCAGTTCGCCACCGATGTGGCGATGCAGAACACCCTGCTGACCCCGCGCTTCTACACCACCGACTTCGACCAGCTCGACGCCATCGACGTCAGCCCGGTCCGCAAGGACTGGGACGCGCTGATCGCCGAGATGGAGGCCGATCCCAACAAGGGCCACTTCAAGAAGAACGAGGACTGGGACGAGGTCGACTGGGAGGGCATGGAGCCCGGCCTTAAGAAGGAGTTCATCGACTTCCTGATCTCGTCGTGCACCGCCGAGTTCTCGGGCTGCGTCCTCTACAAGGAGATGAAGCGGCGCGGCAAGAACGGCGACATCGTGCAGCTCTTCCAGCTCATGGCGCGGGACGAGGCGCGGCACGCGGGCTTCATCAACGACGCCCTGCGCGAGGCCGGCGTCGCGGTGAACCTGGGCTTCCTGACGCAGAAGAAGAAATACACCTTCTTCCAGCCGAAGTTCATCTACTACGCGACCTATCTGTCGGAGAAGATCGGCTACGCGCGGTATATCACCATCTACCGCCACCTCGAGGCCCATCCCGAGCACCGCTTCCACCCGATCTTCAAGTGGTTCCTGGAGTGGTGCGGCGACGAGTTCCGCCACGGCGAGGCCTTCGCGCTTCTGATGAAGACCGACCCGAAGCTGACCTCGGGGCGCAATGTCCTCTGGATCAAGTTCTTCCTGACGGCGGTCTATGCGACGATGTATGTGCGCGACCACCAGCGCCCGGAGTTCCACAAGGCGCTGGGAGTCGACCCGGACTGGTATGCCCATTCGGTCTTCACCAAGACCAGCGCGCTGACCGAGCAGATCTTCCCGATCACCCTCGACATCGAGCATCCGCGCTGGCAGCCGACGCTGGAGCGGCTGCACCGCGCCAATGTCGGCATCGCCGAAGGCAAATCCGAGGGCGGGCTTTCCGGGCGGCTCAAGAGCTGGGCCAATTCGGCGCGCGCCGCGCTGTGCTTCGTGCAGCTCTACACGATCCCGGCCAACAAGCACCGCGTGCCGCAAAGCACTCGGCTGGAGCCGGTCTATTGAGCCTCAAGCGGCATATGACAGCGGCCCGGGCGCCAAGGCGCGCCCGGGGTCCGAGCCAGGGCAGGAGGGCGCCGTGATCCTCAGCGATCCCTGGCTGGCCGCGCTGGCGGCGCTCTTTGTCTGGTGGTTCTCCACCGGGGCGATCCTCGTGGCCGTGCGCCGCGCGGTGAGCCCCGGCGCGCGGCTCTGGCTGACGCTCGGCAGCGCGCCGGTCCTGGCGCTGGCCGTCTGGGCGGTGCATGGCGCCGCCGACGCCCAAGGCCTCGCCGGGGTCTACCTTGGCTTCCTCGGCGCCATCGCGCTTTGGGGCTGGATCGAGACCGCCTTCCTGACCGGCGTGGTCACCGGGCCGAACCTGCACCCCTGCCCGCCGGGCCGTCCCGGCTGGGAACGCTTCCTGCGCGCCTGGGGCACCATCGCCTACCACGAGATGGCGCTGGTCGCGGCGCTGATCGTGCTGGGCCTGCATGCCGCCGGCGCGGCCAATACCACCGCCTTCTGGACCTTCGCGGTGCTGTTCTTCGCGCGGCTCTCGGCCAAGCTGAACCTCTTTCTCGGGGTGCCCAAGATCAACACCGAGTTCCTGCCGCCGCAGCTTTCGCATCTGCCGAGCCACTTCCGCATCGCGCCGATGAACTGGCTCTTCCCGGTTTCGGTCACCGCGCTGAGCTTCGCGGTGGCCTGCTGGCTGGAACGATTGTTTACCGCCGGAACGCCCGCCGAGGCAGCCGGCTTCGCCCTTCTGGCCGCGCTGACCGCGCTGGCCCTGCTCGAGCATTGGTTCCTTGTGCTGCCCTTGCCCGACGAGAAGCTCTGGCGCTGGATGCTGCCCGCGCCCAAACCGAAAAACGACCACCGGGAGGACGCCCATGGACTTTGACGCCCTTTTCGACGCCGAGCTCGATCGCCTGCGCGCAGACGGCAACTACCGCATCTTCGCGGAGCTCGAGCGCAAGTGCGGCGCCTTCCCCCGGGCCCGCAGCTACGACGAGGAGGCCCCCGAGGAGGTGACGGTCTGGTGCTCCAACGACTACCTGGGCATGGGCCAGAACCCCAAGGTCATGCAATCCATGCAGGCCGCCGTGGCGGCCCATGGCTGCGGCGCCGGCGGCACCCGCAACATCTCGGGCAACACCCATCAGCACCGGCTTCTCGAGGCCGAGCTGGCCGATCTGCACGGCAAGGAGGGCGCGCTGCTCTTCACCTCGGGCTATGTCTCGAACTGGGCGGCGCTTTCGACGCTCGGCGCGAAGCTGCCCGACGCGGTGATCCTCTCGGACGAGAAGAACCACGCCTCGATGATCGAGGGCATCCGCCACTCCAAGGCCGAGAAGGTGATCTGGAAGCACAACGACCCCGAGGACCTCGACGCCAAGCTCGCGGCGCTGCCCTCCAATGCGACCAAGATCGTGGCCTTCGAGTCGGTCTATTCCATGGATGGCGACATCTGCCCGATGGAAGAGATCATCGAGGTCGCCGAGAAACACGGCGCCATGACCTATCTCGACGAGGTGCACGCCGTGGGCATGTATGGCCCGCGCGGCGGCGGCGTCTCCGAAGAGCTTGGCCTGGCCCACCGGATCACCCTGATCGAGGGCACGCTGGGCAAGGCCTATGGCGTGGTCGGCGGCTATGTGACCGGCTCGGCCTCGCTTTGCGATTTCATCCGCTCCTTCGCCTCGGGCTTCATCTTCACCACCGCCCTGCCGCCGGCGGTGGCCGCGGCGGCGCGCACCTCGATCGCGCATCTGAAGGAAAGCGACTGCGAGCGTGCCCGTCAGAAGGTGCAGGTCGCCAAGCTGCGCAAGCGGCTGGACGCGCTGGGCATTCCGCATCTCGACAACCCCAGCCACATCATCCCGGTGATGATCAAGGATCCGGTGAAATGCCGCCAGCTCGCCGACATCCTGATGCAGGACTTCGGGATCTACGTGCAGCCGATCAACTATCCCACCGTGCCCAAGGGCACCGAGCGGCTGCGCTTTACCCCGGGGCCCCTGCACAGCGACGAGGACATCGAGCGGCTGGTGCAGGCGCTGGCGACGCTGTGGAAGCGCTGCGCGATTGCCCACGCGGTCGCGTGAACGTGTCGGGAAAGCGGTTTCCGCCACCCGTCTGACGGGATAGCATCGTCATGTTGAACAACGGTTATTTGCATGACGATGCTGCGCGCCCTTTTCCTTGCCGCATTCCTGCCCGCGGGCCTCGCGTCGGCCCAGGAGGCGCCCTCGGCCTTCGCGCCCTGTGCGCAGTGCCATAGCGTGACCGCGCCGGACGGCACGCGGCTGGTCGCCGGCGGGCGCACCGGGCCGAACCTCTACGGCGTGATGGGCCGGCCGGTCGCCGGGGCGGCCGGGTTCAACTACTCGCGCTCCATGCAGGAGGCGCGCGCCCGTGGGCTGACCTGGGACCGTGCGAGCTTTGCCGCCTATCTCAAGAACCCCACCGAGTTCCTGCAGGGCTGGCTTGGCGACCCCTCCGCGCGCGCCCGCATGGCCTACCGCAGCGAGACCGGCGCCGGGGCGATCTACGACTACCTGCGGGCGCTGGAGCGGTAGCGGCGGGGGCTGAGGGGCGGGCTGGGCCGGTATTTGCGGATACGGAACCAGCCTCATGCACTGTTGTCCCCGCTGACGCGCTGAGCGCACGGACCACGGATCCCACCGTCTAAATTACCGGGTCAGCCTCTGCCTGCCGGGCACCCACGGTCCAACAAAACCTACTTCCCTCACACCCAGCACAACAGAGGGCGCGCGCCGGACCGGGGGACGGCGCTGCCGACCTGTGAGCTGCGCGCTTTATGGCGGCAAGGTCAGGACTAGGGGTGAGCTGAGTGCGCCACTCGAAGGAGCGCCGGCCCAAGGGGCCGGTCCGGCGCGCGCCCGGCACCTTCGGTGCTATTCGGGCGCAAGTGGCGCTTGTGGGGAGGGAGGGCTTTTGTGGGGGACGAAGGTGCGGGTTGGGCCAGGCTAGAGCCTGATGTTGGCCCGGCATGCGTGTGCTGTTGAGTGATCAACGGGACGCTGGGCCGGAGGGAGACCTTTAGGGCGCAGAGTGGCGCAGGGACCTGGCATTTTCATCAACAGACCACGGTGAAGCTCGGGCGTCGCCGTGCCCCTAAAGCACCAAACCACCCAACACAGAGCCTCATCCCCGCACAGCAGCGCCGCTCAATCACCCAACACAGAGCCACATCCCCGCGCATCGCAGCGTCGCTCAAGCACAAAACAAAGAGTCACATCCCCAAGCGTCCGCGCACGGCGGCGCCTTCCAAGCACCCAACACAGAGCCACATCCCCAAGCACCCGCCGCCGACCGCCCGCGCCCGGCTACCCCAGCAGCGTCGCGGCCAGCGCGGCGCCGGCGCCCACGGCGAGGCCCAGCGAGGCCCAGAACACCCGCACGGGCATCAGCTTCGGCGCGCGGTCGACCCGAGGCTGGGACTGCTGCACCAGGAGCCCCTCCACCAGGCCCGGCAGGCGCGGCCCGAACCGGGCCACAACCTTGGCGGTCTCGGCCAGGTCGCGGGCCACGGCGCGGGGGCCGATCGAGCTCTTGATGTAGTCCTCGACCACCGGCTGGGCGGCGTGCCAGATGTTCATCCGCGGGTTCAGCGAGCGGGCCACGCCCTCGACCACCACCATGGTGCGCTGCAGCAGGATCAGCTCGGTCCGGGTCTCCATGCCGAAACGCTCGGTCACTTCGAAGAGATAGGCCAGGAGCCGCGCCATGGAGATCCGCGTGGCGTCCATGCCGAAGATCGGCTCGCCCACGGCGCGCAGCGCCCGGGCGAACTCGTCGACGTCGCGGTCGGCGGGCACATAGCCGGCCTCGAAATGCACCTCGGCGACGCGCTGGTAGTCGCGGCGGATGAAGCCATAGAGGATCTCGGCGTAGACCCGGCGGGTATAGGCGTCGATATGGCCCATGATGCCGAAGTCATAGGCGATGATCGCCCCGTCGTCAGCGACCTTGAGATTGCCCTGGTGCATGTCGCCGTGGAAAAACCCGTCGCGCAGCGCGTGGCTCAGGAAAAGCTGGATCACCCGCTCGGACAGGGCCACCCGGTCGATGCCCTTGGCGTCGATGGCGGCGTTCTCGCCGAGCCGCGTGCCCTCGGCCCAGCCCAGCGTCATCACCCGGCGGCCCGAGAGGAACCATTTCACCTCGGGCACCCGGAAGCCGTCGTCGTCCGCGGTATTGGCGGCGAACTCCGAGGCCGAGGCGGCCTCGAGCCGCAGGTCCAGCTCGCCCATGACCACGCCTTCAAAATGCGCGATCACATCCACCGGCTTCAGCCGCCGGGTCGAGGGCAGGAGCGCCTCGATCACCCGGGCCGAGAAGTAGAAGGCGTCGATGTCGCGGCGGAAGGCGCGCTCCACCCCGGGGCGCAGCACCTTCACGGCCACGGTCTCTCCGGTGTCGGCCAGCACCGCCTTGTGCACCTGTGCGATGGAGGCCGCGGCCACCGGCTCGCTGAAGGACGAGAACAGCCCGTCGACCGCCATGTCGAGATCGTCCTCGATGGCTTTCTTGGCGGCGTCGCGGGAAAACGGCGGCAACTCGTCCTGCAGCACCCGGAGCTGGGCGGCCAGCTCCTCGCCCACAACGTCGGGCCGGGTCGAGAGGATCTGCCCGAACTTGATGTAGGCCGGCCCCAGCGCGGTCAGCGCGCGGGTCACCGGCGGCATGGTCGGATCGCCCTCGTAGCCCAGGAAGGCGAAGGGCCAGCCCACCACCCGCGCGGCAATGCGGATCGACCGCGGCGCGTCCACGGCGTCGAGCACCACGCTCATCGCGCCGGAGCGCTGGAAGGTCGCGCCGGTCCGGATCAGGCGCCAGAGGTTCAGGGGTTCGCGCATGGGCTCAGATCTTCCAGCCGGAATGCAGGCAGGCGATGCCGAGGCTCAGGTTGCGGTAGGACGCGTTCTCGAAACCCGCGGTCCGCAGCATCGCCAGGAAGGTCTCCTGGTCGGGGAAGCGGCGGATCGACTCGACCAGATATTGATAGCTGTCCCGGTCCCCGGCGATCATCTGGCCCATGGCCGGGATCGCGTTGAAGGAATAGAGGTCATAGAGCTTCTGCAGCCCCGGCTGCGGGATCTGGCTGAACTCCAGCACCATGAGCCGCCCGCCGGGCTTCAGCACCCGGTAGGCCTCGGACAGGGCCACCTCGGGGCGGGTCACGTTCCGGATCCCGAAAGAGATCGTGTAGACGTCGAAGCTGTTGGCGGCGAAGGGCAGGGCCATGGCGTCGCCCACCACCCAATCGAGGCTGTCCTGCATGGCCGCGGCCTCGGCGCGCTTGCGGCCCGCGACCAGCATCGGCTCGGTCAGGTCCAGCACCGTGGCATGGCCCCGGCCGGCGCGCTTGAGGAACCGGAAGGAGATGTCGCCGGTGCCGCCGGCCACGTCGAGCAGGGTCTGCCCGGGCCGCGGCGCCAGCCAGTCCATCATGGCATCCTTCCAGAGCCGATGGATGCCCAGGCTCATGGCGTCGTTCATCACGTCGTATTTCGAGGCGACGGACTGGAAGACGCCCTGCACGAGCCCGGCCTTCTCGGATTCGGGCACCTCGGAATAGCCGAAATGGGCCTTCTTCTCGGGCTCGTCGGTCATGGAGGTCTCCGCAAACTGCCGGGCCAAGCGCCCGAATTTCGGTTACACAGATGGAGGCGGGGAAACAAACAGTCAAATCCGCGCGGGCGCGAGACCTTCAAACCGCGCCCCGCGCGCTATATCTCGGCGCCACTGCCCGTTTGCCGGAAAGCCCGCCATGCCCGAATTGCCCGAGGTCGAAACCGTCCGCGTGGGGCTCCTGCCCGCGATGGAGGGCGCGGTGATCGCCCGCGCCGAGGTCAACCGCCCCGACCTGCGCTGGCCGCTGCCCGAGCGCATGGCCGAAAGGCTGACCGGCGCGCGGGTGGCGCGGCTGCGGCGGCGGTCGAAATACATCCTCGCCGATCTCTCGAGCGGCGAGACGCTTCTGATGCATCTGGGCATGTCGGGGCGTATCCTGATCTCGGGCGATCCGCTGGGGCAATTCCTGCATGACCATCCCGCGCCCGAGAAACACGACCACGTCGTCTTCCACATGGACAACGGCACCCGCGTCACCTTCAACGACCCGCGCCGCTTCGGCGCCATGGCGCTGATGCCGACCGAAGGCGCCGAGGCGCATCCGCTGCTGGCCGCCCTCGGGCCCGAGCCCCTGGGCAACCACTTCCACGAGGCGCATCTGGTCGCCGCGCTCAAGGGCCGGGGGATGCCGGTGAAATCGGCGCTGCTCGATCAGAAGATCGTCGCGGGGCTCGGCAATATCTACGTCTGCGAGGCGCTCTTCCGCGGCGGCATCCACCCCGCGCGCAAGGCCGGACGCATCGGCAAGGCGCGGGTCGCGGCGCTGGTGCCGCTCATCCGAACGACGCTGGAAGAGGCGATCCGCGCCGGCGGCTCCTCGCTCAAGGACTACCGGCGGGCCGATGGCGAGCTGGGCTACTTCCAGCACAGTTTCGATGTCTACGGCCGCGAAGGCCTGCCCTGTCGGCGCGAGGGATGCGACGGCACGGTGCGTCGCATCGTGCAGTCCGGGCGCTCCTCCTTCTATTGTCCGGCTTGCCAAAGATAACTTGATCCAACGTGGGGACATGATAACCACGGTGGCCTGACTGGAACGAACGGAGCGCCGGTTCATGGCCTACGAGACGATTATCGTCGAGATCGAAGACCACGTCTGCACCATCAAGCTCAACCGCCCCGATGCCCTCAACGCGCTGAACTCCCAGCTCCTCAAGGAGCTGTCGACGGCGCTGAAGGATGCGGATCGCAACGACAAGGTGCGCGTGATCGTCCTGACCGGTTCGCAAAAGGCGTTCGCGGCGGGCGCCGACATCAAGGAGATGTCCGAGAAGTCCTTTGTCGAAATGTATCTGTCGGATTTCTTCGGAGACGAGCACGAGGCCGTCACCAAGGTCCGCAAGCCGATCATCGCGGGCGTCGCGGGATATGCCCTGGGCGGCGGCTGCGAACTGGCAATGATGTGCGACTTCATCATCGCCGCCGACAGCGCCAAGTTCGGCCAGCCCGAGATCAACCTCGGCGTCATCGCCGGCATCGGCGGCACCCAGCGGCTGACCCGCTTCGTCGGCAAGTCCAAGAGCATGGACATGCATCTGACCGGCCGCTTCATGGACGCCGAAGAGGCCGAGCGCTCGGGCCTGGTGAGCCGCGTGGTGCCCGCCAAGAACCTCATGGAAGAGCTGCAGAGCGCCGCGGCCAAGATCGCCGAGAAGTCGATCATCTCCTCGATGGCGGCCAAGGAGGCGGTGAACCGCGCCTATGAGACCACCCTGGCCGAGGGCATCCTCTTCGAGAAGCGGCTGTTCCACTCGCTGTTCAGCACCGAGGACCAGAAGGAAGGCATGGCGGCCTTCCAGGAAAAGCGCACCGCGCAGTTCCGCGACAAGTAAGGCTTTCCCGCAAACCGGGTTGCCAGGCGGCGGCTTTTGCCCTATCAGCCGCCGCCACATGCGCGTGATGCCCGCTCTGGCAAGAATCGATCCGGCGACAGAGGTCCGGGCCCGAGCGTCATTTGCGCGAGAGACATTCGGAACCTCGAACCAAAGGGTCGATCATCATGGCGAATACGCCCCAGTCCAAGAAGCGCGCGCGTCAGACAGAGCGCCGCTATGCCGTCAACAAGGCGCGCCGCTCGCGCATCCGCACCCACCTGCGCAAGGTCGAAGAGGCCATCGCCTCGGGCGACAAGGATGCCGCACAGGCCGCACTGCGTGCCGCACAGCCCGAAGTGATGCGCGGCGTCACCAAAGGCGTTTTCCACAAGAACACGGCGTCGCGGAAAATCTCGCGTCTGGCCTCGCGCGTGAAAGCGCTCGGCTGATTTCAATCGGTTATCCGTGCAAGCGAAAAGGCGCCCCATAAGGGCGCCTTTTTTCGTGCTGTGCCCTTTCTGCGCGGCCGAGAGATTCTTTTCCACAGAACACTGAGTCAAGCGCTAAGAGTAGTTGCTGGTCCACGGGCCCGGTGGGTAATTTAGCCCTGCGAGTCACGATCGCCTGGGGGGACCAGGTCCGCGGGCTGGTGCAGCACAAGACCGAGGTCACGGTTCTGAAGGTTGCTCAGCGCGAGGCTGTGAACCGGCTGCCACCGGTTCTGCGCGAAGCACAACGATGCTTCGGCCTAGTCCAAGTAATTTGTTTGGCGCGCCAGCCGCGGGCGCCGGATGCAGGGTCCGGTGCATGGCTGGTTGCGTCTTGTTCCGCCCGAAACGCCGTTGTTTCGGGAGTGGAAGCGTTATTCCCGGAGGTCGTGCCGTGGCGTGGATCGGGCCACGTCAATTGGGATCATGCTGGGGAAAAGAGCAAAGGAATGACACAGGAACAATGGGGCGCGCTGCAGGAAAACCTCGCCAAGACGATTGGCGAGAACAACTTTGAGACCTGGATCAAACCACTCGAATTTTCCGGTTGCGAAGGGGAGGTCGCCATTCTCGAGGCGCCCACCAATTTCATCGGTAAATACGTCTCGCAGAATTTCGGCGACGCCCTTCTCGACAGTATCGCGGCTTTCGAGCCCAATGTGCGCCGGGTGCATTTCCGGGTCGCCGCGAACCAGCCTGCGCGGCCGCAGGCGGCCCGCAAGCCGCGGGCCTCGGCAGAGCCCGCCAAGGACAACCGCAACACCGATCTGATCCCCGGCGCGCCGCTCGACGAGAAGTACACCTTCGACCGCTTCGTGGTCGGCAAGCCCAACCAGCTGGCCCATGCCGCCGCGCGCCGCGTGGCCGAGGGCGGGCCGGTCACCTTCAACCCGCTGTTCCTGCACGGCGGCGTGGGTCTCGGCAAAACCCACCTGATGCATGCGATCGCCTGGGAGCTGCGGGTCCGCAATCCTGAGCTGAACGTGCTCTACCTCTCGGCGGAGCAGTTCATGTATCGCTTCGTGCAGGCGCTGCGCGACCGCCGGATGATGGACTTCAAGTCGATCTTCCGCTCGGTCGACGTGCTGATGGTCGATGACGTGCAGTTCATCGCCGGCAAGGACAGCACGCAGGAGGAGTTCTTCCACACCTTCAACGCGCTGGTGGACCAGAACAAGCAGATCGTCATCTCCGCCGACCGCGCGCCGAACGAGATCCGCGACCTGGAGAACCGCATCCGCTCGCGGCTGCAGTCGGGGCTGGTCGTCGACCTTCATCCCACCGACTACGAGCTGCGCCTGGGCATCCTGCAGTCGAAGTTCGAGAGCCAGCGGGTGCATTACCCCGACGTCGAGTTCGAAGAGGGCGTCTTCGGCTTCCTCGCGCATCGGATCTCGACCAACGTGCGGGTGCTCGAAGGGGCGCTGAACCGGCTTTTCGCCTTCGCCTCGCTGGTCGGCAAGCCGGTGGACCTCGCCATGGCGCAGGAATGCCTGGCCGATGTGATCCGCGCCTCCGAGCGCAAGATCTCCATCGACGAGATCCAGCGCCGGGTGGCCGAGCATTACCACATCCGCCTCTCGGACCTGATCGGCCCGAAGCGGGTGCGCAACTTCGCCCGGCCGCGGCAGATCGCGATGTATCTCTGCAAGCAGCTCACCGCGCGCAGCTTCCCCGAGATCGGCCGCCGCTTCGGCGGGCGCGACCACACCACCGTGCTGCACGGGGTGCGTCGAATCGAGGACCTGATGCGTTCGGACGCCCAGGTCGCCGAGGATGTGGAGCTGCTGCGCTGCGCGCTCGAGGAATGAGTCCGCACCACAACAATCGTCTTGCGCCGGCGGGGTAGGCCCCCGCTGGCCTTGACGCTTCCGCGCATACATCGGACAAAACCAGAAAACCGGCGACGCGGGCCCCGTCCGCGGCCGGTCGGGGTTTCTCGGAGGGATAGGTCATGAAGTTCAGCATGGAGCGCGCGACGCTGCTCAAGGCGGTCAGCCGGGCGCAATCGGTGGTCGAGCGGCGCAACACGATTCCGATCCTGGCCAACGTGCTGATCGAGGCCGAGGGCGAGACCGTGCAGTTCCGGGCCACCGACCTCGACATCGAGGTGGTCGACAAGGACATGGCCCAGGTCGAACGCGCCGGCGCCACCACTGTCTCGGCGGTGACTTTGCACGAGATCGTCCGCAAGCTGCCCGACGGGGCGCTGGTCACGGTGACCGAGGATGGCGCCGCGGGCCGGCTCACCGTCGAGGCCGGGCGGTCGAACTTCTCGCTCGCCACCCTGCCCAAGGAAGATTTCCCGGTCATGGCGACCTCGGAGTATTCGGCGAATTTCTCGGCCAAGGCGCAGGTGCTGCGGCGGCTCTTCGACAAGTCGAAATTCGCCATCTCCACCGAGGAGACGCGCTATTACCTGAACGGCGTCTATATGCATGTCGCCGAAGGCCCCGAGGGCCGGCAGCTGCGCTGCGTGGCCACCGACGGCCACCGCCTGGCGCGCATCGATTCCGAGCTGCCCTCCGGCGCCGAGGAGATGCCCGGCGTGATCGTCCCGCGCAAGACCGTGGGCGAGCTGCGCAAGCTCCTGGACGAGGACGACATGGACATCGCGGTCTCGGTCTCCGAGACCAAGGTGCGCTTCGCCACGCCCGAGATCACCCTGACCTCCAAGGTCATCGACGGCACCTTCCCCGATTACACCCGCGTCATTCCGCAGAACAACACCCGCCGGCTCGAGGTCGACGCCGCCGAGTTCGCCCGCGCGGTGGACCGGGTCTCGACCGTCTCCTCGGAACGGTCGCGGGCGGTGAAGCTGCAACTGGACGAGGACCGGCTGATCCTGTCGGTCAATGCGCCCGACAGCGGCGCCGCCGAGGAGGAGCTGGCCGTGGCCTATGGCGACGAGCGGCTCGAGATCGGCTTCAACGCGAAATACCTGCTGGAGATCGCGAGCCAGGTCGACCGCGAGAACGCGGTCTTCATGTTCAACTCCTCGGGAGATCCGACGCTGATGCGCGAGGGCTCGGACGACAGCGCGGTCTATGTCGTGATGCCGATGCGGGTCTGAGCCGGGCTTCGCGCGCGGGCCTCGGGGCGGTGTCGCCGCGCCGGGTCTTGGCGGCTTGGACAGGAAGCGTCCACCGGGCAGAGGACGGGACGAGATGCAGATCGAGACCACCGCGCTCGAGGGCGTGCTGATCCTGACCCCGCGCCGCTTCGGCGACGCGCGGGGCTTTTTCTCCGAGACCTACAACCGCGCCGCCCACGCGGAGGCCGGGATCGCCCGCGACTGGGTGCAGGACAACCATTCCTTTTCGGTCACGCCCGGCACGGTGCGCGGGCTGCATTTCCAGGCGCCGCCCCGGGCCCAGGCCAAGCTGGTGCGCTGCGGGCGCGGCGCGGGTTTCGACGTGGCGGTCGACATCCGCGCGGGCAGCCCCACTTACGGCCAGTGGGTCGGGGTCGAGCTGAGCTTCGACAACGGGCGGCAGCTCCTGATCCCCGAGGGCTTCGCCCATGGTTTCATGGCGCTGAGCGCGGAGACCGAGATCCTCTACAAGTGTTCGGATTTCTACGCGCCCGAGACGGAGGGCGCGCTGGCCTGGGATGACCCGGACCTGGCCATCGGCTGGCCCGACCCCGGGCGCGCGCCGGTCCTGTCCGAGAAGGACGCCGAAGCCCCCGCCTTCGCGGGCTTCACCACGCCCTTCAAGGCCGGATGACCGAGGCCTTCGCCGCCTACCGCGCCCGCGCGCGGTTCGGCGCGCTCGACGGGCTTCGGGCTTTTGCGATCCTCGCAGTGCTCTACCACCACAGCCCCGTGGGCGCGGCGCTGCGCGACGGGCCGGTGCTGGCGACGCGCGGCTTTCTTGGGGTGGACCTGTTCTTCATCATCTCGGGCTATCTGATCACCACGCTGCTGTTGCGCGAAGAGGCGGCCCTCGGGCGGATCTCGCTTCGGGGCTTCTACAAGCGGCGGGCGCTGCGGATCCTGCCGCTTTACCTGCTCGTGGTGACCGTGGTTGGCGGCTATTACGTCCTGCTCAAGGATGCGCCCGGGGCGGCCGAGCGTTGGCCTTTCTACTACCTCTTCCTCGCGAATTTCCTGACCGCCGATATTCCGACCCTGGCGCCGATGTGGTCGCTGTCGGTCGAGGAGCAGTATTACCTGCTCTGGCCGCTCGTGCTGATCCTCCTGCCGCGGCGCTGGCTTCTGGCGGTGCTGGGCGTTTTGATCGCGCTGAACCTGGCGGGTGTCATGGGGCTGTTGTGGCTGCGCCCGCCCGAGGTCGGCCCGCTGCGCTTTGCCCTGCCGACCGCGACCTATGCGCCGATCCTCATGGGCTCCGCCCTGGCCTGGGTTTTGCACCGTGAGGCGGGTTTTGCCCGGCTCTGGCCCTGGCTCGGCGCGCGCACCGCGGCGCCGCTTTGCCTGGCCCTGCTGCTCGCGCTGCTGTGGCTCCTGCCCAGCGATCTGACCGGCCTGCCGAACTTCGCGCTGCATCTCAGCATGACGGCGCTGCTCGGCAGCCTGGTCCTGCGCGAGGCGGGCCCGGTCTATGCGGTCCTGCGCCTGCGCCCGCTGATGCGGATCGGCGTGGTCAGCTACGGGATCTACCTCCTGCACCTGCCGGTCCTGACTTTGGTCGACCGCGCGGGGGCCGCACTGGGGGTGGCGCCTGGCGGGCTCATCTTCCACCTGATGTTCTGGGGCGCCGCCTGGGGCGCGGCGGAACTGAGCTTTCGCTATTTCGAACGCCCCTTCCTGGCGCTGCGCCACAAGCCGCTGGGCCGCCTGCGCGTGGGCTGATCCGGGCGGCTGTGGGCCGATTGATGCAGGCAAACGCCTCACCGCCATTCCTCGGGGACCTGGCTGCCGAAGCGCGCGCGCACCATGGCGTATTGCGGCGCGAAGGCCGTGGCGAAGGCGGACTCCAGATCCGGGGGCAGCGGCAGGTTGACGCCGGGGTTCACGCGCCGGCCCAGGTCCGGCGCGCCGGGGGCGATTTCAAGGAAATCGCAAAGCGCGCCAAAGGCGCGCGCGTCGCGCACCAGATCCTCGTAGAAAAGGATGTGTTGCCGGGCACGCGGCACCGCCCGGTCGAGCGCGCCCAGCGTCCGGGCGTAATCCGCCCGTTCGACGCGCGGCAGCCGGCCGGAGCGTATCAGCGCCTCGGCCCGCGCGCGGGCGCTGGCGGCCAGCGTCGCGGCCGGCGCGCCCGGGCCCAGTTCGGCGCGGGTCGCCATGCGCAGCTGCGACCACATGCGCGCCACCGGATCGCGTAGGACGAAGACGAAGCGCGCCGCGCCGATCGAGGCCATATCGGCGAAATCCGCCGCCGGCAGGACCGCGTAGGCCGGCGTGATGTCGGCGATGTAGCGCGCGCCCGCGTGGCCTTCGGCAAGGTACGTGAGGTAGGCGGCGTGCCGGTCGGGGCTCTGGGTGCCCGCGGGGGCGCCCGATTGCATGGCGATCAGCGCCGCCGCGGCGCGGGCGCGTTCGAGCCGTGCGGGCGCGGGGCCCGCAAGCTCCAGCGCATCGGCGGCGCGGGCCAGTTCTCTGGCGCGGGCGGCGAAGGTCAGCTTGCCGCAGCCGCGGCGGATGTCGAAATAATGCAGCTCTTTCACCGGGGGCAGATGCACTTCGGGCGTCTGCGCCAGGGCCTGATGCAGGAATGTGGTGCCGGCTTTCTGCGCGCCGATCACGAAAAGCATGCGCGCGCCTTTCGGGAAAGGCGGCGGGGCGTAGCGGAGGAGCGCCGGGGCGGTCATGCCTGCATTCCCGCGTGGTGGTGGTCGAGCGCCTCGTCGATGCTGTCGAAAAGGGTGAGACGGCCGTTCTCCAGGACCGCGCCCTGGCGGCAGATCCGGCGGAGCTGGCCCGGCGCGTGGCTGACGACCAGTGCCCCGGCCTGGCGCAACCGGCCCTGCAGCAGCGCGCGGGAGCGCTCGAGAAAGGCGGCATCCCCGGCCGAGAGCGCCTCGTCCAGGAGATAGGTGTCGAAGTCGAGCGCCATGTTGATGCCGAAGGCCAGCCGCGCCTTCATGCCCGAGGAATAGCGCCGGACAGGGCTGTAGAAGGCGACGCCGAGATCGGCGAAATCCTCGGTGAAGCGGCAGCAGTCCTGGGTGTCGGCGCCGTAGAGCCGGGCGACGAAACGGGCGTTCTGCGCGCCGGTCAGATCGCCGTGCAGCGCGCTGGCGAGGCCCAGCGGGTAGGAGATGCGCCCGCGGGTCAGGATTTGCCCGGCGTCGGGGCGCAGGCTTCCGGCGATCATGCGCAGAAGGCTCGATTTGCCGGCGCCGTTGCGGCCGAGCAGGCCGACCACCGCGCCCTTGGGAAACTCGGCGGTGATTTGGTCCGCGATGGTGATGCGGCGCCCGCCCTGGCGGTAGGATTTGCAGAGCCCTTCGAGCCGGATCATCAGCGCCGGTCCCGGATGGCCCAGACGGCGAGCGCGCCCATGATCCAGAGGAGCGTCGCGAAGCCGCCGACCAGCGCGAGCGCGCGGGCCTTCTGCGGGGCGGCGGCGGTTTCGGGTCTCGCCGGGGCGACATGCAGGGCGAGGTAGCGGCTTTGGCGGTCGGCCTCGGTTCGGGCGCGGTCGAGGGCGGCGCGGGCCAGCATGTAGCTTTCCTCGGCGAAGCGCAGGTCGGTGGCGAGCCGTTCGTAGCGCCCGACGTGATCGGCGAAGGCCGCGGGCGCGGCGTCGGGGCCGCCGCCGGTGCCGAGCCGGGCCTCTTCGCTGGTGATGCGCGCCTCGATCACCGCGACGCGGTGTTCTGCGGCCTCGATCCGGAAGCGCGCATCGGGGGCGCTTTGGCGCAATGGGTCGAGGTCGATCACCGCCTGGGCCAGCCGTTCCTGCAGCGAGGACATGACGCCGGCGCGGATCTGCAGCGCGCTTTGTGGGTCGACGATTCGGGTCTCGTGGCGGAAGCGGGTCAGCGCGGCGCGGGCCGTGCCGAGCCGGTCGCGCGCGCGGGAAAGCTCCTCCTGCGCCTGGGCCATGGCATCGGCGCGGGCTTGCGCGGAGAGCCGGTCGATCAGGGCGCGGGCCTCGGCGATGATGCCCTCGGCGATTGTGTGGGCGTCTTCTGGGGTGAAGCCCTCGACCTCGAGAGAGAGTAGCGCGGTGCCGGCGCGGCGGGTGACGCGCACGCGGCTGTGCCAGTAGCGGGCGAGGTCCTCGGCCTGGCCGGTGGGGTCATAGGCAAACAGCGGGTCGGCGCCGGGGTCGGTCCAGGTGCCATGGGGGCGGGACCAGAGTGTGGCGAGGTCGAGACTGCTCGCGAGGCGGCGCGTGATCTCGGGGCTTTCGATGAAATCCTGCAGGATGTCTGTGTCGGCGCTGGCGGGCGTGGCGAGATCGGCCATGCCGCCGAGCAGGTCGAGCGCGCCGCTGCCTTCCTCGGCCCGGACGGAGAAGCCGGCGGTGGCGATGTAGCGCGGCGCGGCGCGCGCCTCGAGATACCAGGCGGTCAGGGCGAGCGGCAGGAGCACCAGGAACAGCGCCGAGACGAGGAGCGCGGCGTGGCGGCGGCGCAGCCGGGCCGGGCGCACCCGGGGCAGAGGCAGGATCATCGCCGGCGGTTCGCTGCGCGGTGGCGGCGGCGCGGGACGGCGGGGCTGGGGCGTCTTTCGGGCAGGCGGCATGAAGCGACTCGGGTGGTTGGGGCCGGGATGAGCCTAGGCCCGGGCGGTTAACGTCTGGCAAAGAGGCGCCGGAAAGCGCGTGTTCACGGGCATGTCGAGGCGGGTCATCAGCGCGACGTCGGGGGCGACCCAGGCGGCGAGCCGGGCGGCGGCCTGCGGGGGCAGGCGCGCGGCGAGCGCGGGCCAGCGCGGGGCGGATCCGGGGCCGGCGTTGATGCGGGGGAGGTGGATGGGGCGCCCGGTCCAGCGGCTGAGGTCACGGGCGAGCGGGTCCAGGTCGCCGGTGTGGTAGAGGCCGGAAAGGCCCTGGGCGGCGCGATATGCGGCATCGACGAGCTGGCGGTCCGACAGGCCGTCGAGCTGTCGGCCGGCGCGGATTTTCCGGCTGGCGAGGTAGCGGCAATAGGGCGCGCGGTAGTGGTCCGTGATGAAGGCGCGCCAGGGGGGCGGGCCGGCGAAGAAATAGGCCTCGGCCGAGAGGGTGCTGACCTGGCGCAGGCCCAGGTGGTCGGGGCGGGCGAGCACTTCCGGTGGCAGGCTCCGGGCCTTGCGGCGGAGGTAGAAATAGAAGGAGGCGAGCCGTTCGAGCGGGTCGCGCAGCACGGTGAAGGCCCGGGCGCGCGGGCCGAGGCTGGCCAGCGCCTCCCAATCGATATGGCCGGAATAAAGCGCGTATCCGGGGGGGAGCTGGGCTGTGCCGGGGCCCGCCTGGCTGTGCAGGCGCACTGGCGAGATCGCGGCCTCGGGCAGGCCCTGGCTCAGCGCGGCATGCACGCTTTGGCCGGCGGTCTTGGGGATATGCAGGAAGATCAGCGGGGCCTCTGGGGTCATTCTGGCACCTCGGAAAGCGCGAGCCTGTCGAAGGCGAAATCGGGGTCGGATTTCATCGCCCGGAGCCCGCGCAGGAAACTGGCCGGGTCGGAGGGGTCGAGATGGGCAAGCTGCCAGGGGGCAAAGCGCCACCAGCGCAGATGCAGGAAGCCCGCGACGAGGTCAGGCGGGTGGCGCATGCGCAGGATCCGTGCTGGCGCGCCGGCGACCACCGCATAGGGCGGCACGTCGCGGGTCACGACGGCGCCCGCGCCGATCACCGCGCCGGGGCCGATGGTGACGCCGGCAAGCAGGATCGCGCCGTGGCCGATCCAGACGTCGTGGCCCACGGTGGTGTGCTTGAGGCGCGTCGGCGGGCCGCGGCTCGGGCGCGGGGGCGGGGTTGCGTGGTAGGCCTCGGATCCGGTGAACCCCGCGGCGAGGTCGAAGATCCGGTCGCCGAGGTAGAAGGCCGGGCTGGTCGAGGCCCAGTGCAGCGGGTGATCCTGGCGGCCGATCTGCACCTCTTCGCCGATCGAGACGTAGCGGCCGATGCGGGCGGCGCAGGCATAACCCGAGACCTGGTAGGAGAAGGCGCCCAGCTCGAGCTCCTGGTCGAAGCGGGTCCATTTCAGGCTGGCGGGCGCCTCGATGAAGCCACGGGGCGGCAGGGCGACGCGGCCGCCGGGGCGGGGCAGCGCCTCGATCCCGCGGGCGCGCAGCCAGTCGAGCGTGACTTCGACCATGTCAGCCGGTCCCGGTGGGCGGCAGGGGCGCGGCGCGGCGGGCCTCCGCGGCGGGGGCGGCCAGGACGGCGGCGCGGACGGCTTGGGCCATGCGGTCGGGCGCGCCGGGGTGATAGGGCAGGGCCGTGCCGTTGGGCGCGGCGGCGAGACTCGCGCCCTGGGCGCCGAGGTCGAAGCCCAGGACCGGCAGGCCGGTGGCCAGCGCCTCGTGCAGGGCGAAACAGAAGGTTTCGGGCCAGAGCGAGGGGATCAGCCAGTGCGTCACGCCCCGGGCGCGGGCGAGGGGCGCGATATCCTCGGGGTCATAGGCGCCGCTGCGGGTCACATGGGCGGGCAGGTCGAGGCCCGGGGCGATCTCTCCGATCAGGGTGAGCTGCAGGTCGTCGCCGCAGAGCCGCGCGAGTTCGGCGACCACGGGCGCGCCTTTCTGGAGTGAGATGGCGCCGAGGACGCCGATCACCGGGCGGTTCCCCGGAGTGGGGCGCGGCAGCGGCGCGGGCGTCAGCGCCAGGCGGTGCGGACGCAGGGTGATCCGGGGCGCGAGATCGGGCCAGGCTTCGCGCAGAAGGTCCGCCGAGGCCTCGGAGAAACAGGTGATCTGCGCCCGGGCGGCCAAACCGTGCCAGGCGGCGCGCCATTGGGTCAGCGGAACGCGGGTGCCGTCGGGGCGGCGGGCCTGATGCGCGGGGTCGCGGTCGCCGGGGGCGGGCAGCCCGCGGTAGGTGCCGGTGCTGTCGCAGAGCGTGTAGGAGGGCGAGAGCGGGAAGTAATCGTGCAGTTCCAGCTCGGCGCGGTCCTCGGGGCCGAGGAGACCCGCGATCAGCCCGGGCAGGGCCAGGGGGTCGGCATCGCCGACGCCGCAGGCATAGACCAGGTCCTTCGCGGGCAGGAGCGACAGATATTCCGCCAGCACCTTGGCGTCGGGCGTGGCGCCGCCGATCCGGCCCCAGGCGCTGAAAAGCGTGAGCTCGAACCGGTCGGGCCCGCCAAGCGCCACGCGCAGGGCCGGGCGGCCGGCGGCGAGTGCGCGCTGGATCCGGGCCTCGGTCGCGCGGGCGACGCCACCGCCGAGGCTGTGGGTGAAGATCACCTCGATCCGGGCCGGGCGGCTCACCTCAGCGGCCCAGGCCAGCGCCAGGGCGAAGCGCGGGCTGCCGAGCGGGTCGTCGGATTTGAAGGCGGCGACCTCGGCGTCGAAGCCGGGGTAGCGGGCGCGCAGCCGGGCGCCGTTGCGGCGCAGTAGCGCGGCTTTCTCGGGCCCGAAGCTGGCGCCGCCCTGGTGTTCGACGAAGACCCCCGCGTGGCCCAGGTGCCGCCCGCCCTGGGCGGCGATGCGGCGGCACCAGTCGACCTCTTCGCCGTAGCCGCGTCCGAAGGCGGTGTCGAAGCGCGGCAACCGGGCAAGCCAGGGCCGGGCGATGGCCATGCAGAAGCCGACGCCGGTCGGCAGCGGGGCCAGCGCGCCCTGCGGGTCGAGCCGGGCGGCCGTGGCATCGATCCGGTCGGCCATGCCGGGGCGCAGCGGCACCTCGCGGCAGATCGCCGGGACGGAGAGGATCTCGGCCGCGTTGGAGGCGGGCGTGACCGAGGCCACGCTGGGGTCGTGGGCCAGGGGGGCGAGCAGCCGCCGCGCCCAGTCGGGCGGCAGGAAGGCATCGGAGTTCAACAGCAGCACCGGCCCGCGTTCCGGCCTTTCGAGCGCCCGGGCGAAGCCCAGGTTCACCGCGCCGATGAAGCCGAGGTTGCGGCGCGTCTCGATCAGCTGCACGTGGTCGGCGCGGCGGGGATCGGTGGCCCACTCTTGCAGGAACGGGCGCACCCGTGGGTCGGTCGAGGCATCCTCGATCAGGATCAGCCGCCAGGGCAGATCGGTGTGCCGCGCGATGCGCTTCAGCACCTGCGGCAGCAGCGCGAAACCGTTGTGCACGGGCAGGACGATGGTGACATCCGGCGCGGCCTGGACCGGCGCCTCGGGCGCGGCGCGGATCAGCCCGGGCAGGAGCGGGCCGCTGCCCTGCGCAGGCGCAAGCCCCAGGATCGCCTTCACCCGCGCGCGGCAGCGCGGATCGCGGGTCCGCCGCCAGGCGAGCGCCGCGGGCAGGGCGCGCGCGAGCCGCAAAAGGAACCCCGGCAGCAGTGGCCAGAGCGGCAGCGCCGGGCGCGGGAGGCTGAGGTCGGGGATCACAGGG
Source organism: Roseivivax sp. (assembly GCF_054552075.1). Classification (NCBI taxonomy): domain Bacteria; kingdom Pseudomonadati; phylum Pseudomonadota; class Alphaproteobacteria; order Rhodobacterales; family Roseobacteraceae; genus Roseivivax; species Roseivivax sp. The sequence continues at coordinate 204,692 of NZ_JBTOLZ010000005.1, forward strand.
CGCCCGTCCTCGGGCTGGATCACCAGGCCGGGCGGGGCGCTTTGGGCGAGGTCGCGGGGCAGGGCCGGCACGCTCAGCCGGAAGCCGCCGCCGCGAAAGCCCGAGGCCGCCACGTCGGGGCGCGGCAGCGCCGCCTGGCCCGATGCCGACGCCCCGCCGAGGACCAGCCTAAGGCCGCGCGCCTCGGCCCAGCCTTCGACCCGCAGCCGCCCCTTGGCATAGGCCACGCGGTCGACATGGCCGATCCGCCGCCCCGCGCTGTTGCAAAGCGCGGGACCGGGCAGGGAGACCGAAAGGTGATGGGCCGCATAGAGGTGGAAAAGCGCCGCCAGCCGTCGCAACATCGCATTCTGCCTTCGCCGAGAACAATCCCGGCGGAGAAAACACGATAAGGCTTAAGGCGCGGTTTATGCCGCCCCGGTCAGCGCCCTTTCGTCAGGTCGTCGATCGCCGCGAGCCCCTTGAGAAGCGCGCCGAGCCGGTCGACCTCGACCATGTTGGGCCCGTCCGAAGGGGCGTTGTCGGGGTCCTCGTGGGTCTCGATGAAGACCGCCGCGCAGCCCACCGCCAGCGCCGCGCGGGCCAGCGGTTCGACGAACTCGCGCTGTCCGCCCGAGGAGCCGCCCATGCCCCCCGGAAGCTGCACCGAATGGGTCGCGTCGAAGACCACCGGGCAGCCGGTCCGCGCCATGATCGGCAGCGACCGCATGTCCGAGACCAGCATGTTGTAGCCGAAGGAGGCGCCGCGCTCGCAGAGCATCACCCGCTCGTTGCCGGTCGAGGCGATCTTGGCGGCGACATTCTCCATGTCCCAGGGGGCGAGGAACTGGCCTTTCTTGACGTTGATCGCCGCCCCGGTCTCGCCCGCGGCGATCAGCAGGTCGGTCTGGCGCGACAGGAAGGCGGGGATCTGCAGGACGTCGACGACCTCGGCGGCGGGCGCGCAATGCTCGGGAGCATGCACGTCGGTCAGGACGGGCACGCCGAACTCGCGCTTGATCTCGCCGAGGATCATCAGCCCCTCCTCCATGCCCAGCCCGCGCTTGCCGGCGAGCGAGGAGCGGTTGGCCTTGTCGTAGCTCGCCTTGAAGATCCAGGGCCGGCCCGCGGCCTCGGCGGCGGCGGCGATGCGCTCGGCCAGCATCCGCGCGTGATCCAGGCTCTCGAGCTGGCAGGGCCCGGCGATCAGCGCGAAGGGCTGGTCGTTGGCGACGGGGATCTCTCCGATGGTGACGGTCTTCATGCCAGACCCTCCTTTTTCAGAACCGCCTCGATGCGGGCGACATCGACGGGGTTGTTCAATTCCCAGAAGACCCGGCCGCGCGCCGAGACGGGCACGCAGGTCACCGGCCATCCGTTTTCCAGAAAGCGCAGCTGTTCAAGGCCCTCGGCGGCCTCGAGCGGGCCTTCCGCCCAGCCGCCGTAGGCCGCGAGCGCGGCGGGGCGGTAGGCATAGACGCCGACGTGGTGCCAGACCTCGGGCGGGGCGGCGAGGTCGGCCACATAAGGCAGCACCTCCTTGGAGAAATAGAGCGCCGTGCCGTCGCTGCGCATCACCGCGGTGGTGCCGCCGACCCGGCCCTCCTTGCGGTCGGCGAGGAAGTTCGCCAGCGTCGCGGGCTCGGTCTTCAGGACCGGCGTGGCCATCTGCACCTCGGGGCTATCCATGGCCTCGATCAGCGCCTCGAGGAACCAGGGCGGGGTGAGCGGCGCGTCGCCCTGCAGGTTGACCACCACCTCGGGGGTCTCGGGCAGCTGCGCCAGCGCCTCGGCGCAGCGTTCGGTGCCGTTGCGCGCGGCGCTCGAGGTCATCAGCACCTCGGCGCCGAAACCCTCGGCGGCGGCGCGGATGCGGTCGTCGTCGGTCAGCACGTAGACCGCATCGACCCGGGCGATGCCCTGGGCGGCCTCCCAGCTGCGGCGGATCAGGCTCTTCATCTCGCCACTGGCGCCGGTCAGCTCGACCAGCGGCTTGCCGGGATAGCGCGAGGAGGCGTAGCGGGCGGGGATGAAAACGACGGTCTTCATGCCACACCGGCCCGCAGCGCGTCGTGGATATGAACGAGGCCCGAGAGTGTGCCGTCCTCCTCGACCGCGAAAAGCGCCGAGATCTTGCGGCTGTTCATCAGGCCCAGCGCCTCGACCAGAAGCGCGTCGGGGGTGATGGTCGTGGGGGTGCTGGTCGCCACCTCGCCGGCCGTCCGGCCCATGAGCCCGTCGAGATTGCGCCGCAGGTCGCCGTCGGTGATCACCCCTTCGAGCCGCCCCTCGGCCACCACCGCTGCGACGCCGAAGCCCTTGGCGGTCATCTCCAGGAGCGTCTCGCCCATCGGCGTCTCGGGGGCCACGATGGGCAGCGCCGCGCCCCGGTGCATCACCGCGCCCACGGTCAGGAGCCGCGCCCCCAGCGTGCCGCCGGGGTGGAAGGCGTGGAAGCTGTCCCGGTCGAAGCCGCGCGCCTCCATCAGCGCCACCGCCAGCGCGTCGCCGAGCGCCAGCGTCATGGTGGTGGATGTCGTGGGCGCCATGCCGATTGCGCAGGCCTCGGGCGCGTCGGGCAGCACCAGCAGGTGATCGGCCTGGCGCGCCAGCGTGCTTTCGGCGTTGCGGGTGATGGCCACAAGCGGCACCCCGAAGCGCCGGCAATGGGCGATGATATCGGCCAGCTCGCGGGTCTCGCCGGAATTCGAGATCAGGATCGCCGCATCCTCGCGGGTGATCATGCCGAGATCGCCGTGGCTGGCCTCGCCCGGGTGCACGAATTGCGCCGGGCTGCCGGTCGAGGCCAGGGTCGCGGCGATTTTCGCGGCGATGTGCCCGGATTTGCCCATGCCCGAGAGGATGACGCGCCCGGGGATCGCGAGGAGGCGGGTGACGACGGGCTCGAAGTCCTCCGAGAGCTCCTCGGCGAGCCGCAGGAGGCCCGCGCTTTCGGTCTCAAGCACCATGCGGGCGATCTCGCGGGCCGGGCGGGGCGCCTCGGCCGGGGTCTCGGGAGCGGCTGTCATCTGGGCCTCGCGGGGTAAGTCAGGTTGCGCCCGGTGTAGCCGGGGCTGGCGGCGCTGTCCACGCGGGGGGAAGTGCGTGGTGTGGGGGGAGCTTGGGCAGGTGGGGCGCGAGGTTTGAGGTGGGGCGGGGCGCGAGGTTTGACGTGGATCCGGGTTCTGGCGGTTTGGTGCTGGGATTTGTCGGACACCATTCCGGTCCCACCCCAACGTTGATCATCTCAGCACCGTCCCCCTCTTGCGCCCGAATAGCATCGAAGATGCCGGGCGCGCGCCGGACCGGCCCGATGGGCCGGCGCTCCTTCGAATGGCGCGCTTAGCATGCCCCTAGCCCTGACCTTGCGTGGATAAAGCGCCTTGCTCAAAGGCCAGCAGCGCCGGCCCCCGGTCCGGCGCGCGCCCTCTGTTGGATCTTGTGGAGAGGTGGTTGGTTGTCAGGTCGCGCGCGGTTTCGGCTGTTCGCTAGATGGCCAAGTCTAGGACGGGACCATAAGGGGCGAACCAAACCTTGCGGGGCTTTCGTCGCCAAGATTATCGGCGACCATTGTTGAGGTGAGCGGTTCGCCCCCCAGTGGATGGCCCACCCGCGTCCCAGGAGCGCCACGCCCAACCTCCCGCTCTCCCCCGCCGCTCCCAGAACCACACCCACCGGACCCGCTCTGCCCAACCCCTCTCCGCCCAAAACACCCCCCGGCACCCCGCCGCCACACCCTTACCCCCGCGCGCGCCCGCACGTTGACAGCCCGTCCCGCCTGCATCACTGACGCGGGCAAACCTGACGTCTCCAAAGGGGTGCGCCCATGAAAATCGCGATGATCGGCACCGGCTATGTCGGCCTTGTCTCCGGGGTCTGCTTTTCCGACTTCGGCCACGAGGTCGTCTGCGTCGACAAGGACGCCCGCAAGATCGAGATGCTCGAGGCCGGCGAGGTGCCGATCTACGAGCCGGGCCTCGACGTGCTGCTCGCGAAGAACGTGGAGGCCGGCCGGCTCTCCTTCACCCGCGACATCAAGACCGCGCTCGACGGCGCCGACGCGGTCTTCATCGCCGTGGGCACCCCCACCCGGCGCGGCGACGGCCATGCCGATCTGACCTATGTCATGGCCGCGGCCGAGGAAATCGCCCGCACCGCGGATCACTACATCGTCGTGGTGACCAAATCGACGGTGCCCGTCGGCACCAACGCCAAGGTCCGCGAGACGCTCTCCGCCGCCAATCCCGACCTCGACTTCGACGTCGCCTCGAACCCCGAGTTCCTGCGCGAGGGCGCGGCCATCGACGACTTCATGAAGCCCGACCGCGTGGTCGTCGGGGTCGAGAGCGACCGCGCCGCCAAGGTCATGGAAGAGATCTACCGCCCGCTCTACCTGCGCGACTTCCCGATCGTGGTCACCGATCTCGAATCGGCGGAGATGATCAAATACGCGGCCAATGCCTTCCTCGCGACGAAGATCACCTTCATCAACGAGATCGCGGCGCTCTGCGAGAAGGTCGGCGCGGATGTGAAACAGGTCTCCAAGGGCATGGGCCTCGACGGGCGCATCGGCAAGACCTTCCTGCACGCGGGCCCCGGCTACGGCGGCTCCTGCTTCCCCAAGGATACCAAGGCGCTGGCCCGGATCGGCCAGGAACACGCCAGCCCGATGCAGATCACCGAGGCGGTCATCAAGATCAACGACGAGGTCAAGCGGCGCATGGTCGACAAGCTGCTCGACCTCGCCGACGGCAGCTTCAACGGCAAGCGCGTGGCGGTCCTGGGCGTGACCTTCAAGCCCAACACCGACGACATGCGCGACGCCCCGGCGCTGACCATCGTGCCGGCGCTCGTAGGCGGCGGCGCCAGCGTTGCCGTGGTCGATCCGCAGGGCCGCCGCGAAGGCGAGGCGCTCCTGCCCGGCGTGAGCTGGGAGGCCGACCCCTATGCCGCCGCCAAGGAGGCCGACCTCCTGGTGATCCTGACCGAGTGGAACGAGTTCCGCGCGCTGGACCTCAAGGTGCTGGCCGAGGGCATGCGCACCCGCCGGCTGGGCGATCTGCGCAACATCTACTCCGCCGAGGACGCCCGCGAGGCCGGCTTCGACGCCTATGCCGCGATCGGCCGGCTGGGCTACGCGGTCTGAGGGTTTTGCGCGGGCGGGGCGTTTTGCGTCCCGCCTGCGGGGCTCTCTCCGAAGGTGGCTCGCGTCGCTGGTTGCAGCGGGCCATTTCTCTGGGCTCCGGGGCGCAGACGTCCTGTAAAAGCAGCCCCAAAAATCCCCGCCGGTAACCCCGCCTTAACGTGGGCCTGCCATACCCCTGCCCCGAGGCAGGAGGCAGGCGGGCATGGCCATCTACATTCCCCCGCCCAGGGTCACCCCGACCGTGGCGGAGCAACATTACCTTTGCCTGATCAACCGCGACCGCGCCGATCCCGCGGGCGCCTTTGATCGGCTGATCGCCGAGGCGACGCCCGGCACCCAGGCGGCGCTGGTCTACTTCGGAGTCTCGCTTTCCGCGCTCGAGGCGCAGCTCGCGGCCTATGCGCCGGTCGCGCCCTTGGCCTGGAACGGCGCGCTCGCCACATCGGCCCGGACCCATTCGGCCCTGATCGTCGAATACGACGAGCAATCGCACAACCTGCCCGGGGAGCCGGGCCTCTACCAACGCATCACCGAGGCCGGATATGCCGACGCCCGCGCCCTGGCCGAAAACGTCTATGCCTATTCCGAGGGCCCGCTGCACGGCCATGCCGCCTTCGTCATCGACTGGGGCCTCGGCCCCCACGGCATGCAAAGCCCCGCCGGGCACCGCGTCGCGATCCTCAGCCCCACCTATACCGAGGTCGGCATCGGCATCCTCGGCGACAGCGACCCCGGCACCGAGGTTGGCCCCGAGGTGGTGACCCAGCACTTCGGCACCACCTGGTCGCACGAGCCGCAGTTCCTCGGCACGGTGATCGAAGATCTCGACGGCGACGGGGCTTATGACCCGGGCGAAGGGCTTGGCGGCGTCACCGTGACCGCGACCACCGAGGGCATGAGTTACGTGACCACCAGCTGGGCCTCGGGCGGCTACCAGATGGCCCTGCCGCCGGGCGACTATACCGTCACCTACAGCGGCGGCGGGCTCGACGGCACCGTGGTCGGCGCGCTGCGCATCGGCACCGAGAACGCGGCCCTCGACGTGACCGGCGACATGGCGTCCGCGCTGGGCGTGACCCTCTCGGGCACCGGCGGGACCGACGGGCTGAGCGGCTCCGACAGCCCGGACCTGCTTTTGGGCCGCGGCGGCAGCGACCTTCTCGAAGGGCAGGGCGGCGGCGATGTGATCGAGGGCGGCACCGGCCACGATTCGCTCTTCGGCGGCGCGGGCGACGACCATCTCTCCGGCGCGGGCGGCCTTGACGCGCTCGACGGCGGCGATGGCGCGGACACGCTGCTGGGCCAATCGGGCAACGACGCGCTGACGGGCGGCAGCGGCGCGGATCTCCTGCAGGGCGGCCAGGGCGCCGACAGCCTCTCAGGCGGGCCGGGCGCGGACCAGCTCGAAGGCGGCGACGGGAGTGATCTGCTCTCGGGCCAGGACGGCGACGACCGCCTGAACGGCCAGGCCGGGGCCGATACGCTCTCGGGCGGATCGGGCCGCGACCTTCTGCAGGGCGGCATCAACCGCGATTCGCTGGCGGGCGGCGAAGGCCGCGACCGGCTCGAAGGCGGCAACGGCTGGGACAGCCTGTCGGGCGGCGAAGGAGACGACACGCTCCTGGGCCAGGCCGGGGAGGACAGGCTCGACGGCGGCGCGGGCGACGACCTATTGCACGGCGGCATTGGCGCGGATGTCTTTGTCTTCACCTCCGGCGCCGGGCAGGACGAGATCGTGCACTACCAGCCCGGCATCGACGCCGTGGAGATCGACGCCGCCCTGGCGCCCCAGGGCCTTGCGGCGCTCGAGCATCAGGTGACCGAGGGCGACCTGACCCTGACCTTCGCGGGCGGCGAGATCCTGGTCTTCGATGGGATCGCGGATTTCGCGACAATCGAGGGGGACCTGACCCTTGTCTGACCGCGCCGTCTCCCGGGCCACAGGCGGCCCGCAGCCCCCGCCCGAGGCGCCAAACGACCTGCGCCCCGCCCGGGTGCCCATGCTCTCGGCCAGCCTGCGCGCCATCGGCGCCCTAACCCTGCGCGAGGTGGCAACCCGCTACGGGCGCAACCCCGGCGGTTTCGCCTGGGCGGTGCTCGAACCCGCGGCGGGCATCGCCTTCCTCTGCCTGGTCTTCCAGGCGGGCTTTCGCGCGCCGCCGCTCGGCACCAGTTTCGCGCTCTTCTACGCCACCGGCATCCTGCCTTTCTTCGCCTTCCTGATGACCTCCACCGCCGTGGCCCAGGCGCTGAACCGGGCGCGGCCGCTCATGGCCTACCCGCGGATCAGCGTGATCGACGTGCTCCTCTCGGCCGGCGGGCTCGCGGCGCTGGTGCAACTGGCGGTCGGCGCGCTGATTTTGGCGGGCATCCTCGCCTGGGACCCCGCAGCGGCGCGCATCGCGCCCGGGCCCATGGCGCTGGCCTATCTCATGGCGCTGAGCCTCGGCTTCGGGATCGGCACGCTGCTGGCGCTGCCGCTGACCTTCCACCCGCTCTGGCAGGTGATCTGGTCGGTGCTGACCCGCCCGCTGATCATCGTCTCGGGCGTGATCATCTTGCAGGAGAGGCTGCCCGACCCCTGGCGCGGCTGGCTCGAATGGAACCCGCTGGTGCATGTAACAGGCGCCGCTCGCCGCGCCGCTTACCCGGGCTACGCGGCGGAGTACCTCGACCCGGTCTATGTCTTCGCCCTGGCCGGCGGCACCGGGGCCTTTGGGCTCCTGATGCTGATCGGTTTCCACCGCGCGGCGCTGGAGGCGTGAGGGGCGGGCCCGCGCGCGGCGCGGAAGCCCTGAGCGGCAGCCACCCGCCCGGCACTGGAGCCGCGAGCGTCAGGCCTCACCCGAAGCCGGAGGGCCGAATGCCATGCACAAACACCTCCAGCCCCTCACAAAATCTCCAGGTCGTTCAACAGCGCCGCCGGGTTGCTCATCCCCGCGATCACTAGCCGCTCGCCCTCGGGGAAGCTGAAGACCAGGTCCTCGCCCAAGGGCGTCGCGTAACCCAGCACCTCCTCGGGCTCGAGCGGCGCGCCGCCCCAGAGCGCGGCGTCCAGCACCAGCGTGTCCACGTCGTTCTGGAACTCCGCAATCCGCGCGCTGCCCTCGGCGAAGACAAACACATCCGCCCCCGCCCCGCCGTCGAGCCAATCGGTGCCGGCGCCACCCTGCAAGACATCATTCCCAGACCCGCCGTAAAGCGTGTCGTCCCCGGACCCGCCGGTCAGCGTGTCGGCGCCGTTCTTGCCGACCATCCAGTCGTCGCCCGCCCCGCCCGAAAGCGCGTCATGCGCCAGCCCGCCGTCGAGGCTGTCGTCGCCCGCGCCGCCCTCGAGCCGGTCGTTGCTGCCGCCGCCGAACAGCGTGTCGGCGCCTTCGTCGCCCGCCAGCGTGTCGTTGCCGCCCTCGCCGTAAAGCGCGTCGTCCTCGGTGCCGCCCGAGAGGTGGTCGTGGTTGATCCCGCCGTAAAGCAGGTCCTCCGCCGCCCCGCCCATCAGCGCGTCGGGCCCGGCGTTGCCGGTCAGAAGGTCCGCGCCCTCGCCGCCGTCAAGCGTGTCGGCGCCGTCCTCGCCGGCCAGCGTGTCGGCGCCCGCCCCGCCTGACAGCGCGTCCGGCGCCTGGCCGCCCATCAGGCTGTCGGCGCCGCCGTCGCCCGAAATCACGTCCTGGCCGGCGTTCCCGGCGAGCCAGTCGGCCCCGTCGTCGCCCGAGAGGCTGTCCGCCCCGTCGAGCCCCGCGAGGCTGTCGTCGCCCGCGCCGCCGAAGATCGTGTCGGCACCGATCCCGGCGTTGACCGTGTCGTTGCCCGCACCCGCCGAGATCAGGTCCGACCCGCCGCGCCCGGTCACCGTGTCGTCGCCCGAGCCCGCCTCGAGCGTGTCCCAGCCCGGCGAGCCGGTCAGCGCGCGGTCGGGGTCGCTGGGCGCGGGCTGCCAATCCGGGGTCAGCCAGTCCGGCAGGAAGCGGTCGGGCGCGGGCAGGATCGAAGCCACGACCTCTTCGGGCGAGAGCGGCGCGCCCGAGGCGCTTTCGATGCGCAACACCTCCTCGCCGACCAGCGACATGAAGCGGATCTCGGCCCCGGTGGCGCTGGCGTTCACGGTGAGCTGCGAGGGGTCGCGGTAGAAGGCCCAGCCCGAAAGGTCGAGCCTGTCCTGCGCCGGGTCGAAGCCCTGGATCACGTCGCTCTCGGCATCGGCGGTCAGGGTGAAGAGATCCGCCGCCGCGCTGGCGGTCAGTGTGTCGCTGCCCGGCCCGTCTTGCACCCGCGCGCCCGAGAGGCCCACGGAAAAAAGGCTCATGCCCTGGTCGCCCTCGCCCAGGGTGGCGAGGCCGATCTGCCCGCCGCCCGCGTCGTAGAGGATCAGCCCCGAAAGCGCGGTGAGCGCGGTTGTGGGCGTGTCCTCCAGGGCGCCGAGGTGCAGGAGCGTGCCGGTCTCGGAGAGCTCGAAGAGGCTCACGCCGTCGTCGCCGCCGCCCGCCGCGAGATAGGCCCTGCCGTCGAGGACCAGGCTGTCCATCTGGGTCACCGCGGCGAAGCGGCTGTGGCGGTTGTCCATCAGGTGGTCGGTCAGCACCGGGCCCGCGGGCGTCAGCGCGAAGACGCTGAGCGAGCCGGTGCCCGCGGCGCCGAGAACCGCGTGGGGCGTGCCGCCGACCGAGACAACCTCGACCGTCACGTCGCCCGAGATGCCGGGGTTGGCCGCGTCGCCCAGCGCGGCCTCGAGGCTCAGCGTGCCGTTCGGGCGGATCTCGTAGAGCTGCAGGAAGTCTTCGCCCGCGCCCACGGCGACCAGCTGGCCGTTGATCACGGCAAGGTCGGTGAGGCCGGGCGCATCGGCTGCTCGGCTGCCCGAGGAGACGAGGGACAGCTGCCCCGAGCCGCTCAGCTCCCAGACCATCGGGGTCGTGCTGCCGGGCGCAATGCCGTAGAGGAACAGCCGCCCGTCGACGCTGTGCAGCGCGATGTCGCTCAGGTCCCGGGGCACGCCCGCGCCATAGGTGTCCACCCCGATCTGCCCGCCGAAGGAGCCGTCGTCATTGACCCGCAGCATCACCAGCCCGGCGGGTGCGGCCCCGGTCAGAAGCGCCACCGCCTGGCCCGAGGGCAGCACGGCCTGGGTGATCTCGGGCGTGACGCCGGCCACCGCGCCGCCGGGCAGGAACATCTCGCTTTCCGCCCGGGGGGCGCCGCCGGGCGCGTCCCAGGTGCTGAGCCGCAGGGCCGCGTCCTCGCCCGCGATGACCTGCAGGGTGACGCCTTCCGGCCCCTCGTGAAGTGCCAGGGCGCGCAGCCCTTCGATCTGGCCTGCCGCCGTGGCGAAGACCGAGCCCTCGTGATTAAAATCCGCCTGCATTCCATCCCCCGAATGCTGAAGTTCCCCGCGCCAGGAGTGACCGGGGCGCGGGGCGGGGACGGGTGGAATTCGGGGCGGAAGCGGGGCGAACCCGCGCAATGCGGCGGGATTTCTTAACCCGCTGTTAACCAGGTCCTAGCGCGGCCGGGGCTCAGTCCCAGCGGCCGAGCGCCATGAGCCGCACGGCGCAGCTCTCGCCGCTGCCGAAGTCGATCTGGCCCGCCTGGCGGTAGAGGCTGACCGCGCAATCGGCGCCGCTGCCCGGGGCGACGAGGACCGGTCCCAAAGCGTCGAGACCCGGGCTCAACCCGCCCGCGCTGCCGGGATCGAGCGTGCCGCTGACCCAGGGCGCGGCGGAGAAGGCCGCCGGGAAGCTCCAGGTCGCGCCGAGGTGGGCGCCGTCGATCCGTGTCAGCGTCAGCGTCGTCCAGGCCAGCTGCAGCCCCGAGGCCAGCCGCAGATGCGCCACCCCCTGTTCGAAGACCGCGCCCGAGGGGGCGCCCGCGGCGAAGGCAACGGTGCCCAGAAGCGTGCCGGGCCCGTAGCCCCAGTCCGCGCGCATCAGCCGGCCGGGCGTGGCGTCCTCCGGCGTCGCCTGCACCGCGGCGCCCGAGACATGGCCGGTGGCGGGGTCGATCACCAGCGCGTCGGTCCAGCTCGCGCCGTCGGGGCTGACCTTCAGGGCGAAGGCGTCGGAGCCAGCGGTGCCCATCTCGGCCCGGCCCGACCAGTTGGTCTGGAAGAGAAGGCTCGCGGTGTCGCCCGCGGCGGCCTTGTTGATCTTCAACTGGTGGCCCGCGCCCTCGTGGGTGAAGAGCGTCGCGGGCGCGGCCAGGGCCAGCCGGTTGGTGGCGTCGCTTGTGGCGTTGATGCCAATGCCGGGCAGGTTCTGCAGCTCGGGCTCGAGGTCCTGCCAGGCCGCGCCGTCCCAGACGAGTAGCCGCGCCTCCGCGACGACCCAGGCGCGCCAGCCGGAAGTGGGCGAGGTGAAGCGCCAGCCGCCGCTTTCGAACTCCGCGATTTCCCGGGCGTGGCCGGCCCAGTCGCCGGTCGGCGCGGCACCGACGATGTAGCGCGCGGCCTCCGCGGGCGCGACCGGCGGGGCGTCGAGGTCGCGCGCGGTGACCGCAAGCTGAGTGACCAGGTCGAGCCGCCGCAGCGCCTCGTTGAAGGTGACGTGTTTCTGCGCCTGCGAGGGCGCTATGAACGGCAGGGAAAGCGCGGCGGATGAATACATGCGGGCCTCGGGGCTGACGGGCGGGCCTTCAGCCTGTGGCGGCATGGTTAACCGCCTCTGCAGGCCGCGCGCGTTGCGCCCCCGCGCGGCCCTTTTCTTGCCCGGTCAGAGCGGCGATAAGCGGGCCATGTCCGAGACGCTGTTCCTCGAGAGGCTGACGCTGTCGCACTTCCGCTCGCACCGCCGCGCGGTGCTGGATGTCGACGCGCGGCCGCTGGCGATCTACGGGCCGAACGGCGCGGGCAAGACCAACCTTCTCGAGGCGGTGTCGCTGTTCTCGCCGGGGCGGGGCATGCGCCGGGCCTCGGCCGAGGCGATGACCCGCCGCCCCGAGGCGATCGGCTGGAAGCTCGGCGGCCAGGTCGCGGGCCCGGGCGGCCGCAGCGAGGTGGCCTTTGTCTCGGAGCAGGGCCAGCCCCGGCAGGTGCGCATTGACGAGAAGGCCCAGCCGCAGGTGGCGCTGGGCCGGCTGGTGCGGGTGCTCTGGCTGGTGCCCTCGATGGACCGGCTCTGGATCGAGGGCGCCGAGGGGCGGCGGCGCTTCCTCGACCGGATGACGCTGTCGTTCTTTCCCGACCACGCCGAGGCGAGCCTCGACTACGAGAAGGCCATGCGCGACCGCAACCGCCTGCTGAAGGACCAGGTCCGCGACGCCCATTGGTATCGCGCGCTCGAAGCGCAGATGGCCCGCACCGGGGCGCAGATCCAGGCCAACCGGCAGGAGGCGCTGACCCGCATCGCCGCCGCGCAGGAGGGGGCCGAGACCGCCTTTCCCGCCGCCGAGCTGGAGCTGAGCGCCGGTGAGGGCGAGCTTTATGCCGAGGAGGTCGCGCTGGGCCTCGGGCTCGAAGCCAGCCGCCCGCGCGACCTCGCCGCTGGGCGCACCCTGATCGGCCCGCATCGCGCCGACCTGATCGGCACCTATGCCGCCAAGGGCGTGCCCGCGGCGGATTGCTCCACCGGCGAGCAGAAGGCGCTGCTGATCTCGCTGATCCTCGCCAACGCCCGGGCCATCGCGGCGGATTTCGGCGCCCCGCCGATCCTGTTGCTCGACGAGGTGGCCGCACATCTCGACGCGGGTCGCCGCGCGGCGCTTTACGCCGAGGTCACCGCGCTTGGCGCCCAGGCCTGGATGACCGGCACCGGCCCGGAGCTCTTCGCCGAGCTCGGCGGCGCGGCGCAATACGTCGAGGTTACCGAGGACAAGGGCGAAAGCCAGGTCACCCAGAAGGAAACCCCATGACTTTAGGCCCCGGCGATCTCGCGCTTTACGCGGGTGCGCTTTTCATCCTGTTCCTGACCCCCGGCCCGGTCTGGGTGGCGCTGGTCGCCCGGGCCCTGGCGGGAGGCTTCCACGCCGCCTGGCCGCTGGCGCTGGGCGTGGTCGTGGGCGACATGATCTGGCCCTTCCTGGCAATCCTCGGCGTGTCCTGGATCGTCTCGGTCTACGGCGGCTTCATCGTGGCGCTGCGCTGGGTCGCGAGCTTAACCTTCCTGGTCATGGGCGCGCTGATCCTGAAGAACGCCGAGGCGGACCTCTCGCGCGACAGCCGGCTGACCCGGCCCGGCGTCTGGGCGGGCTTCGCCGCCGGGCTTGCGGTGATCATCGGCAATCCCAAGGCGATCCTGTTCTACATGGGCATGCTGCCGGGCTTCTTCGACGTCTCGCGGGTGACCTGGGTCGACATGGCGGTGATCTCGCTGATCTCGGCGCTGGTGCCGCTTTGCGGCAACCTGGTGCTGGCGCTCTCGATCGACCGGGTGAAACGGCTGCTCTCGAGCCCCGCGGCGGTGCGGCGCACCAATCTGACCGCGGGCGCTCTGCTGATCGCGGTGGGGCTCCTCATTCCCTTTACATGAAGCGCAAAATCTGGGGCGGTTGCGTGACAATCCCCACCAGACTTCGTATAAATTGCCCGGCAAGAACAAGGACATCACGCATGGCAGAGAGCGCAGCCGCGCCCGAGGAATACGGCGCCGGATCTATCAAGGTTCTCAAGGGCTTGGAAGCCGTCCGCAAGCGGCCGGGCATGTATATCGGCGACACCGACGACGGCTCGGGCCTGCACCACATGGTCTATGAGGTCGTCGACAACGGCATCGACGAGGCGCTGGCCGGCCATGCGACGCTCGTGCGGGTGAAGATTCACGCCGACAACAGCGTCTCGGTGGCGGACAACGGCCGCGGCATCCCGGTCGACATCCACGAGGAAGAGGGCGTCTCGGCGGCCGAGGTCATCATGACCCAGCTGCACGCGGGCGGGAAGTTCGACCAGAACTCCTACAAGGTCTCGGGCGGCCTGCACGGCGTCGGCGTCTCGGTGGTCAATGCACTGTCGGACTGGCTGGAACTGCGCATCTGGCGCAACGGCCGCGAGCATTACGCCCGCTTCGAGCGCGGCGAGACCTCGGAGCATCTGCGCGACGTGGGCGACGCCGAGGGCCAGAAGGGCACCGAGGTGCGCTTTCTCGCCTCGACCGACACCTTCTCGAACCTCGACTACGACTTCCACATCCTGGAAAAGCGCCTGCGCGAGCTGGCCTTCCTGAACTCCGGCGTGCGGATCCTGCTTGAGGACGAGCGCCCCGCCGAGCCGCTGCAGAGCGAGCTGTTCTACGACGGCGGCGTGAAGGAATTCGTGAAATACCTCGACCGCAGCAAGCATCCGATGATGCCCGAGCCGATCTACATCACCGGCGAGCGCGACGGCATCGGCGTCGAGATCGCGATGTGGTGGAACGACAGCTACCACGAGACCGTGCTGCCCTTCACCAACAACATCCCCCAGCGCGACGGCGGCACCCATATGGCGGGCTTCCGCGGGGCGCTGACCCGGACCCTGACGCGCTATGCCACCGACAGCGGCATCGCCAAGAAGGAAAAGATCAGCTTCACCGGCGACGACGCCCGCGAGGGGCTGACCTGCGTGCTCTCGGTCAAGGTGCCGGACCCGAAGTTCTCCTCGCAGACCAAGGACAAGCTGGTGTCCTCCGAGGTGCGCCCGGCGGTCGAGAGCCTGATGAACGAAAAGCTGGCCGAATGGTTCGAGGAGAACCCCAACGAGGCCAAGATGATCGTCGGCAAGATCGTCGAGGCGGCCATGGCCCGCGAGGCCGCGCGCAAGGCCCGCGAGCTGACCCGCCGCAAGACCGCGATGGACGTCAACTACCTCGCCGGCAAGCTGAAGGATTGCTCCGAGAAGGACCCTTCCAAGACCGAGCTCTTCATCGTCGAGGGTGACAGCGCCGGCGGCTCGGCCCAGACCGGGCGTGACCGCGGCACCCAGGCGATCCTGCCGCTCAAGGGCAAGATCCTGAACGTCGAGCGCGCGCGCTTCGACCGGATGCTGTCCTCGCAGGAGATCGGCAACCTGGTCATGGCGCTCGGCACCGGCATCGGCCGGGACGAGTTCGACATCTCCAAGCTGCGCTACCACAAGATCGTGCTGATGACCGACGCGGACGTCGACGGCGCCCACATCCGCACGCTGCTTCTGACCTTCTTCTACCGGCAGATGCCCGAGCTGATCGACGGCGGCTATCTCTATATCGCCCAGCCGCCGCTCTATAAGGTCGCGCGGGGCAAGTCCGAGGTCTACCTCAAGGACACCGCCGCGCTCGAGGATTACCTGATCCAGCAGGGCACCGACGGGGCGCTTCTGCAGCAGGGCAACGGCGAAGAGATCACCGGCCAGGACCTGGTGCGCGTGGTCGAGGAGGCGCGGCAGCTCAAACGCGTGCTCGAGGCCTTCCCGACGCATTACCCGCGCAACATCCTCGAACAGGCGGCCATCGCCGGGGCCTTCGTGCCGGGCGCGGTGGACAGCGACCTGCAGGGCGTGGCCGACCGCGTTGCCGCGCGGCTCGACCTGATCGCGCTGGAATACGAGAAGGGCTGGCAGGGCCGCATCACCCAGGACCGCGGCATGCGGCTGGCGCGTATCCTGCGCGGCGTCGAAGAGGTCCGCACGCTGGACGGCACCATGCTGCGCTCGGGCGAGGCGCGGCGCACGGGCTCTTTCACCGAGAGCCTGCAGGCGGTCTACGGCGCCCCGGCGGTGCTGCAGCGCAAGGAGCGCCGGCAGATGATCCACGGGCCGCTGGAACTGCTGCAGGCGATCCTCGAAGAGGGCGAGAAGGGCAACCAGCTCCAGCGCTACAAGGGCCTGGGCGAGATGAACCCCGACCAGCTCTGGGAAACCACGCTCGACCCCGACGCGCGGACGCTCCTGCGGGTGACGGTGGACGACATGGCCGAGGCCGACGACCTCTTCACCAAGCTCATGGGCGACGTGGTCGAACCCCGCCGCGAGTTCATTCAGCAGAACGCGCTGAGCGTGGAGAACCTGGACTTCTGAGGCAGCGCCGGCCCTTCGCGGGCCGGTGCCTCCCAAAGGCGACGGTGCCCCGGGGCGGCGGCTGGAACGCCGCCCGACCGCCGGGAGGCCGCGCCCCGCCCCCCCCACCCCCGCGCAGGAGAGCCGCATGAAACGATCCGAGGTCAACGACATCCTGCAATCGGCAGATGCGATGATCCGCCATTACGGCTTTGCCCTGCCGCCCTTCGCCTATTGGACGCCGGGCCAGTTCCGCGACCGGGCGGAGGACGCGCGGCATGTCATCGACGCGCGCTGCGGCTGGGACATCACCGACTACGGCAAGGGCCGCTTCGACGAGATGGGGCTCTTCCTCTTCACCCTGCGCAATGGGCGGCTCTCGGACCTCACCACAGGGCGCGGCATGTGTTACGCCGAGAAGCTGCTGATCACGCGGCAGGACCAGCTCAGCCCGATGCACACCCATGCCATCAAGGCCGAGGACATCATCAACCGCGGCGGCGAGACCCTGGTGATCGAGCTTTACGGCTCGGACGACCAGGGCGGCTTTGCCGAGGATCGCGGCGGCCGGGTGATGTGCGACGGCATCGCGCGGGACTACGCCCCCGGCGAGAAGCTGCGCCTGGCCCCGGGCGAGAGCGTGACGCTCATGCCCGGCGACTGGCATGCCTTCTGGGGCGAGGGCGGCGACGTGCTGGTGGGCGAGGTCTCGACCGTGAACGACGACGAGACCGACAACATCTTCCGCGAGAAGATCGGCCGTTTCGCCGAGATCGAGGAAGACTGCGACCCGCTGCACCTCCTGGTCAGCGACTACGCCCGCTGGCTGTCCTGAGCCTATGGCTGGCCCCGGTGATCCGCGCGCCTTTCTGACCGGCCTTTTCCGCTGCGCGGTCGAGGTGGCGGATCCGACGCGGGTCCTGCCCGCGCATCTGCCCGAACGCCGGGCGGGCCGTCTCGTGGTAATCGGCGCCGGCAAGGCCAGCGCGCGCATGGCCGAAGCCGTGGAGGCGGCGCTTGGCCCCTGCGAGGGGCTGGTGATCACCCGCTACGGCTACGCCCGGCCCACCGAGGGCATCGAGATCGTCGAGGCGGCGCATCCGGTGCCCGACGCCGCGGGTGTCGCGGCGACCCGGCGGATGCTGGAGCTGGTGGGCGGCCTCGGGCCCGAGGACCGGGTGATCGCGCTGATCTCGGGCGGCGGCTCGGCGCTGCTTTGCGCGCCCGCCGAGGGGATGACGCTGGAGGACAAACAGGCGGTCAACGCCGCGCTTCTGGCCTCGGGCGCGCCGATCGGGGCGATGAACGTGGTGCGCAAGCACCTCAGCCGGGTGAAGGGTGGCCAGCTCGCCGCCGCCTGCCATCCCGCGCGGCTCCTGTCGCTGATGATCTCGGACGTGCCGGGCGACAACCCCGCCGAGATCGCCTCGGGGCCGACGGTGGGCGAGACCAGCACCGCCGCCGAGGCGCGCGCGATCCTGGCGCGCTACGGCGTCGATCTGCCCGAGGCGGCGCGGCGCGTGCTGGCGGGCCGCTCGGGCGTGGTGGCGCCGGGCGATCCGCGGCTTGCCGGGGCCGAGACCCGGATCGTCGCGGCGCCCTCGCAGTCCCTGGAGGCCGCGGCCGAGGCCGCCGAGGCGCAGGGGCTCGAGGTGCGGCTGCTGGGCGACGCGCTCGAAGGCGAGGCGCGGGAGCTGGCGGCGGAACAGGCGGACAAGGCGCTGGAGCTGCGCGCCGAAGCTGCGGCCAGTGGCCGGCCGATCCTGCTTCTCTCGGGCGGGGAATGCACCGTGACCCGGCGCGGCGACGGCGTGGGCGGGCCCAACGCCGAGTTCACCCTGGCCGCGGCGCTGGCGCTGGACGGGGCGCCGGGCATCCACGTCCTGGCCTGCGACACCGACGGGGTCGATGGCGCGGCGGAAGTGGCGGGCGCCTACGCCGGCCCCGAGACGCTGGCCCGGGCGCGGGCGGTAGGCGTCGATCCCGAGGCCGCGCTGGCGCGGAACGACGCGCATCGCTTCTTCGAGGCGCTGGGCGACCAGGTGGTGACCGGCCCGACGCTGACCAATGTGAACGACTTCCGGGCGGTGTTGATTCTGCCGGACGGGTGAGTGCGGGGGTTCGGCGAGGGGCGTGGCGGGCGGCCTTCGGTCGTTGTTATCACGCCCGTCCCAACGAGCCTTGCCACACGGCTTGATCGTGCCGCTGCGCTCAGACCCGCGTCACCGTCTCAGAAAACTCTGCCTTCCCGCCCCGCACCGCTCTGCTGGCGCAACCGCGCCGCTTGCGGTAGAGGCCACCCCGTCCCGCGCGTTCCCGGGCTCGAGGCCCGGCGCGGGATGCCCGCAAGACCCCTCGGCCGGTGCGCCCGCGCCGCAAAGGCACGCCGATCCGGCCCCCGAAAGGAGGCGACATGCCCGACCTGAGCCTGCGCAAGAACGCCCCTTTCGAGGTGGTGACTCTGGGCGAGATGATCACCAGCCCCGAGGAGATGGCGCTGGTGAACCCCAACGCCAAGTTTCCGCTCGACCCGCTGGAATGGCAGGAGAAATGGCTGAACGAGCCGGATGACGCCTCGTTCTACCTGACCGATAGAGCCGGCCGCGACGTGGGGTTCTTCGCCCTGCGCGTGGGTGTCGGGCCGGAGGTGCGGCACCTCACCTATGTCTTCGTCGCGCCCGAGGCGCGCGGCGGCGCCGGAGCCGAGATGGCCGGGCTGGTGATCGAGGCGGCCCGCAGTCTCGAGGCGCTCACCGTGACGCTGAAATGCGAGACCGACAACCTGCCCGCGCTGCGCGCCTACGAGGGCGCGGGTTTCGAGCGGCTGTCCGAGCGCGGCGGCATGGCGACGATGATGGTGGACCTGGGGTAGGGCGGTGGCGCTGCGACAGGGGCGGCGTTTCTGCCTGCGGCAGATGTGTCGAGAGCCGGTCTGACGCGTAGGCCCCGAGCTGCGCATAAGGTGGAGGGCCGGCACCAGACCGGACCAGCCTGAGAGCCCGCCGCTTGGTGCAACGTGCCCGGCACGCCGACGGGCCTCCCTCAGGGCGTGCCGCTTACCGCCAAGCGCCCGACGGGCCGCCGGGTCTTGGACAGGACGCGCCGCTCATCGCCACGCGCCCGAACTCTCCCAAGCCTCAGAGCAACCCTCTCAGACCGTCAGCCCCTCGGGCTCCGCGATGCCCTGCGCGCGGCAGCAGGCGGTCACGGTATTGGCCAGAAGGCACGCGATGGTCATCGGACCGACGCCGCCCGGCACCGGGGTGATCGCGCCCGCGACCTCGGCGCAGCTCTCGAAATCGCAATCGCCCACGAGCCGGGTCTTGCCCTCGCCCTTTTCCGGCGCCGGCACGCGGTTGATGCCCACGTCGATCACCGTGGCGCCGGGCTTGATCCAGTCCCCGGGCACCATCTCGGGGCGGCCCACCGCGGCGATCACGATATCGGCGCGGCGCACCGTCTCGGCCAGGTCCCTGGTGCGCGAATGCGCCACCGTCACCGTGCAGCTTTCACCCAGGAGGAGCTGCGCCATCGGTTTGCCGACGATGTTCGACCGGCCGATCACCACCGCCTCGAGCCCCGAGAGCGAGCCGTGATGCTCGCGCAGCATCATCAGGCAGCCCAGCGGCGTGCAGGGCACCATGCTTTTCTGCCCGGTGCCCAGGAGCCCGACGTTCAGGATGTGGAAGCCGTCGACATCCTTGGCCGGGTCGATGGTGTTGATCACCTTCTCGGCGTCGATGTGCCCGGGCAGCGGCAGCTGCACCAGGATGCCATGCACCGCCGGATCGCCGTTCAGCGTCTCGACCAGCGCCAGGAGGTCGGCCTCGGGCGTGTCGTCGGGCAGGCGGTGTTCGAAGCTCTGCATGCCCGCCTCGTGGGTCTGCTTGCCCTTGTTGCGGACGTAGACCTGGCTGGCGGGATCCTCGCCGACCAGCACCACGGCGAGCCCCGGCGTGATGCCGTGATCCTCCTTCAGGCGGGTGACATGCTGGGCGACCCTGTCGCGGATGGTCGCGGCGAAGGCCTTTCCGTCGATGCGTGTGGCGGTCATCCTCGTCCTTTCCAAGTCGTTTGGCGCGCGTATGAGGCCCGGGGCGGGCAAGCGCAAGCCGCGCCCAGCCCGCCGCGGACCCCGGGGGCGGCCTAGAAGAGGCCCTCGATCTCGCCCGCCTCGTTCAGCCGGATCGACTGCGCCGCGGGGGCCGAGGGCAGGCCGGGCATGGTCATGATCTCGCCGCAGACCACCACCACGAAGCCCGCCCCGGCCGAGAGCCGCACCTCGCGCACCGGGATGGTGAAGCCGGTGGGCGCGCCGCGCAGGCCCGGGTCGGTCGAGAAGGAATACTGCGTCTTGGCCATGCAGACCGGCAGGTCGCCGTAGCCCTGCTCTTCCCAGTCGGCGAGCTGGGCGCGGATCTTGCTGTCCATCACCACGCCGTCGGCGCGGTAGATCTCGCGGGCGACGGTCTCGACCTTCTGCGCCAGGCCCAGGCTGTCGGCGTAAAGCGGCGCGTAGTTCGCCGCGCCGCTGTCGCAAAGCTCGACCACCTTGCGGGCGGTCTCCTCGATGCCCTTGCCGCCGTCGGCCCAGTGGGTGTTGAGGATCGCCTCGACGCCCAGCGTCGCGCAGAAGTCGCGGATCGCCTGAACCTCGGCGTCGGTGTCGGTGACGAAATGGTTGATGCCGACCACCGCGGGCACGCCGAACTTCTTCATGTTCTCGATGTGCCGCCCGAGGTTGGCGCAGCCGTCCTTCACGGCCTGGACGTTCTCGGAGCCGAGATCGGCCTTGGCCACGCCGCCGTTCATCTTCATCGCCCGCACGGTCGCGACGATCACCACGGCGTCGGGGTGCAGGCCCGCCTTGCGGCACTTGATGTCCATGAACTTCTCGGCCCCGAGGTCGGCGCCGAAGCCGGCCTCGGTCACCACGTAGTCGACCAGCTTCAGCGCGGTCTGGGTGGCGATCACCGAGTTGCAGCCATGGGCGATATTGGCGAAGGGCCCGCCGTGCACGAAGGCGGGATTGTTCTCGAGGGTCTGCACCAGGTTCGGCTGCATGGCGTCTTTCAGAAGCACCGTCATCGCCCCTTCGGCGCCGATGTCGCGGCAGTAGACCGGGCTGCGGTCGCGGCGGTAGGCCACGATCATCGCGCCGAGCCGCGCCTCGAGGTCCTTGAGGTCGCGCGCCAGGCAGAGGATCGCCATGACCTCGGAGGCCACGGTGATGTCGAAGCCGGCCTCGCGCGGGAAGCCGTTGGCCACCCCGCCGAGCGAGGCGGTGATCTGGCGCAGCGCCCGGTCGTTCATGTCGATGACCCGCTTCCAGACCACGCGGCGCAGGTCGATCTCGAGCGCATTGCCCCAGTAGATGTGGTTGTCGATCATCGCCGACAGCAGGTTGTGGGCGCTGGTGATGGCGTGGAAATCACCGGTGAAATGCAGGTTCATGTCCTCCATCGGGACGACCTGGGCATAGCCGCCGCCCGCGGCGCCGCCCTTCATCCCGAAGTTCGGCCCGAGGCTCGCCTCGCGGATGCAGATCGCGGCCTTCTTGCCGATGGCGTTGAGCCCGTCGCCGAGGCCCACCGTGGTGGTGGTCTTGCCCTCGCCCGCGGGCGTGGGGTTGATCGCGGTGACCAGGATCAGCTTGCCGTCGGGCCGGTCCGCCAGCCCGTCGATGAAGGACTGCCCGACCTTGGCCTTGTCGTGGCCGTAGGGCAAAAGCGCCGCGCCGGGAATGCCGAGGCGGTCGCCGATCTCCTGGATCGGCTTCTTCGTCGCCGCACGGGCGATCTCGATATCGGATTTATGTGCCATCTGTCCCTCGTAGCGCCCGCCGGGCCTTCTGTCTCGCGCTGCGGGACCTGGGTGCCGCAGACGCCACCTCCGAACAATCCGTTTTCCGCCGCGCCCATGCGTCTGGAAGCGACCACGGGTTTCCTTTTCGCGGCAGCGGGCGCGGAAAGGGGTGGTGCCGACCGGGACCGGGGCGGTAGGTCTCGGGAAAAGGCAGGAGAGAGCCGCATGGCGAAGCACAGAATTCTCATCACCCGGAAGTGGCCCGAGGCCTGCGAGGCGCGGGCGGCGCGCGACTACGACGCGCGGCTGAACACCGAGGATGCCGTGCTCTCGCCCGCGGAACTGGCCGAGGCGCTGCAAGGCTACGACGCGATCTGCCCGACGGTGACCGACAGCCTCTCGGCCGATCTCTTCGCCGGCAATCCCCGGACCCGGGTGATCGGCAACTTCGGGGTGGGCTTCAACCACATCGACGTGGCGGCCGCGCGGGCGGCGGGCATCACGGTGACCAACACGCCGGGCGTGCTGACCGATTGCACCGCCGACATCGCGCTGACGCTGATGCTCATGGCGATGCGACGCACCGCCGAGGGCGAGCGGCTGGTGCGCGCGGGTGGCTGGGACGGCTGGAAGCCCACGCAGCTCATCGGCAGCAAGCTCAGCGGCAAGACGCTGGGCATCCTCGGCATGGGCCGGATCGGCATCGCCACGGCCCGGCGGGCGCAGCACGGCTTCGGCATGAAGGTGATCTACTACAACCGCTCCGAGGTCGCGCCCGAGCGGCTGGCGGGCCTCGAGGCCGAGCGGCGCGGCTCGATCGAGGCGGTCTGCGCCGAGGCCGACGTGGTCTCGCTGCACATGTCCGGGGGCGGCGATAACACCGGCATGATCGGCGCCGAGGCGCTGGCGGCGCTGGGCGCCGAGGGCGTGCTGGTGAACACCGCGCGGGGCGACGTGATCGACGAGCCGGCGCTGATCCGCGCGCTGCAATCGGGCGCGATCCGCGGCGCGGGGCTGGACGTCTACGCCGAGGAGCCGCATGTGCCCGAGGCGCTGCGGGCGCTGGAAAACGTCGTGCTGCTGCCGCATATGGGCTCGGCCACCGCCGAGACGCGCGAGGCCATGGGGCACATGGTGCTCGACAACCTTGACGCCTTCTTCGCGGGCCGCGAGGTGCCGAACGCGGTGGGCTGAGGGCGCTTTGGGGGCGGTTCGGCCAGCCCCGGCGTAGGGCCGCCGCCCGGGCCCTCATGCCCCGGAATCGCCGTTTCAGAATCATAGGCAGCCATGCTAGATATGGCGTTATGACCTCTCACAGCCCCAATATCCGCCCGACGATCCGGCAGCTCGACGATTCGGCGATCAACCGTATCGCGGCGGGCGAGGTGGTCGAACGGCCCGCCTCGGCGGTCAAGGAGCTGGTCGAGAACGCCATCGACGCCGGCGCCCGCCGCATCGGGGTGGAGATCGCCGACGGCGGCAAGACCCTGATCCGGGTCAGCGACGACGGCGTCGGCATGACGCCCGAGGACCTGCCGCTGGCGCTGTCGCGCCATGCCACCTCGAAGATCGACGGCTCGGACCTTCTGAACATCCGCAGCTTCGGCTTTCGCGGCGAGGCGCTGCCCTCGCTTGGCGCGGTGGGCCGGCTGACGATCCAGAGCCGCGCCGAAGGGGCCGAGGGCGCCGAGATCGCGGTCTCGGGCGGGGTGATGGAGCAGGTGCGCCCCGCGGCGCTGCGCCGGGGCACCATCGTCACCCTGCGCGACCTGTTCTACGCCACGCCCGCGCGGCTCAAGTTCATGCGCACCAACCGGGCCGAAGCCCAGGCGGTGGGCGAGATCCTGCGCCGCCTGGCCATGGCCGAGCCGGGCATCGGCTTCACCCTGCGCGACGTCTCGGGCGGCGGCGAGGGGCGGGTCACCTTCCGCGCCGATCCGGTTTCGGGCGATCTCTTCGAGGCGCTCTCGGGGCGGCTCACCCAGATCATGGGGCGTGAGTTCACCGAGAACGCCATCCCCATCGAGGCCGAGCGCGAGGGCATCCGCATGACCGGCCTCGCGGGGTTGCCGACCTATTCGCGCGGCGCGGCGGTGGCGCAGCATTTCTTCGTCAACACCCGGCCGGTGAAGGACCGGCTGCTCCTGGGCGCGCTGCGCGGGGCCTATGCGGATTTCCTCAGCCGCGACCGGCATCCGGCGGTGGCGCTGTTCATCTCCTGCGACGCGCGGCAGGTCGATGTGAACGTGCATCCGGCCAAAAGCGAGGTGCGTTTCCGCGATCCCGGCACCGTGCGCGGGCTGGTGGTCTCGGGGCTGAAACACGCGCTGGCCGAGGCCGGGCACCGGGCGTCTTCCACCGTGGCCGAGGCGGCGCTGGGCGCCATGCGGCCCGAGGCCTCGGGCCCGCCGCGCATCTACCAGATGGACCGCCCCGGCCCCCGGGCGCTGGCTTCCGCGCGCGCCGCCCAGGCCCCCGCGCCGGGCTTTGCCGAGATGCAGCACGCCTGGTCGGGCCGGGTCGAGACACAGTTCGAGGACCCCGCCGATGCGCCCGCGCCGGGGCAGCCCCCCGCGCCCGAGGCCGAACCCGTGGAGGCGCTGCCGCTCGGGGCCGCGCGCGGGCAGGTGCACGAGAATTACATCATCGCCCAGACCGAGACCGGTATGGTCATCGTCGACCAGCACGCCGCGCACGAGCGGCTGGTCTACGAGCGGCTGAAGCGCCAGATGGCCGAGAACGGCGTCGCGGCCCAGGCGCTCTTGATCCCCGAGGTGGTGGAGCTTTCCGCCGGCGACTGTGCGCTCCTGCTCGAGGCCGCCGAGGAGCTGTCGCGCCTCGGGCTGACCATCGAACCCTTCGGCGGCAGCGCCGTGGCGGTGCGCGAGACGCCGGCGCTTCTGGGCGAGGTCAACGCCGAGGCGCTGATCCGCGACGTGCTGGACGAATTGTCGGAAGGCGGCGGCGCGCGGCTGGTGCAGGAGAAGATCGAGGCGATCCTGAGCCGCGTCGCCTGCCACGGCTCGATCCGCTCGGGCCGCCGGATGCGCGGCGAAGAGATGAACGCCCTCCTGCGCGAGATGGAGGCGACACCGCATTCGGGCCAGTGCAACCACGGACGGCCCACGTATATCGAATTGAAACTGGCCGACATCGAGAAGCTGTTCGGGCGGAGCTGAGGCGCGCCCGGCTGTCGTCCCCTCGACCGGTTCGACCCTTTTTTGGAAAGCCCGCGACATGAGTGTGCCTTTTGATCTTCTTGCCCTGGCCGAGACCTACCTGGTCCCGCTTCTCGCCGTGCTGGCGGTGCTGCTGGTGGCGCTTCCGGTGCTGGGCCTGCGGCTTGCGCGGCGCGGAGAGGCGCTGGAAGGGGCGCGCCGCGCGCTCGAGGCCGAACGGCAGGAGGTGGCCCGGATGGGCGCCGAGCTTTCCGCCGCGACGACCCGGGCGGAGCGGCTGCCACAGCTCGAACAGGAGCTGCAGGACGAGCGCCGCTCGCGCTACGACGCGCAGGAGCGCAGCGCCCGGCTCGAGGCCGAGATGGATGCCCTGACCCGCGCCCACGAGGAAAAGCTGACCGAGCTGCGCGACATCCGCAAACAGCTCGAGGACAAGTTCTCGGCGCTGGCGGGCAATGTGCTCGAGAACAACTCCCAGAAGTTCCTGAACCTCGTCACCGAGCGCTTCGAGAAGCACAAGGAAAGCGCCGAGAAGGAGCTGACCACCCGGCAGGAGGCGATCGGCAACCTGGTGAAGCCCCTGCAGGACCGGCTGGTGAAATTCGACGAACGCATGGGCGAGATCGAGAAGGCCCGGAACGAGGCCTATGGCGCGATCCGCACCCAGGTCGAACAGCTCACCCAGGGCCAGACCACGCTGAACTCCGAGACCCGCAAGCTGGTGCAGGCGCTGCGCGCGCCCAAGACCCGCGGCCGCTGGGGCGAGATGCAGCTGCGCCAGGTCTTCGAGATGGCCGGCATGACCGAAGAGGTCGACTTCCTGTCGGAAAGCTCGATGGAGACCGACGAGGGCCGCCGCCGCCCCGACGCCCAGGTGCGCATCCCCGGCGGCAAGAGCATCATCGTCGACGCCAAGACGCCGCTCGACGCCTATCTCGACGCGCTCGAGGCCGAGACGCCCGAGGCGCGCGAGACCCACATCCAGCGCCACGCCCGGCAGGTGCGCGAGCACATCAAGGGGCTCGCCTCCAAGGCCTACCAGGACCAGCTCGACAGCACGCCGGATTTCGTCGTGATGTTCATCCCCGGCGAGACCTTCGTCTCGGCGGCCTGCGAGGCCGATCCGGGCCTTCTGGAGTTCGGCTTCGAGAAGCGCGTGCTGATCGCCACGCCGACCACGCTCATGGCGCTGATCAAGGCCATCGCCTACGGCTGGCAGCAGGAGAAGATGGCCGAGAACGCCGCCGAGGTGCAGCGCGTCGCCAAGGAGATCTACGACCGGCTGGGCACCTTCGCGGAGCATCTCGACAAGGTCGGGCGCAGCCTGCGCTCCTCGGTCGAGGCCTACAACCGCTCGGTCGGCTCGCTCGAAGGACGGGTGCTGCCCTCGGCGCGCAAGTTCGAAAGCCTGAGCGTCGTGCCGCCGAACGAGCGGTTTGCCCAGATGAGCCAGGTCGAGGTCGAGCCCCGGGCGCTCTCGGCGCGGGAACTGGCGCAGCTCGGCGAGGACTGATCCGGGCGCCCGGGAGGCCCCCGGCGGGCCTCCCCCGTGCCCCGGGCCTGCGGGCAATCCGCCGCCCCGGGACACGCAGGATATTTCCTCTTTCCTTACGGCACCTAAGTCGTTCACCCTGAGACGAGCGGCGGGGCCTTTCGGCATCCGCGCGCAACCGAAGACCACCCGATCGCGCCGCCAGATGCGCGGCGGGTGGACCGGCGAGGGAGGCGTGCCTTGGCACCGATCAGGGGAGTGAAATTTTGTTCACCCTTGAACAAATTGTCATGCGGCGCCCGCATGGCAGTTATTCAAGCACCCACCTATGCGCCCGGAGCATACCCTGTTAACGCTAGCCCAACGGCTGGGTGCCGGGGGCAGGGCTCTGCCCCGTGTCTGGCACGCCGCGCGGGGAGCGATTAAGTTCAACGCTAAACAAATTCTGGCGCGCAGCGCCGCGATTTAGGGAAGAGGGCTCATGAGAGATACGCCGAACGACATCGATCCCGTCGAATCGAAGGAATGGCAGGAGGCGATCGAGGACGTGATCCTGCGCGACGGCCCGAACCGCGCGCATTTCCTGCTCGACAAATCGGTGCAGCAGGCCCGGGCGGCCGGCGCCAACCTGCCTTTCTCGGCCACCACCCCCTATCAGAACACCATCTCGCCCGATGACGAGATCGACCTGCCGGGCGACAGCGAGATGGAATGGCGCATCCGCACCATCAACCGCTGGAACGCCATGGCGACCGTGGTCCGCGCCAACAAGGAAAAGGACGGCATCGGCGGGCATATCGCCTCCTTCGCCTCTTCGGCGGCGCTCTATGACGTGGGGCTCAACCACTTCTGGCGCTCGAAATCGACGATGCACGGCGGCGACCTGGTTTTCTTCCAGGGCCACGTGATCCCGGGCATCTACGCGCGCTCCTTCATGGAAGGCCGGTTGTCGGAGGAGGACCTGAAGTCCTTCCGCTCCGAGGTCGATGGCGGCGGGCTGTCGTCTTATCCGCACCCCTGGCTGATGCCGGACTACTGGCAGTTCCCCACCGTCTCCATGGGCCTCGGGCCGATGATGGCGGTCTACCAGGCGCGGTTCATGAAATACATGCACAACCGCGGTCTGATCGACGCCGCCGACCGCAAGGTCTGGGCCTTCCTCGGCGACGGCGAGATGGACGAGCCCGAAAGCCTGGGCGCGATCTCCATTGCCGCGCGCGAGGGGCTCGACAACCTGATCTTCGTGATCAACTGCAACCTGCAGCGGCTCGACGGCCCGGTGCGCGGCAACTCCAAGATCGTGCAGGAGCTCGAGGGCAACTTCCGGGGCGCGGGCTGGCAGGTGATCAAGCTGCTCTGGGGCCGCGGCTGGGACGAACTTCTCGAGCGCGACACCTCGGGCAAGCTGCGCCAGCTCATGGACGAGACCATCGACGGCGACTACCAGACCTTCAAATCGAAGGACGGCGCCTACATCCGCGAGCATTTCTTCGGCAAATACCCCGAGACCGCGGAGCTGGTGAAGGACTGGACCGACGACGAGATCTGGGCCCTGCGCCGCGGCGGCCACGACATCAAGAAGGTCTACAACGCCTACCACCGCGCCACCCACACCGAGGGGCAGCCGACCTGCATCCTGGTCAAGACGGTGAAGGGCTACGGCATGGGCTCGGCCGGCGAGGGCATGAACACCGCCCACCAGTCGAAGAAGATGCAGATCGACCAGCTCAAGGCGATGCGCGACCGCTTCCGCATCCCGATCGACGACAAGGACCTGGAGAAGGTGCCTTTCGTCACGCTGAACAACGCGCAGAAGAGCTACCTGGCCGACCGCCGGAAAGAGCTGGGGGGTGAGTTCCCCAAGCGCAATTCCGACGCGCCGAAGCTCGAGGTGCCGGGGCTCGACAAGTTCAAGAAGGAGCTGCAGTCCTCGGGTGACCGCGAGTTCTCCTCGACCATGGCCTTCGTGCGGATCCTGACGACGCTGCTGCGCGACAAGGAGATCGGCAAGTATCTCGTGCCGATCGTGCCGGACGAGAGCCGCACCTTTGGCATGGAGGGGCTGTTCCGCTCGGTCGGCATCTACAACCCGCTGGGGCAGAACTACACGCCCCAGGACGCCGACCAGATGATGTATTACAAGGAGAGCAAGGACGGCCAGGTGCTCCAGGAGGGCATCAACGAGGCCGGCTCCATGGCCGACTGGATCGCCGCGGCGACCGCCTATTCGACCCATGGCGTGCCGATGATCCCCTTCTACATCTTCTACTCGATGTTCGGCTTCCAGCGGATCGGCGATTTCGCCTGGGCCGCCGGTGACAGCCGCGCGCGGGGCTTCCTTCTGGGCGGCACCGCCGGGCGGACCACCCTGAACGGCGAGGGGCTCCAGCACGAGGACGGCCACAGCCACATCCTGGCCGGCACCATCCCGAACTGCGTCAGCTATGACCCGACCTTCTCTTATGAAGTGGCGGTGATCGTGCAGAACGGCCTCAAGCGCATGTATGCCGACCAGGAGGACGTCTACTTCTACATCACCCTGATGAACGAGAACTACGCCCACCCCGAAATGCCCACGGGCGCCGAGGAAGGCATCATCAAGGGCCTCTACCGGATGCAGAAGACCGCGCGGCCGGGCAAGAAGCACGTCAACCTGATGGGCTCGGGCACGATCCTGATGCAGGCGATCCGGGCGGCCGAGATGCTCAAGGAAGACTTCGGCGTCAGCTCGGACATCTGGTCGGCGACCTCCTTCAACGAACTGGCCCGCGACGGCCAGGACGCGGTGCGCCACAACCGGCTCAACCCGCTCGGCGAAGAGCGCGTGCCCTATGTCACCCAGCTTCTGGACGGCACCAAGGGGCCGGTCATCGCCGCGACCGACTACATGAAGAACTTCGCCGAACAGATCCGGGCCTTCGTGCCGAACCGCTTCACGGTGCTCGGCACCGACGGCTTCGGCCGGTCCGACAGCCGCGAGAACCTGCGCCGCTTCTTCGAGGTCGACGCCAACCACATCGCGGCGACGGCCATGGCCGAACTCTACCGCGATGGCGCGGTGAGCGAGAAGGAGCTGCAGAAGGCTCTCGACAAATACGACATCGACGGCGGCAAGCCGAACCCGCGCCTGAGCTGATCGCGGACACGAGGAGACAGACGACATGACGACCGAAGTGAAAGTTCCCGATATCGGCGATTTCTCGGATGTGCCGGTGATCTCGGTTCTGGTGAGCGTGGGCGACACGATCGCCGAGGAAGACCCCCTGATCGAGCTCGAGAGCGACAAGGCCACCATGGAAGTGCCCTCGAGCCACGCGGGCACCGTGAAGGAGATCAAGGTCGCGGAAGGCGACAACGTCTCGCAAGGGGACGTGATCCTGATCGTCGAGGCCGCGGACAGCGGTTCGGGCGACAGCGGCGGCGGCGAGGAGAAATCCGCGCCCGCCCAGGCCGCCGAGCCCGAGGCCCCGAAGGCCGCCGCGCCCCAGCAGAGCTCGGCCCCCGCCGCGGCGGCGCCCGCGCCGGTGACCGACAAGGGCTTCGGCCGGGTCCATGCCTCGCCGTCCGTGCGGGCCTTCGCCCGCCGGGTCGAGATCGACCTCTCGACGGTGAACGGCACCGGCCGCAAGGGCCGCATCCTGCGCGAGGACGTGGAGAAGGCGCTGAAGTCCCAGGCCGCGCCCGCCGCCGCCGGTGGCGCCGCCCAGGGCGGCATGGGCATCCCGCCGATCCCGGCGGTCGACTTCTCGAAGTTCGGCCCCGTGGAAGACGTCGAGATGAGCCGGATCAAGAAGCTCTCGGGCCCGGCGCTGCACCGCTCCTGGCTGAACATTCCGCATGTCACCAACAACGAGGAAGCGGATATCACCGAGCTCGACAAGTATCGCAAGGAGCTCGACACCGAGGCCAAGGAGCAAGGCTACCGCGTCACGCTCCTGTCCTTCATCATCAAGGCCTGCGTCGGCGCGCTGAAGAAGCACTGGGAGTTCAACTCCTCGATCCACCCCGACGGCGACAAGCTGATCCGCAAGCATTTCTACAACATCGGTTTTGCCGCGGACACGCCCAACGGGCTGGTGGTGCCGGTGCTGAAGGACGCCGACCGCAAGGGCATCGTGGAGATCTCCAAAGAGCTGGGTGATCTCTCCGGCGCGGCCCGCGAGGGCAAGCTGAAGGGCGACCAGATGCAGGGCGCGACCTTCACCATCTCCTCGCTCGGGGGCATCGGGGGGACGCATTTCACCCCCATCGTGAACGCGCCCGAGGTGGCGATACTGGGGCTCTCGCGCTCCAAGATGGCGCCGGTCTGGGACGGCGAGCAGTTCGTGCCGCGCAACATGCTGCCGCTGTCGCTGAGCTACGACCACCGCGCCATCGACGGCGCGCTCGCCGCGCGCTTCAACGCGCATCTGAAGTACCTTCTGGCCGATCCGCGCCGGATCATGCTGTAACGAAGAGGTCCGAGCATCATGGAAATCAAGGTTCCCGATATCGGCGACTTCAAGGACGTGCCTGTGGTCTCGGTCCTGGTCAGCGTCGGCGACACCGTCGCCGAGGAAGACCCGCTGATCGAGCTGGAGAGCGACAAGGCGACCATGGAGGTGCCCTCCTCGGGCGCCGGCAAGATCACCGAGATCAAGGTCAAGGAAGGCGATACCCTCTCGCAGGGTGACGTGATCCTGGTCCTCGAGGCCGCGGAAGGCGCGGGCGATGCCGACAGCGGTGCCTCCGAGCCCGCCGAGGCCCCCAAGGCCCCCGCTGCCGAGGCGCCCAAGGCGGCGGCCGGCACGGCCTCGGGCTCGGGCGATCACCACGCCGACCTGGTGGTCCTGGGCTCCGGCCCGGGCGGCTACACCGCCGCCTTCCGGGCCGCAGACCTCGGCAAGAAGGTCATCCTGATCGAGCGCTACGCCTCGCTCGGCGGGGTTTGCCTGAACGTCGGCTGCATTCCCTCGAAGGCGCTGCTGCATGCCTCCAAGGTGATCACCGAGACCGAGGAGATGTCGGACCACGGCCTCTCCTTCGGCAAGGTCAAGGTCGACGCCGAGAAGCTGCGCGGCTGGAAGAACGACGTCGTCGGCAAGCTGACCGGCGGGCTCGCGGGCATGGCCAAGCAGCGCAAGGTCACCGTGGTCGAGGGCACCGGCAGCTTCACCGGCGCCAATTCGATCGAGGTCGCCGGCAAGGACGGCACCCAGGTCGTGACCTTCGACCAATGCATCATCGCCGCCGGCTCGCAGCCGGTGGAATTGCCCTTCGTGCCGCATGACGACGACCGGGTGGTCGATTCCACCGGCGCGCTCGAGCTCGATCCGATCCCGAAGAAGATGTGCGTCCTCGGCGGCGGCATCATCGGCTTCGAGATGGCCACGGTCTATGACGCGCTCGGTGCCGATGTGACGGTGATCGAGATGATGGACCAGATCCTGCCCGGCGCCGACAAGGACATCGTCAAGCCGCTGCAGAAGCGCATGGAAGGTCGGATGACCATCCACACCAAGTCCAAGGTCACCGAGGTGAAGGCCCAGAAGAACGGGCTCAAGGTCACCTGGGAGGACGCCAAGGGCGAGGCCCAGACCGAGATCTTCGACAAGATGCTGGTCTCGGTCGGCCGCAGCCCCAACGGCGGCAAGATCGCCGCCGAGAAGGCCGGCGTCGCGGTGACCGACCGCGGCTTCATCGAGGTCGACGAGTTCCAGCGCACCAATGTGCCGCATATCTTCGCCATCGGCGATGTGGTCGGCCAGCCGATGCTGGCCCACAAGGCGGTGCACGAGGGCAAGGTGGCCGCGGAAGTGGCCTCGGGCGAGAAGCGCGCCTTCGACGCCCGGGTGATCCCCTCGGTGGCCTATACCGACCCCGAGGTCGCCTGGTGCGGCGTCACCGAGGCCCAGGCCAAGGAGCGCGGGCTGAAGATCGAGAAGGGGGTCTTCCCCTGGGCGGCCTCGGGCCGGGCGCTGTCGAACGGCCGCTCGGAAGGGCTGACCAAGCTGATCTTCGACCCCGAGGACGACCGCGTCATCGGCGGCGCCATCGTCGGCACCAACGCCGGCGACCTGATCTCCGAGGTGGCGCTGGCCATCGAGATGGGCGCCGACGCGGTGGACCTCGGCCATACGATCCACCCGCATCCGACGCTCTCGGAGACGGTGAACTTCGCGGCCGAGATGTTCGAAGGGACGATCACCGACCTGATCCCGCCGAAGCGCAAGAAAAGCTGAGGCTGGCCATGTGAGTGGGGTCCGGGGCGCCTGCGGCCCCCCGGACCCGTAGGGGGCTCTGCCCCCTCTGCGGGCCTTTCGGCCCGCATTCACCCCCGAGGTATTTGGACAAGCTGAAGCCTGGAAGAGGGGCGGCTTTGTTTAGGGTGCGCCTGGGCTGGGGGCTGTTTTTCGTGTTTGAGAGTTGGGTGGGCGCGTTTTGCGCGCCTTGGCGCTTCGTGTCGTTGGGCGGGCCGGCTGTGCGGGTGTGGCTGAGCCGTTAGGTGGTGTCCCGTGCGATGTCTGGTGTCGCGGGTGCGCGCCGGGTGCGGCGTGATGGCGGGGCTGACGGATGGCGCCACGCGCCATGCGTGGTGTCGCGACACGGCGGAGCCGACGAATAGCGCCACGCGCCATGCGTGGTGACGCGGAGGCGCTTAGGCCGGTCGCGTCGCTGGGCCGCAATCTGGGGGTGCGGCGCGCCAAGGCTTAGCGGCGAGCCGTGGCGCCGCCCTTTAAGCGCTCAGATCCGCAGGAAGGGCTGGGCGAGGCGCGGCAGCAGGTCCTTGAAGCGCAGGGGCGCGTCGGTCACGGCCAGGCAGATGCAATCCTCGGAGATATCGGCAACCGGCATGTGGTCGAGCTCGGCGCTGGCGACCTCGACGTCGCCGCGCGCGAAGGTGCCGTCGGCATCGGCGAAGGCGCCCTGCAGCACCACCGTGATCTCGGTGCCGCGGTGGCCGTGGTCGGGCATGGCCGCGCCCGCGGGGATCGACAGGAGCCGCGCGGTGGCGCGCTTGTCCTGCATCGGCAGGATCGCCTGTTTCACGCCGCGCCCGGCGGCGCGCCAGGCCACCCGGTCGAGCCCGCCGCCGGTGTAGCGCGCCAAGGGCGCGGGCAGCACCGGGTCGGGCGCCGTCGCGGGGCGCTCGGGCAGGTCGCGCGCGGGACCGGCGCGCAGGGCGGCCAGCGTCTCCTGCAGGGCGCCGGGGGAGAGCGGCGCTTCCTCGGCGTCTTCCAGGAGCGCGCCGCCGACGTGGTCGTAGCTTTCCGCGCCGGCGCGGCAGTCGGGGCAGAGCGAGAGATGGGTCGCGACCGCGAGCTCGAAGGCCTCCGGCAGGGCGCCGGCGGAATAGGCCATGAGCAGGTCGTCGGGGAGGTGATGCGAGATCATCGTGTGGCCTCAGGAGAGGGCGTGGCGCAAGCGGTCGAGCGCCAGGCGGATGCGGGACTTGATCGTGCCGAGCGGCAGGCCGGTCTCATGCGCGATCTGGGAATGGGTGAGGTCGCCGAAATAGGCCTTCTCGATCAGCACGCGCTGTTTCTCGGGCAGGAGCTTCAGCGCCTCGCGCAGAGCCTCGCTGTCCTGTTTCAGCGCGATGACCTCGGCCTGGTCCGGTTCGGCCTCGGGGCCCCAGGGCAGATCCTCGGGTTCGGGACGGGCATGGCGGCGCAGAAGGTCGATGCGGCGGTTGCGCGCGATGGCGTAGATCCAAGTCGCGACGCTGGCGCGCCGGGGGTCGAAGAGATGCGCCTTGCGCCAGACCGATTGCATCACGTCCTGGGCGACGTCCTCGGCATGGGCCGGAGTGAGCCCGGAGCGGATGAGAAAGGCCTTCAGGCGCGGGGCGAAATGCTGGAAGAGCGCCGCGAAGGAGCCCTCGCAGCGGTCGTCCCGCACCAGCAGCATCTCGGCGACCCAGTCCTGCCCCGTCGTCCGCGCCGGGGTGGGCGTGCCGCGCGGGGCACTCGCGAGGATCGGTGCCACCGATGCCTCGACAGAGCTGCAGTCGTGATCCATGTAACCCGTCATGGTCTGGTTACGGTGGTCAGGCGCCACCGGATCACGCTGCCGTGCGATTTGGATCTTTTTCATCCGCCGGTCCGTGTCTCGCGTAACCGACAAAGTGACTGACAGGCGGAGAAGTTCCGACATGCCCTTCGAATCTCGCCCTTCCGGGCCCAAGCGCATCGCCGTGATCGGTGCGGGAATCTCGGGAATGGGGGCGGCTCATGCGCTCTGCGAGGCCCATGAGGTGACGCTGATCGAGGCCGAACCGCGCCTCGGCGGCCATGCCCGCACCAAGATCGCGGGGCGGAACGGCGACCAGCCCGTCGACACCGGCTTCATCGTCTTCAACTACGCCAACTACCCGGAGATGGCGCGGCTTTTCGCGGCGCTCGACGTGCCGGTGGTCAAGTCGAACATGAGCTTCGGGGCCTCACTTTCGGGCGGACGGCTGGAATACGGGCTGGCCTCGCTGGGGGCGCTGTTCGCCCAGCCGCGCAATGTCGCCAACCCGCGCTTCCTGCGCATGGTGCGCGACATCTTCCGCTTCAACGCGCGGGCGCTGGCCTCCTCGCGGGACCGCAGCCAGAGCCTGGGGGATTTCCTCGAGGCGCTGCGCACCGGGCCCTGGTTCCGGGATTATTACCTCTTGCCGCTCTCCGGCGCGATCTGGTCGACGCCGACCGAGAAGATCCTCGATTTCCCGGCCCATGCGCTGGTGAACTTCTTCGAGAACCACGCGCTTCTGAGCGCCACCGGCCAGCACCAGTGGTACACCGTCGCGGGCGGCTCGGTGGAATACGTCCGCCGGCTCGAGGCTTCGCTGCGCGCCAAGGGCGCCGAGATCCGCCTGGGCGCGCCGGTCGCAGGCGTGCGCCGCGACGCCGAGGGGGTGGAGATCCGCCACGAAGGCGGCGAGTGGCAGCGCTACGACGAGGTGGTCTTCGCCACCCATTCCGACGACACGCTGGCGCTTCTGTCGGATGCCTCGGTGCAGGAGCAGGCGGCGCTGGGGGCGATCCGCTACCAGCCCAACCGCGTGGTCCTGCATGGCGACGAGGCCATCATGCCGCGCAGCCGCAAGGTCTGGTCCTCCTGGAACTACACCGAGGACAGCCAGCGCGCGATGAACACCATCGACCTGACCTACTGGATGAACTCGCTGCAGCCGATCCCCAAGGAGGATCCCTGTTTCGTCACCCTGAATTCGACCCGCAGCATCCGCGAGGAGC
This sequence comes from Roseivivax sp., assembly GCF_054552075.1. Classification (NCBI taxonomy): domain Bacteria; kingdom Pseudomonadati; phylum Pseudomonadota; class Alphaproteobacteria; order Rhodobacterales; family Roseobacteraceae; genus Roseivivax; species Roseivivax sp. The sequence continues at coordinate 240,447 of NZ_JBTOLZ010000005.1, forward strand.
TGATCTGGGACGAGACGGTGCTGCGGCACCCGGTCTACGACCTCGAGGCGCTGGAGGCCCAGCAGCTGGTCGCGGCGATGAACGGCGAGAACCGCACCTGGTTCTGCGGCGCCTGGATGAAGAACGGCTTCCACGAGGACGGGCTGTCCTCGGCGCTGGAGGTGGCCGAGGCGCTTATGGGCCGCGCGGAGGCCAGCGCCGCGGCATGAGCCGGGTCGACCATATCGCGGGCCAGACCTGGCACGGCCGCAAAGGGGCGGTGAAGAACGCCTTCCGCTATGGCGTCGATTACCTGTGCCTGGACGCCGAGGCCGAGGTCACGGCGCCACGGCTCTTCTCGCGCAATCGGGCGAATGTCCTGTCGCTGCGGGACAGCGACCACGGCGGCCCGCCGGGGCAGGGGCGCGGGGCCGCCTGGGCACGCGAGGTGCTGGCGGCGCATCAGATCCGCGCCGAGGGGCGGCTTCTGCTCCTCGCCCAGCCGCGGGTCCTGGGCCATGTCTTCAACCCGGTGAGCTTCTGGCTCGCCCATGACGCGGAGGATCGGCTGATCGCGGTGATCGCCGAGGTGACCAATACCTTCGGGGACCGGCACAGCTACCTCGCGCATCGCCCCGACATGGCGGAGATCGCGCCGGAGGACCGGCTGGCAGCGACGAAGATCTTCCACGTCTCGCCCTTCCAGCCGATCTCGGGGGGCTACACCTTCCGCTTCGACATCAGGCCCGAGCGGCTGGGCATCTGGATCGACTTCTCCGCGGGCGGCGGCGAGGAGGGCGTGATCGCCACGCTGACCGGCGCGCGGCGGCCCTTGAGCACCGGCTCGGCGCTGCGCGCGCTCCTGCGCCGGCCCTTCGGCTCGCGCCGGGTGCTGGCGCTGATCCACTGGCAGGCGCTGAAGCTCTGGTGGAAGGGCGCGCGCTACCGGGCGCGGCCCGAGCCGCCCGTCGAAGAGGTCTCGCGGTGAGCGCCGCGGCGCCACAGAACCTCTGGGGCTACGCGGTCTTCGCCGGAACGCTCTCGGCGGCGGGGCTGCCGATCTACATTCACGCGCCGAAGTTCTACGCCGACAGCTACGCGGTGAGCCTCGGCGCGCTGGGCGGCATCCTGTTTGCGCTCCGGCTTCTGGACCTGGTTCAGGATCCGGGTTTCGGCTGGCTCTCGGCCCGGCTCGGGCGGGCGCGGGGGCTGGCCGTGGCGCTGGCGGCGCTGGTCATGGGCGCGGGCATGGTCGGGCTTTTCGCCGTGGCCCCGCCCATCGCCCCGGCGGTCTGGTTCGCGCTGACGCTGACCATGGTCTTCTCGGCCTTCTCCTTCCTGACCATCACCTTCTACGCCCGCGGTGTCGCCAAGGCAGGTACGCTGGGCGACCAGGGGCATCTGAAGCTCGCCCGCTGGCGCGAGACCGGCGGGCTTCTCGGGATCTGCCTGGCGGCGGTTTTGCCGACCGCCTTCGCGGCGCTGGAGCTGCCGGATTTCGCCACCTTCAGCCTGGGCTTCGCGGTCTTCTGCGGGATCGCGGTGCTCTTGATGCGGCGGGAATGGCAGGGCGGCATCGCCGAGCCCGGGCAGGGCTTCGGCCCGGTCTTGGGCGACCGGGTGGCGCGGCGGCTCCTGATCGTGGCGCTGGCCAATGCCGCGCCGGTGGCGGTGACCTCGACGCTGTTTCTGTTCTTCGTGGAGGCGCGGCTTGGCGCGGCGGGCTGGGAAGGGCCCTTGCTTCTGCTGTTCTTCCTGGCCGCCGCGGCGGCGGCACCGCTCTGGTCGCGGCTGGCCGAGCGGATCGGCGGCAAGCGCGCGCTCATGGCGGCCATGGTCGCGGCGATCCTGGCCTTCTCCTTCGCGCTGACGCTGGGGCAGGACGACCTCTGGGCCTTCGCGCTGATCTGCCTGGCCTCGGGCGCCACCCTCGGGGCCGACCTGACGCTTCTGCCGGCGATCTTCGCCGCGCGGATGGAGCGCATCGCCCCGCAGGGCAGCGAAGGCTTCTCGCTCTGGTCCTTTGCCCAGAAGTTCACCCTGGCCTTCGCGGCGGTGGCGCTCCTGCCTGCGCTGGAAAGCGCCGGCTTCCGTTCGGGCAGCGAAAATTCCGACGCGGCGCTCTGGACCCTGAGCCTGCTCTACGCGTTGGTGCCATGCCTTCTGAAACTTGTCGCGCTCACGCTGTTGTGGGCCACCAATCTGGAAGATTGAGCGCGTGACTGTGTTGTCCTTTTTCCTCGGAGCGCTGGCCGCGCTCGCCGTCGTCTGGATCGTGCGCTGGAAGCTCGGTTTCCGCGGACAGACCCCCGAACATTACCGCGATGACACGCCGGTCTTCGACCTGCGCCGGCACCTCAACGGAAAGATGTCCTGCGACGGGGTGGTCTACGGACCGCTCGGCCGCGTGGTCTCGCGCTTCTCGGCGGATTTCGAAACCAGCTGGGACGCCCGCAGCGGCGTCATGCGCGAGGTCTTCCGATACGACAGCGGCGAGATGCAGACCCGCGCCTGGTTCCTCGAACTGGCCGAGGACGGCGGGATCACGGCCACCGCCGACGACGTGATCGGCACCGGGCAGGGCTGGCAGTCCGGGCCGACGGTGCAGCTTTCCTACCGGATGAAGCTCGACGAGGACGCCGGGGGGCATGTGCTCGACGTGGTGGACTGGATGTATCTGACCCCCGACGGAACGATCATGAATCGCAGCCAGTTCAGGAAATACGGCATCAAGGTCGCGGAGCTGATCGCGACGATGCGACCAAAGGAGACAGCGTGATGGAATGGACCGGCAAGAGATACTGGATCGTGGGCGCGAGCGCGGGGCTGGGGGCGGCCATCGCCGAACAGCTCAGCCGCGTCGGCACCGAGCTGGTCCTCTCGGCCCGGAGCCCCGAGGCGCTGGGTGAACTGGCCACGCGGCTCGACAGCCGGGTCGAGATCGTGCCCATGGATGTCACCGACGAGGCCTCCTGCGCCGAGGCTGCCGCCAAGGTGGGCGATGTCGACGGGGTGATCTTCTGCGCCGGGGTCTACTGGCCTTTCGGCGCGACCGAATGGGACGGCGAGAAGGCGGTGAAGATGGCCGAGGTGAACTACCTCGGCGCCATGCGCTTCCTGGGCCATGTCGTGCCGCGGATGATCGAGCGCGACCACGGCCACGTGGTGCTGGTCGGCTCGCTCACGGGCTACCGCGGGCTGCCGGGCTCCTTCGCCTATACCTCCTCCAAGGCGGGGGTGATGTCGCTGGCCGAATGCCTGCACGCCGATCTGCACCGCACCAACGTGCATGTGCAGCTCGCGAGCCCCGGCTTTATCCGCACCCGGCTGACCGAGAAGAACGACTTCAAGATGCCGCAGATCATGGCCCCCGAGGAGGCCGCCCGCATCGTCTTCGAGCATATGAATTCCGACGGTTTCTCGCGCGCCTTCCCGAACCCCTTCTCCTGGGTCTTCAAGCTGGGGATGCTGCTGCCCGACGGGCTCTACTACCGGCTTTTCGCCTGAGGGGTGACGCCTGAGGTCCGCGCCTCAGCGCAGCGCCCGCCCCTTGAGGATCGCATCCGGCCCGAAGCGGTCGCGGATGCGGTCCGTCGCGCGTTCGGCGGCGCTGCGCTTCGCGGCGTCGGGGTCCAGAAGGTCCGGCGTCCGGTCCGCCACCGAAGCGCTGCACAGATCCGAGAGCCCGACGCCCAAAAGCCGGTAAGGCCCCTTGCCCTCCACCTGGTCAAACAGCGCCCGGGCCTCGCGGTAGATCCGGTCGGCGATCTGGGTCGCGTCGCGCAGCGCGTGGCGCCGCGAGATCAGCGCGAAATTGGCCCGCTTCAGCTTCAGCACCACGACCCGGCCCGCGAGGTCCTTGGCCTTGGCGCGGTCGGCGACCTTCTCGGCCATGCGCCAGAGGTGGCCGTCGAGGATATCCGGGTCGCCGGTGTCCTCGTGGAAGGTGGTCTCGTTCGAGATCGACTTCACCGGCGTCCGGGCCGAGATCCGCCGCGCGTCCTCGCCGCGCGCCAGGTGGTAAAGCCGCGCGCCCATCGAGCCGAAGCGCGCCGTCAGGTCACGCTCGTCCCAGCGCAGAAGGTCGTCGAAGCTGCGGATGCCCGCCCGGTCGAGCGCCTCCTGCGTCGCCGCGCCGACGCCCCAGATCAGCCGCACCGGCTTGTCGCGCAGGAACTCCTGGGTCTCGCCCTTGCCGATCACCGCGAAGCCGAAGGGCTTGTCGAGATCCGAGGCGACCTTGGCCAGGAACTTGTTGTGGCTGAGCCCGATCGATCCGGTGATGCCCAGCTCGTCGCGCATGCGCTTGACCAGCCCGGCCAGCATCACCGCGGGCGGCGCGCCGTGCAGCCGGGCGGTGCCGGTGAGGTCCAGGAAGGCCTCGTCCAGCGACAGCGGCTCGACCGAGGGCGTCAACGCCTCCATCATGTCGCGCACCGCGCGGCTGATCTCGGCGTAAAGGCTCATGCGCGGCTTGATCACCACCGCGTCGGGGCAGAGCTCCAGCGCCTTGAACATCGGCATGGCCGAACGCACGCCCTTGATCCGCGCCACGTAGCAGGCGGTCGAGACGACGCCGCGCCGGCCGCCGCCGATGATCACCGGCTTGTCGGCGAGCTCGGGATTGTCGCGTTTCTCGACCGAGGCATAGAAGGCGTCGCAATCCATATGCGCGATGGAGAGATCCCAAAGCTCGTCATGGCGCGCGACGCGGCGCGACCGGCAGGCCGGGCAGCGGGGGCCCAGGTCGAACTGGGTCAGGCAATCGCGGCAGAGGGCGGGCATCGTCTCAGAGGTCACACTGGGGCTTGGCACATGATGCGCCCGCGCGCGGCGCGCCGCAATGGGGCGTCCCGGCGCGGGGGCTCGGTCAGCGCCTAGGCGCGGATCTGATCATCTGGGGGAAGGGGTGCCGGAGCCGAGGGGAAGGGTTCGGCTCCGGCACGGTGGAGGTCGAGGGACAGGGGAAGACCTCCTGGGGAACATGGGCCGAACGACCGGTTCGTGCCGTGGGTTCCGCCCCTGTCGAAAAAAATTTTGCGCCGGGCGCGCGGGCCGCGAAACCGGGCCTCAGCCGAGGTCGCGCAGGATCGCCTCGGCGGCCTTGCGGGGGTCCGGCGACTGCCAGATCGGCCGGCCGACGACGATGTGATCGGCGCCGTCCGACACCGCCTGGCCCGGCGTGGCGATGCGCTTCTGGTCGCCGCTCGCGGCCCCGGCGGGGCGCACCCCCGGGGTCACGATCAGCCGGCCTTGGGCGGCGCCCAGCCCGCGGATCCGCGCGGCCTCCTGCGGCGAGGCGATGACCCCGTCGGCCCCGGCCTCGAGCGCCCGGCCCGCGCGTTCCTCGACCAGGTCTGCCACCGCGCCGTCGCGGATCATGCAATCGTCGAGGTCGCCGCGGTCGAGCGAGGTCAGGATGGTCACGGCGAGGATCTTGGTCTTGGTGCCCGAGGCGCCCTCCATCGCGGCGCGCACCACATGCGGATCGCCGTGCACGGTCAGGAAGTCGATCTCGAACTGCGCCAGGCCCCGCACCGCGTTCTCGACCGTCTGGCCGATGTCGAAAAGCTTCATGTCGAGGAAGATCCGCTTGCCGTGCTCGGTCTTCAGCTCGTTGGCCAGCGCCAGCCCGCCGCCGGTCAGCATGCCCAGGCCCACCTTGTAGAAGCCCACCGCATCGCCCAGCGTCTCGGCGAGCTTCAGGCCGGACAGCGCGTCGGGCACGTCCAGGGCGACAATCAGACGGTCATCTTGCATCTCGGTCTCCGCGGCTATTTGCGTCGCGATAAAGGGGAACGGGAACGGAATCCACCCGGCATCGTTCCCTCATCAGGAAAGAACCATATCTGACATGGGAGCCTGAGGATGTCTGACGACAAGTCTGCCGGAACGACCGAGTCCAACCCCGCCGAGACCAAGCCCAAGGGCGACGCCGCGAAACAGCCCCGCAGCGTGCTGCCGATCGTGGTCGGCGCGGGCTCCGTGGTGGCGCTCGGCATCGCGCTGACCGTGAGCATGAGCGAACGCGGCGGCGAGGAAAGCGCCTCGGCCCAGGCCGAAGCCAGCGCCCCGGCGGACGAGGGCTCGGGTGAGGGGTCCGGTGATAGCTCCAGCGGCGAAGGCGAAGCCGCGGGCGGCGAGACCGAGAGCGCGGACGCGTCGGGCGAAGGTTCCGGTGAGGAAAGCGCGGACGCTTCGGGCGAGGGCTCCGGCGAGGAAAGCGCAGACGCGTCGGGCGAGGGCTCGGGCGAAGAAAGCGCAGACGCCTCGGGCGAAGGTTCCGGTGAAGAGAGCGCGGATGCTTCGGGCGAAGGCTCGGGTGAAGAGAGTGCAGACGCATCGGGTGAAGGCTCGGGCGAAGAGAGCGCCGACGCCTCCGCCGAACAGAGCGCAGACGCCTCGGGCGAGGCCAGCGGCGAGAGCGAGAGCGACGCCTCCGGCGAAGCCGCCTCGGGTGACGCAGCCGACGCGTCCGGCGAAAGCTCCGAGACCTCCGGTGACAGCGCCGAGGCCTCGACTGACAGCGAAGGCTCCGACAGCTCCGGCGACAGCGCCTCGGGCGACACTTCAGAGACTTCCGGCGAGACCGAAGCCGCAGACAGCGCAGCCTCGGGTGATAGTTCCGAGGGTGAAAGCGCCGAGGCCTCCGGCGAGAGCAGCGACGCTCAAAGCACCGACGCGGCGGCCAGCGGTTCGGAGACCGAGAGCGCGGACGGTGGTGACGCGGCTTCGGGCGACGGCTCGGGTGAGGCAAGCGACGATGCAGCTGGCGAGGGCTCCGAGGGCTCCGGTGAGGCCAGCGCGGATGCCTCCAGCGAGGGTAGCGAGACCACGAACGCCGATGCCTCGGGCGACACCTCTGGCTCCGAGAGCGCGGACGGCAGCGCAGAGACCGCCAGCGCGGACAGCGCCGAAGGCAGCGACACCTCGGGCGAGAGCACCGAAGGCACCGAAACCGCAAGCGCCGAAGGGGCCAACGACAGCGGCGGCGAAGCTTCGGGTGACAGCGCCTCCAGCGATGCAAGCGGCGAGACCGAGACGGCGGACGCCAGCGGTTCGGCAGGCGCGACCGAGAGCGCATCCGGCGAAGGTGATACCTCGGGCGAAGAGACCCAGACAGCCGACGCCAGCGGCTCGGAAGGCGCGACCCAGAGCGCATCCGGTGAAGGCGAGACCTCGGGTGAGGACACCCAGAGCGCCGAGACCAGCGGCTCGGAGGACGCGACCGAGAGCGCGTCCAGCGAGGGCGAAGGATCGGGTGAAGAGACCCAGACCGCCGACGCAAGCAGCTCGGAAGGCTCGACCGAGAGCGCATCCGGCGACGGCGAGACTACGGGCGAAGAGACCCAGACCGCCGACGCCAGCGGCTCGGAGGGCGCGACCGAGAGCGCATCCGGTGAAGGCGAGACCTCGGGCGAAGACACCCAGACCGCCGAGGCAAGCGGCTCGGAAGGTTCGACCGAGAGCGCATCCGGCGACGGCGAGACCTCAGGCGATGAGACCCAGACCGCCGATGCAAGCGGCTCGGACAGCTCGACCGAGAGCGCACCGGCTGAGGGTGAGACCTCGGGCAGCGAGGGTGAGACCTCGGGCGACACCGAAGGCAGCTCGGGCGAAGACACCGCCAGCGCCTCGGATGCGGCCACGCTGACCGACGAGGAGCTCGAAGCCCTGACCACCACCGCCACCGAAGCCGCGCGCGCGGCACGGGCGGCGCAGGCGGCGGCCGAGGAGGCACGCGCCAGCGCCGAGCAGATCCAGGCGGCGGCCCAGGAAGCGGCCGAGGCGGCCGAGGCGGCGGCGGATGCCGCGGCGCAGGCCTTCGAGCGGCTGCGCCAGGCGACCGAGGCCATGGGCGCCAGCGAGGACTGACCCGCTCGCCCACCGGCCGAAGCCGGGCCTGACCTAACAGCTGAGGGCGTCCCGCCACGGGGCGCCCTTTTTCGTCTGTTGCATTCTTGCACCAACGCCCCCTCTGCCCCATCTATGATCCGAGGCCCCGGCCCGGATGTGCCGCCGAGCGGGCATCGCGATCACGCGGGGCGCTTGCAGAAGGAGAGACAGGATGAACTTGCAGAAGTTCACCGAGCGCGCCCAGGGATTCATCCAGGCGGCTCAGACCATTGCGATGCGGGAAAGCCACCAGCGCATCGCCCCCGAACACCTCTTGAAGGCGCTTCTGGACGACGACCAGGGACTGGCGTCGAACCTCATCTCGCGCGCCGGCGGCGCGCCCGAGCGGGTGCGCCAGGCGCTGGACCTGTCGCTGGGCAAACTGCCCAAGGTGACGGGTGACGGCAGCCAGACCTATCTTGACGCCGCCACCGGGCGGGTCCTGGCCGAGGCTGAGAAACTGGCCACCAAGGCCGGGGACAGCTTCGTCCCGGTCGAGCGCATCCTGACGGCGCTGGCCATGGTGAAGAGCCCGGCGAAACAGGCGCTCGAGGCGGGCGCGGTCAGCGCCCAGAAGCTCAACGGCGCGATCAACGAGATCCGCAAGGGCCGCACCGCTGACAGCGCCACCGCAGAGGACGGCTACGAGGCGCTGAAGAAATACGCGCTGGACCTCACCGAACGTGCCGAACAGGGCAAGATCGACCCGATCATCGGCCGCGACGAAGAGATCCGCCGCGCGATGCAGGTGCTGTCGCGCCGCACCAAGAACAACCCGGTGCTGATCGGCGAGCCCGGCGTCGGCAAGACCGCCATCGCCGAGGGGCTGGCGCTGCGCATCGTCGACGGCGATGTGCCGGAGTCGCTGCGCAACAAGCGGCTGATGGCGCTCGACATGGGCGCGCTGATCGCGGGCGCGAAATACCGCGGCGAGTTCGAGGAGCGGCTGAAGTCGATCCTGAAGGAGATCGAGGCCGCCGCCGGCGAGATCATCCTCTTCATCGACGAGATGCACACCCTGGTCGGCGCGGGCAAATCCGACGGCGCCATGGATGCCTCGAACCTCTTGAAGCCCGCGCTTGCGCGGGGCGAGCTGCACTGCGTCGGCGCCACCACGCTCGATGAATACCGCAAGCACGTCGAGAAGGACGCCGCCCTGGCGCGGCGGTTTCAGCCGCTCATGGTCTCGGAGCCGACGGTCGAGGACACGGTCTCGATCCTGCGCGGCATCAAGGAGAAATACGAGCTGCACCACGGCGTGCGGATCTCGGATTCGGCGCTGGTCGCGGCCTCGCAGCTCTCGCATCGCTACATCACCGACCGCTTCCTGCCCGACAAGGCCATCGACCTCGTCGACGAGGCCGCCTCGCGGCTGCGCATGGCGGTGGATTCCAAACCCGAGGAGCTCGATGCGCTCGACCGGCAGATCCTGCAGCTGCAGATCGAACAGGAGGCGCTGCGCAAGGAAGACGACGCAGCCTCCAAGGACCGGCTCGCCAAGCTCGAGCGCGACCTCGGCGACCTGCAGGAGCGGGCCTCGGAGATGACCGCCAAGTGGCAGTCCGAGCGCGACAAGCTGAACCGCGCGCGCGGCCTGAAGGAGCAGCTCGACAAGGCCCGCGCCGACCTCGAGATCGCCAAGCGCAACAGCGACCTCGCCCGCGCGGGCGAGCTGTCCTACGGGGTGATCCCGCAGCTCGAGAAGGAGCTGGACGAGGCCGAGAGCGCCGACGAGGACGTCATGGTCGAAGAGGCCGTGCGCCCCGAGCAGATCGCCCAGGTGGTCGAGCGTTGGACCGGCATCCCGACTTCGAAGATGCTCGAGGGCGAGCGCGAGAAGCTCCTGCGCATGGAAGACGGGCTGCACCGCCGGGTGATCGGCCAGGACCAGGCGGTCCGGGCGGTCTCCAACGCCGTGCGCCGGGCGCGCGCGGGGCTGAACGACGAGAACCGGCCGCTGGGCTCCTTCCTGTTCCTCGGGCCCACCGGCGTCGGCAAGACCGAGCTGACCAAGGCGGTCGCGGAGTTCCTCTTCGACGATGACGGCGCCATGGTCCGCATCGACATGTCGGAGTTCATGGAGAAACACGCCGTCGCCCGGCTGATCGGCGCGCCTCCGGGCTATGTCGGCTACGACGAGGGCGGCGTGCTGACCGAGGCGGTGCGGCGCAAGCCCTACCAGGTCGTGCTCTTCGACGAGGTCGAGAAGGCGCATCCGGATGTCTTCAACGTGCTGCTGCAGGTGCTCGACGACGGCGTGCTGACGGACGGGCAGGGCCGCACGGTGGACTTCAAGCAGACGCTGATCGTGCTGACCTCGAACCTCGGCAGCCAGGCGCTGAGCCAGCTGCCCGAGGGCGCCGACAGCGGCCGGGCGAAACACGACGTGATGGACGCGGTCCGGGCGCATTTCCGGCCCGAGTTCCTGAACCGGCTCGACGAGACGATCATCTTCGACCGGCTGAAGCGCGAAGACATGGGGGGAATCGTGGAGATCCAGATCGCCCGCCTGGTCAAGCGGCTCGCCAGCCGCAAGGTCGCGCTGGAACTCGACGAGAGCGCCAAGGCCTGGCTCGCCGACGAGGGCTACGACCCGGTCTTCGGGGCGCGTCCGCTGAAGCGGGTGATCCAGCGCGCGCTGCAGGATCCGCTGGCCGAGATGCTGCTGGCCGGAGAGATCAGCGACGGCACCACGGTGCCGGTCAGCGCGGGCAGCGACGGGCTGGTGATCGGCGACAAGGTCGCGGCCTCCAACCGGCCGCGCCCGGATGACGCGGTCGTTCACTAAAGCATACACAACCTGAAATTGTCTCACCCGCCGGTTCCGCCGGCGGGTGCGCTATTCTTGCGCCAATTGTGGCGAAATTCCGGCGCATTACGCGAGTTTACGTGCAAATCGTGCAACTTAAGGTATCTTAAGGGATGCCGACTCGCTCGGTAATTTCATTTCAACATGCGCGCCGCAGGGGGGCGACATGGCCAAGAGAATTTTCCGGTGTGCCTATTGCGATCATCGGCTGCGCTTCGGCTCGTCCGAATGCAGCGTCTGTGGGCAGGGAACGCCCGTTCTGAACCGTCGGGGCATCTGGATCAGCACCTTTGCCGTGCTGGTCGTGGGCGCCGTTATGGTGGTGCTTGCAGGTCTCTGAGGTGATCCGACCCGCGGGACGGCTCGTCCTGCCCGCATCTGTCTGACCTGACGCCCGCACCGGTCCCACCGGTGCGGCGCGCTCACCCGCGCGCCCGATCCCGCCTGTTTCGTTTCAACCCGGCCACGGCAACGTGAGACCGGCTTGCTTTGCGCATCGCGCCGGGCTGGCTACCTTCCCTCAAGGCAGATCAAGGGGAGCGCCATGGCCGGCAGATGGACCAACACTCTCACCCGGGCGGATGTGACGCCCGAGCGGCTCTATCTCAACCGCCGCCAGATCATCGCGGGCCTCGCCGCGGGCGCGGCCTTTGGGGGCGGCACGCGGGCCCGCGCCCAGGAGGCGCTAGAGCCCAATTCCTGGGAAGAGATCACCAGCTACAACAACTACTACGAGTTCGGCACCGGCAAGGATGACCCCGCGCGGCTCGCCGGGCAGCTCACCACCGAGCCCTGGTCGATCGAGATCGACGGGCTGGTCGAGCGCCCCGGGACCTATGCGCTTTCCGACATCCTGCCGCAGATGACCCTCGAGGAGCGCATCTACCGCTTCCGCTGCGTCGAGGCCTGGTCGATGGTCGTGCCCTGGCAGGGTTTTGAGCTGGCCGATCTCCTGGACCTCGCGGGCGTGGCCCGCGAGGCCAGTCATGTCGCCTTCGAGACGCTCCTGCGCCCCGAGGAGATGCCCGGCGTCGCCCGCCCGGTGCTCGACTGGCCCTACGTCGAGGGGCTGCGCCTCGACGAGGCCCGCCACCCCCTGACGCTCATGGCGACCGGCATCTACGACCGGCCGATCCCGAACCAGAACGGCGCGCCGATCCGCCTGGTGGTGCCGTGGAAATACGGCTTCAAGTCGATCAAGAGCATCGTCCGCATCACCCTCACCGACAGCAAGCCGCCGACCAGCTGGAACAAGGCCAACGCCCGCGAATACGGCTTCTATTCCAACGTGAACCCCGAGGTGGACCATCCGCGCTGGTCGCAGGCCACCGAACGCGAGATCGGCGGCGGGCTCTTCTCCAAGCGCAAACCCACGCTGATGTTCAACGGCTACGAAGACGAGGTCGCCAGCCTCTACGCCGGCATGGACCTGACGGAGAACTTCTGATGGCGCTGCTGCGCCGCCTGCCGGTCTGGGTCGTCTACCTGCTGGGCGCGCTGCCCGCGCCTTATCTCTTCTACCTCGGGCTGACGGGTGGCCTCGGCGTCGAGCCGATCGAGGCGCTGGAGCATGAATACGGCCTCATGGCGCTGCAGTTCCTGATCGCGGGGCTCGCCATCACGCCCCTGCGGCGGCATCTCGGGGTGAACCTCCTGAAGTTCCGCCGGGCGCTGGGGCTCCTGGCCTTCCTCTACCTGATGCTGCATCTCGCCGTCTGGGCGGTTCTCGACGTGCAGATGCTCTCGGCGGTCTGGGCCGACATCCTGAAGCGGCCCTATATCACCGTGGGCATGGCGGGCTTCCTGCTGCTGCTGCCGCTCGCGCTGACCTCCAACAACCTCTCGGTGCGCCGGCTCGGGCCGCGCTGGCGCCGGCTGCACCGGCTGGTCTATCCGGCCGTGCTTCTGGGCGCGCTGCACTTCGTCATGCTGCGCAAGGGGCTGCAGATCGAGCCGCTTCTTTACTTCGCCGCGGTGGCGGCTCTGCTGGCCCTCCGTATTCCCGTGCGCGCGGGCGCGCGCGAGGCACGCCGGGGCCGGGCCCCTCAGTCGTAGTAGATGTCGTTGTCCTCGAGGTAGAGGTTCGAGGCGTCGCAGATGTCGATGGCGATCGGGTCGTCGAGCACCTCGCTGCCGTTCTCGCCCAGCCAGCCCACGGTGATCAGCTGGTCGCAGGGGCCCTCGTCGGCGTAGAACTCCGCCTCGGCCCAGTCGCCCGGCATGATCGCATCCGCCGACAGCCAGTTCTCGCTCCAGCCGTCGCCCTCGTTGGTGTAGAAGCTGACGACCACATTGCCGTCGGTGTTGTTGTAGATGGTGAAATAGCCCTCGGCCCCGGTGCCCTCGGCGCCCGCGGGCCCGGCCAGCGCCAAAAGCGCCGCCGCTTGGCAGATGATCCCTCGCATGATCCCCCTCCCCAAGGTGATGAACCTCCAGTGAACGCCGGAATCGGCCCGGCCACCAAGCGGAATCGCCGGCGTGCCGGGCTCCGGGAAGGGCGGGGGCGACTCGTTGAGGGGCGATTCCGGGGGGAATCCGCGGGGAGTCAGAGGGATTTTGCCCGAGTCCGCGCCCTCGCACGCCAGACCCGCCCGCGAGAGTCGCAATGCTCTGTCCGAGAAGGGTAATTTGATTGCGTCCCGCCGCCACGTCGCAGCAAGGATAAATCCCTAAGCACCTGAAAACGTGAAAAATTCGGGCGATGTCACGGAATCTTAGCTTTTCCCGAATTTTCCCCTTGCGGGTTTTGGTGGGTATCCGTAGAAGGCCCCTCACCGGCGGCGCTGAGGCGCTGACGGGACGTCGGAAGCGGCGACGGCGGGGCCTTGAGGGTTCCGGGGTTGCTGGGGAAGGTGGCAGAATTTGAG
>NZ_JBTOLZ010000006.1:0-217903 GCF_054552075.1 Roseivivax sp.
CCAGTCTCGGCTCGCCCCGACCGGCCTCAGCCGGGCCAAACGGCGGGAATCCCGCTCCAAACGGCCTCCGCCGCCCCAAACCGTGCGCCGCCACCCCAAGGAGCGCCGGCCCATAGGGCCGGTCCGGCGCGCGCCCGGCATCTTCGATGCTGTTCGGGCGCAAGACGCGCGGCCCGAGGCTGGCGCTAACAAAACATAAGTTGGTCGGAGCGCCGTCCGGCACGGGCCGGGGTTCGCTGCCCTCTCAACAGGCACCACCAGTGGGCGCGCGCCGGACCGGGGGCCGGCGCTGCTGACCTCCAAGCTATGCGCTGTATCCCAACAAGGTCATTGCTCACTGTGAGCTAGGCACGCCACCCCAAGGAGCGCCGGCCCACGGGGCCGGTCCGGCGCGCGCCCGGCACCTTCGGTGCTATTCGGGCGCAAGGGGGTGTGGCGTGGTGGGTGATCTAGCGGGTCGGGCGGTGAAGGCAGCCCCGACACCCGCCTGCACATCCCGACCTGTTGCAGACCGGCGCCGAGCCCCCCTCTCCCCCGACATTCCCGCCATGCAGGGTTTGCGCGCCCGGGCGGCGATGCGTATATCCCCCCGACACCACGAGGCGACACCCAAAGCCGGAGGGCTCTTCATGTCCGAGACCAAGCGCACCAAGGTTCTGATCATCGGCTCCGGCCCGGCGGGCTACACCGCGGCCGTCTATGCCAGCCGCGCCATGCTCGACCCGATCCTGGTGCAGGGGATCGAGCCGGGCGGCCAACTGACCACCACCACCGAGGTCGAGAACTGGCCCGGCGACACCGAGGTCCAGGGCCCCGATCTCATGGTGCGCATGGAGGCCCATGCCAAGGCCATGGGCACCGAGATCATCGGGGACATCATCACCAAGATCGACTTCGACCAGCGCCCCTTCGTGGCCTCCTCGGACAGCGGCACGAGCTATGTGGCCGATGCGATCATCCTCGCCACCGGCGCCCGGGCGAAATGGCTGGGCCTGCCGTCGGAGGAGAAGTTCAAGGGCTTCGGCGTCTCCGCCTGCGCGACCTGCGACGGCTTCTTCTACCGCGGCCAGGAGATCGTCGTGGTCGGCGGCGGCAATACCGCCGTGGAAGAGGCGCTGTTCCTGACCAATTTCGCCTCCAAGGTGACGCTGGTGCACCGCCGCGACGAGCTGCGCGCCGAGAAGATCCTGCAGGACCGGCTCTTCAAGAACCCCAAGATCGAGCCGCTCTGGCACCACGAGCTGGCCGAGGTCACCGGCACCGAGAGCCCGCTCGGGGTCGAGGGCGTGAAGGTCCGCGACGTGCGCTCGGGCGAGATCAGCGAGATCGCCGCCAAGGGGGTCTTCATCGCCATCGGTCACGCGCCCTCGAACGAGCTGGTGAAGGACGTGCTCGAGACCCACATGGGCGGCTACGTGGTGACCAAACCCGATTCGACCGAGACCTCGGTGCCCGGGATCTTCGCCGCGGGCGACCTGACCGATCACAAGTACCGCCAGGCGGTGACCTCGGCCGGCATGGGCTGCATGGCCGCGCTCGAGGCCGAACGCTGGCTCGCCGAGCAGGGCGTCGACGAGGGCAAGGACGAGACCCTGCCGCTCGGCTACGGCGCCCCGGTGGATTCGGCGGCCGAGTGAGGCTTTTGCGGGTGTGAGGTGTTTTCGGGGGCTGTGTGCTCTCGGGAGAGGTTGACGGGCCGTCCTTGGGGGCGGCCCTTTTTGTTTAGTGCGCGCACCTGCAGCTCCGCCTACGCGTTGCCCCACCAGACCCTGGAATAGATGCGCGAGACCGACAGGCGCCGCTCCCGAAAACGCGCGGCCCCCGGACATCCGAAAGACTTTCCCGCGCGAAGGTGGCAACGCCCCGGATAAGCCTTCCGAGGCCCAGCCACCTTACTCGCCTACTCGCCCGCTCCACCTTTCCCACCCAATCCAACAGAGGGCGCGCGCCGGACCGGGGGCCGGCGCTGCCGACCTCCGAGCCAAGCGCTTTATCCCAGCAAGGTCAGGACTAGAGGCACGCTATGCACGCCACCCCAAGGAGCGCCGGCCCATCGGGCCGGTCCGGCGCGCGCCCGGCACCTTCGGTGCTATTCGGGCGCAAGAAGGCACCTCTCAACAGGCACCGACGGTTCACAACTTGGACGACCACCAAAGCCTCACAACTCCAACCAGTCACTCCAAGCCCCCCCCTTGCGCCCCGCGCAACGCGGCTATTCCGCAGCATCCCGCCGCCCGCTTCCGCCGCGGCCTTGCCAGCTCAAGCCCAGGGGTCTATGGCGCCCGACATGCGCCGGCTCCGGCCTCCGCTCCGCCCGTGACGTAACATTTGAGATGACGAGACCGCGATGAGCATCGAATTACCGAACCTCGCCCCGCTGCCCGAGCTGTATGTCTCCTACGAGAGCGCCCAGAAACTGAAGGTCGAGGCCGGTGACCTGACCAGCCACGATCTGACGCCGCGCCAGATCTGCGACCTCGAGCTTCTGATGAACGGCGGCTTCTCCCCGCTCAAGGGCTTCCTGGGCGAGAAGGACTACGACAGCGTCGTGGAGAACATGCGCCTGGCCGATGGGTCGCTCTGGCCGATGCCGATCACGCTCGACGTCTCCGAGAGCTTCGCCGAGGGCATCGAGGAAGGCCAGGACATCGCGCTCCGCGACCAGGAGGGCGTCATCCTCGCCACCATGACCGTCACCGACAAATGGGTGCCCAACAAGGCGCGCGAGGCCGAGAAGGTCTTCGGCGCCGACGACACCGCGCATCCGGCGGTCAACTACCTGCACAACACCGCCGGCAAGGTCTATCTCGGCGGGCCGGTGACCGGCATCCAGCAGCCCACGCATTACGACTTCCGCGCCTCGCGCGACACGCCGAACGAGCTGCGCGCGCGCTTCCGCAAGCTCGGCTGGCGCAAGGTCGTGGCCTTCCAGACCCGCAACCCGCTGCACCGCGCCCACCAGGAGCTGACCTTCCGCGCCGCGCGCGAGAGCCAGGCCAACCTCCTGATCCACCCGGTCGTCGGCATGACCAAACCCGGCGACGTCGACCATTTCACCCGGGTGCGCTGCTACGAGGCGGTGCTCGACAAATACCCCGGCGCGACCACCACCATGTCGCTCCTGAACCTGGCGATGCGCATGGCCGGCCCTCGCGAGGCGGTCTGGCACGGGCTGATCCGCCGCAACCACGGCTGCACGCACTTCATCGTCGGCCGCGACCACGCCGGCCCCGGCAAGAACTCCGCCGGCGAGGATTTCTACGGCCCCTATGACGCCCAGGAGCTGTTCCGCGCGCACCAGGAGGAAATCGGCATCGAGATGGTCGATTTCAAACACATGGTCTACGTGCAGGAGCGCGCCCAATACGAGGCGATCGACGAGATCGAGGACAAGGACCAGGTGACCATCCTCAACATCTCGGGCACCGAGCTGCGGCGCCGCCTGCAGGAAGGTCTCGAGGTGCCGGACTGGTTCTCCTTCCCCGAGGTGGTCTCCGAGCTGCGCCGCACCCGTCCGCCGCGCAGCCAGCAGGGCTTCACGGTGTTCTTCACCGGCTTCTCGGGCTCGGGCAAATCGACCATTGCCAATGCCCTCATGGTCAAGCTGATGGAGATGGGCGGCCGCCCTGTGACGCTGCTCGATGGTGACATCGTGCGGAAGAACCTCTCCTCCGAGCTGGGCTTCTCGAAGGAGCACCGCGACCTCAACATCCGCCGCATCGGCTATGTGGCCTCGGAGATCACCAAGAACGGCGGCATCGCCATCTGCGCGCCGATCGCCCCCTATGCGGCCACCCGCCGGGCGGTCCGCGAGGAGATCGAGCAATACGGCGCCTTCCTCGAGATCCACGTGGCGACCTCGCTCGAGGAATGCGAGCGCCGCGACCGCAAGGGCCTCTACAAGCTCGCGCGGGAAGGCAAGATCAAGGAGTTCACCGGCATCTCCGACCCCTACGACGAGCCGCAGAACCCCGAGCTGCGCGTCGAGACCGAGGGCACCGACGTGGACAACTGCGCCCACCAGGTGATCCTGAAGCTCGAAAGCATGGGCCTGATCGCCGGCTGATCCGGCGACGCCAAGCTACGGCACGCCAAGGGCCCTGCGGGAAACCGCGGGGCCTTTTTCTGTTCGTAAAGACCAAACCCCCACGAAAAAGGGCCGCGCCCCGCGGCACGGCCCCTCTATCCCGCCACCGAAGCGCCCCCTCAGGAGCACCCCTAGCGTGTCAGTGCACCGTCACCGGTGCAAAATCGTTCTGGCGGGCCAGGATGAAGGCCATCTGGCGGTCCTTCACCAGCGCCAGGCGTTCGCCGTCGGCGCGGTGGACGGCGTAGACGGTGCCGCTGCCGGTCATCTGCTCTTGCAGGTCCTCGGGCAGCTCGGAGATCTCGACCGGGCGGACGTAGACCGTGCGGCCCTCGTCGAGCTTGGTGAAGTCATATGCGGTGTTCATGGCCTTACCCCCGCTTGATCTGAATGTTCTGAACCACGCTCTCGGGACGGGCGACGGTCAGGTCGACGTGCAGAAGCCCGTTCTCCATGAGCGCCTCGCCCACCTCGACGCCGTCGGCCAGCACGAAGCTGCGCTGGAACTGCCGCGCGGCGATGCCGCGGTGCAGGTAGACCCGGCCCTCGGCCTCGGCGGACTGGCGTCCGCGGATCACCAGCTGGCGGTCTTCAACCGTGATGGAAAGGTCGGCTTCGGAGAACCCGGCCACCGCCAGGGTGATGCGATAGGCATCCTCGGCGGTTCGTTCGATGTTGTAGGGCGGATAGCCCTCGGCCGATTTGGCGGTCCGCTCGAGCAGGCGCTCGAGCTGTTCGAAGCCCAGAAGCTGGGGGTGCGACCCCAAGGTCATTTTCGTCATCGACGCATCCTTTTGGCAAGCGATCGTCTGAGAGGCCCCGTTGCGGCGGCCTTCGGAACAAATATGGGGCGGGGCGCGGGCCCCTGCAAGGTTCGCGACCCGCGCAAGCCTCTTTCGGAGAGGGCGGAAACGCGGTATTTTGAGGGCCCCGAGCCCGGCATGGACAAGGCCAATATGAACGCGCTGACCGACATTTCCATGAAGTCCGACGAGGTGCTGAAGGTCGAGTTGCGGGTGCTCAAACGCGAACACCGCGACCTGGACGACGCCATCCGCGCCCTGCAGGAGCGTGGCACCTCGGACGCGCTGACGATTCAGCGGCTGAAGAAGCGCAAGCTGCAGCTCAAGGACATGATCGCCTATATCGAGGACCGCATCTTCCCCGACATCATTGCGTAGCATTGCGTAGCCGCGCCCGGGGCGGTAGCTACCGGCCCCAAGACGCAGAGCGACGAGGGGCGAGGCGATGGGCGAGAGCGCGGTCAAGGTCGGGATCATCATGGGCAGCCAGTCCGACTGGCCGACGATGAAGGAGGCCGCCGAGATCCTCGAGACCCTGGGCGTGGCCCACGAGGTCCGCATCGTCTCGGCGCATCGCACCCCCGACAGGCTTTGGAGCTACGGCTGCGAGGCGGCGGGACGCGGGCTGAAGGCGATCATCGCCGGCGCCGGCGGGGCCGCGCATCTGCCGGGCATGATGGCCTCCAAGACCCGCGTGCCGGTGATCGGCGTGCCAGTGCAGACCCGGGCGCTTTCGGGCGTCGACAGCCTTTATTCCATCGTGCAGATGCCGCGCGGCTTCCCGGTCGCGACCATGGCCATCGGGGCCGCGGGCGCGGCCAACGCCGGGCTCATGGCGGCGGCGATCCTGGCCAACGAGGACCGGGAGCTTGCCGAGCGGCTCGACGCCTGGCGCGAAGCACTCTCGGCCTCGATCCCCGAGACTCCCGAGCGCGACTGACCCCGGGCCCCACCTTCAAGAGAAAGACCCCAGCGACATGAGCGACACCCCCCTGCCCCAAGGCGCGACCATCGGCATTCTCGGCGGCGGCCAGCTGGGCCGGATGCTCTCGGTCGCGGCGGCGCGGCTGGGGCTGAAGACCCATGTCTACGAGCCCGGCGCCGAGCCGCCCGCGGCCCATGTCGCCCACCGGCTGACCACCGCCCCCTACGAGGACGCAGCCGCGCTGACCGCCTTTGCTGAAAGCGTCGACGTCATCACCTACGAGTTCGAGAACGTGCCGACCGAGGCGCTCGACCGTCTGGGCGCGCTGAAGCCGATCCGCCCGGGCCGCGAGGCCCTGCGGGTGAGCCAGGACCGGCTCGTCGAGAAGCAATTCCTGGCCGACCTCGGGCTTGCCGTGGCGCCCTTTGCCGATGTGGCGGGCCCCGACGATCTGCCCGCCGCGCTTGAAGCCGCCGGCACGCCCGGCATCCTCAAGACCCGGCGCTTCGGCTACGACGGCAAGGGCCAGGCGCGGATCTCCGCCCCCGAGGAGGCCGAGGCGGCGCTGGCCGAGTTGAACGGCGCGCCCGCGATCCTGGAGGGCTTCGTCGACTTCTCCCGCGAGGTCTCGGTCATCGCCGCGCGCGGAATCGACGGCGAGGTCGCCTGTTTCGATCCCGGCGAGAACCTGCACGAAGGCGGCATCCTGCGCACCACCACGGTGCCCGCCGCGCTGTCGCCCGCGCAGATGCAGGACGCGGTGCTGCTGGCCGGGCGGATCCTGAACGCGCTCGATTACGTGGGTGTCCTCGGGGTCGAGCTCTTCGTGACCCCGCGCGGGCTCGTGGTGAACGAGATCGCGCCCCGGGTGCACAACTCCGGGCATTGGACGCAGAACGGCTGCGCGGTCGACCAGTTCGAACAGCACATCCGCGCGGTCGCGGGCTGGCCCCTGGGCGACGGCCGGCGGCATTCGGACGTGGTCATGGAGAACCTGATCGGCGCCGACCTCGACCGGGTGCCTGCGCTGTCGCGCGAGCGCGACGTGGCGCTCCATCTCTACGGCAAGGCCGAGGCCAAGCCGGGCCGCAAGATGGGCCATATCAACCGGATCGTCAGGAACTGAGCATCCGCGCGGCGAAGTCGCCGGTCATATAGGCCACCCGGCCACCCGCGAAGGTGGCCGCGACGCGGTCCTCGGCGTCCAGCACCACCAGGTCGGCGCGGCAACCGGGCGCGATGCGCCCCCGGTCGCTGAGGCCCAGCACCCGCGCGGGCCCTGCCGAGACCAGGGGCCAGGCGGTCTCCCAGTCGCAGATCCCCGAGGCGACCAGCCGCCGCACCGCCGAAAGCGGCGCGGGGTAGTGGTAATCCGAGGCCAGCGCGTCGCAGAGCCCTTCGGCGATCAGCTCGGCGGCCGCGACGTTGCGCTTGTGGGACGAGCCGCGCACGACGTTGGGCGCGCCCATGATCACCGCCTCGCCTGCGGCGCGGGCCTCTTCGGCAGCGGCGCGGGTCTCGGGGAACTCGGCGATGGCAACGCCGCGCGCGCGCCAGCCCTGCCGGGTCTCGGCGGAGGCGTCGTCATGCGAGCCGAGCCGCACGCCCGTGGCCTTGAGCCGCGCCGCCAGCGCATCCAGCGCCGGGCCGACCTCGGGACCGTTGCGGTGCAGTTCCAGCATATAGGCAAAATGCGCCTCGGGGCTGCGGCCGCTTTTCAGGGCCTGGCCGGTCATTTGCTTCGGCCGCCGCTCCTCGGCCAGCCGCTTGTGCTGGAGGTGGTCGTTGAAGACCAGGTAGTCGATGCCATGCGCCGCGACCGTCGCCTCGGCGCGGGCGAAATCGTCGACCATATGGGTCTCGAGACGCAGCTGCATGCGCAGGTCGATCTCGACCCGGTGGCGCATGGCGGCCCAGGCGGCAAAGACCTCCTCGGCGAAATCGGGGCCGCGCAAGCCACCTTCCCAGGACCAGAACTGCGCGAGATAGGCGGTGGTGATGCCATTGGCGGCCAGCTCGGCGGCGGTGGCGAAGAGCCCGCCCTCGGTGTCGTGCAGCGCGCCCCGGCGCGGGGCGACGTGGCGCTCGAAGCCGTCGCCGTGCAGGTCCACGATGCCCGGCAGGAGCCGGTAGCCCGCCGCATCGACCACCCGGTCGGCCTCGGGCGCGGCGAAGCGGCCCGCGGCGATCTCGAGATCCGCGCCGTGCCAGCCTTCGGGGCCCAGCACCCGGGCGTTGCGGAAGCGCAGCGGCCTCATGGGCAGTCGGCCACCAGGCAGGGCAGATCCTCGAGCGGCAGCACCTCGCCCCAGTCGCCGACCGGGCCGAAGCGGCCCGCGCGCAGGAACAGGATGACCTGGGCCATGACCTCGGGGCTTTGCATGATGAAGGTATGGGTCACCGGCAGGACCAGGTGCTCGGCCATGCCCTCGACCCGGGTCGAGGCCACCGAGACCTTGCCGTCATCGGTGCCCGGGATCAGCGCCGAATAGGCCGGGTTCAGCGAGCGCGAGCCGGCGATCACGCCCAGTTCGAAATCCACCGGCGGAAGCTGCGCGGGCACATCCTCGGGCCCGGTGCCCAGCTCGCCCCCCGCCGGGCCGTTCAGCCATTGGAAGAGCTCCAGCCCGCCCAGGGCGTCGACCAGCTCGCTGCCCTGGTTCGGCGGCGCCAGCATGACCACCCGACCAAGCCGCTCGGGCCGGGTCTCCGACAGCCAGACGCGGGCCAGGATGCCGCCCATGGAATGGGTCACGATATGCACCGTCTCGGCGCCGCAGTCGCGCACCGCCTGGGGCAGCACCTCGTCGACCAGCGTCTCGATCGGCTTCTCGGTCGAGGGGTAGCCCGGGACCACCGTGCGGTAGCCCTCGAGCTCGAGCATCTCGGCCATGGGCAGGAAGGAGACCTCGCTGCGTGCCAGCCCGTGCAGCAGCACCACGCAATCCGCCCGCGCGGGCAGCGCGGCGGCGGCGAACAGGCAGGCCAGGGCAAGACGGCGGATCATGGCCCTCACATAGGCGCTCGGCGGCGCCTGCGAAACGGCAAAACCGACAGGCCCACGCCGCCCAGCACCAGGAGGCTCGCCAGCGCGAACTGCCAGGTCAGGCTCTCGCCGAGGAAGACCATCCCGCCGCCCAGGGCCAGGATCGGCACGGTGAGCTGCGCCACCGCCGCGGCGCTGGCCTCGAGCCGGGGCAGCACCGCGTACCAGAGCGCGTAGCCCAGACCCGAGGTCACCGCGCCGGAGAGCACCGCCAAGGCGATGCCCGCCGCGTCTGCGCCCGCTCCCGCCCCGAGAAGAAGGCTCAGCGCCAGTCCCAGAGGGGCCGCCAGCGCGAAGTTGGCCGCCGTGCCCATGAGCGCATCCTGAGCGCCGCGTCCGGCCAGCGAATAGAGCCCCCAGCCGACGCCCGCCGCCGCCATGAGCAGGCCGTGCACCGGGCTGACCGGCGCGCCCGAGCCCGGCCAGAGCAGCCAGGCGAGCCCCGCGAAGGCCAGCCCCGCGCCCGCCCAGCGCCGCCCGCCCGGACGTTCGCCGCCCAGAAGCGCGCCGCCGAACATGGTGACCTGCACGCAGCCAAAGAGGATCAGCGCGCCGAGCCCCGCGTCGAGCGCCAGGTAGGCCGCCGAGAAGCCGTAGATATACACGAGCAGCGAGGCCACCCCGAGCGCCCGGCCCCGCCCGCCGAGCCGCAGCCCTCCGCGCGTCACCAGGCAGAGCGCCAGGAGCGTCAGCGCCCCGGCCCAGAGCCGGAGCGTGCCGAAAAGCGCCGCATCCATGCCGCCGTCCACCAGCGCCATGCGGTTCAGCACCGAGTTGGCCGCGAAGGCCGCCATGGTCAGCGCGCTCAGCAGGAACAGCCGCATGGCTCAGGTCCCGAAGGCGCGGGGGTAGCGCAGCCGGCTGCCCTGGGGCGCCCGCGCGGGCCCGGCGACGAGCGTGTGGTCGATCGGGAAAGGCGAGGCCAGCCCCTCGGCCATGCGGAAGCCGGCGCGGCTGTAGAACTCGGGCTCGCCCAGGACGACGATGGTCTGGCCCGCGGCCTCGGCCCAGCCGACGAGCATCCGGCACATGCGCCGCCCGATGCCCTGCCCCTGCCGGTCCGGCGCCACCGCGATCGGCGCGAGGCAGAGCCAGCCCTCGGGGGCGCGGAAGCGCGAGAGCGCGAGGTAGCCGACGATCTGGCCCTCCTCGCGGACCACCTGTTCGCCCGCGATCTCGCCGGACTTGCGCAAAGCGCGCACGATCCGCGCCTCGTCCGGCCCGGGGAAGGCCGCGTTGAGCAGGGCCTCAACGGCCTTTTCCTCGCCCGCGCGCATCTCCTGCATGAAGTCCCGCCCGATCATCCTCGCAGCCTCCCGTTCTTGTCGCCCGCCCCGCCTAGCACGCGGGCGCGGCCCGCGCCACGGCGGGGCCTTCGGGGCGCGGGCCGCCCGTCCGAAAGATGGCCCCACCAAAAGAAAAGGGCCCGCGCAAGGCGGGCCCTTCCCTGATCAATCGGCGTCAGCCGGCAGATTACATCATGCCGCCCATGCCGCCCATGTCGGGCATGCCGCCGCCAGCGCCGCCACCGGCACCTTCCTTCTGCGGCTTGTCGGCGACCATGGCCTCGGTGGTGACCAGGAGGCCCGCAACCGATGCCGCATCCTCGAGCGCGGTGCGCACGACCTTCGCGGGGTCGATCACGCCGAACTTGAACATGTCGCCATATTCGTCGGTCTGGGCGTTGTAGCCGAACTTCAGGTCGTCCGATTCGCGGATCTTGCCTGCGACGACGGAGCCGTCGACGCCTGCGTTCTCGGCGATCTGGCGCAGCGGTGCCTCGAGCGCGCGGCGCACGATGGCGACGCCGGCGTTCTGGTCGCTGTTGGCGCCGGTCACGCCGTCCAGCGCCTTGGCGCCCTGGACGAGGCTCACGCCGCCGCCGACCACGATGCCTTCCTGAACGGCCGCGCGGGTCGCGTTCAGCGCGTCATCGACACGGTCCTTGCGCTCTTTGACTTCCACTTCGGTCATGCCGCCGACGCGGATCACGGCCACACCGCCTGCGAGCTTCGCGACACGCTCCTGGAGCTTCTCGCGGTCGTAGTCCGAGGTGGTTTCCTCGATCTGGGTGCGGATCTGGCCGACGCGGGCCTCGATCTCGGCCTTGTCGCCTGCACCGTCGACGATGGTGGTCTCGTCCTTGGTGATGTCGACCTTCTTGGCCTGGCCGAGCATGTCCATGGTGACATTCTCGAGCTTCATGCCGAGGTCTTCCGAGATCACCTGGCCGCCGGTCAGGATCGCGATGTCCTGCAGCATGGCCTTGCGGCGGTCGCCGAAGCCCGGTGCCTTCACGGCCGCGATCTTGAGGCCGCCGCGCAGCTTGTTGACCACGAGGGTCGCCAGCGCTTCGCCTTCGACGTCCTCGGCGATGATGAGGAGCGGCTTCTGGCTCTGGATCACCTGCTCGAGGAGCGGCACCAGCGGCTGCAGCGAGGAGAGCTTCTTCTCGTGCAGCAGGATCATGCAGTCTTCCAGCTCGGCGACCATCTTCTCGGAGTTGGTCACGAAGTAGGGCGAGAGGTAGCCGCGGTCGAACTGCATGCCCTCGACGACTTCCACGTCGGTTTCCATGCCCTTGTTCTCTTCGACGGTGATCACACCCTCGTTGCCGACCTTCTGCATCGCGTCCGCGATCATCTTGCCGATCGACTCTTCGCCGTTGGCGGAGATGGTGCCGACCTGCGCGACCTCGTCGGAGTTCTCGACCTTGCGCGCGGCGTTCTTGATGTGCTCGACGACCTTGGAGGTGGCGAGGTCGATGCCGCGCTTGAGGTCCATCGGGTTCATGCCCGCGGAGACGGCCTTCACGCCTTCCTTGACGATCGACTGCGCCAGAACGGTCGCGGTCGTGGTGCCGTCGCCGGCCTCGTCATTGGTGCGGCTGGCCACTTCCTTGACCATCTGCGCGCCCATGTTCTCGAACTTGTCCTCAAGCTCGATTTCCTTGGCGACGGAGACGCCGTCCTTGGTGATGCGCGGCGCGCCGAACGACTTGTCCAGCACCACGTTGCGGCCCTTGGGGCCGAGGGTCACCTTCACCGCGTCGGCGAGGATGTTGACGCCTTTCAGCATACGGTTGCGGGCGTCGGTTTCGAACTTCACGTCCTTGGCAGACATGTCACTTCACTCCTTGATTTGAGTCTGATGGAAAAGCCGGGATGCGCGGGGCCGATCAGGCCGCCTTCGCTTCCTTCGCATCGGCGATGATGCCGAGGATGTCGCTTTCCTTCATGATCAGCAGCTCTTCGCCGTCGAGGGTCACTTCGGTGCCGGACCACTTGCCGAAAAGCACCTTGTCGCCTTCTTTCACGGCCATCGCGATCAGCTCGCCGTTGTCCTTGCGGGCGCCTTCGCCACATGCCACGACAACGCCTTCGGAGGGCTTTTCCTTGGCGGTTTCGGGGATGATGAGGCCGCCCTTGGTCTTCTC
The DNA here is from genome assembly GCF_054552075.1 of Roseivivax sp. Classification (NCBI taxonomy): domain Bacteria; kingdom Pseudomonadati; phylum Pseudomonadota; class Alphaproteobacteria; order Rhodobacterales; family Roseobacteraceae; genus Roseivivax; species Roseivivax sp. Next base: position 12,298 of record NZ_JBTOLZ010000006.1, read on the forward strand.
GTCGCTCTCGACGCGACGCACCAGAACACGGTCATGGAGCGGTTTGAATGCCATCTTCGAGTCTCCTTGGCTCAAAGGTTGTTCCTGTTGGTGTCCCCCCTAAGGCAGACACGTTAGCACTCACGATCGTCGAGTGCTAACGAAGCCGAGATAGGCAGCGGGCGGGATTCTGTCAAGCAAGCGGCCCGGAGATTTGCGGCGGATTTTACGGGTCGGGCCGGGTGGCGGCGGTTGGGCGCTTGCGAAGGGCGCGCGCCGGACCGGGGGCCGGCGCTGCTGACCTCTGCGCGGGGCGCTTTATCCCAGCAAGGTCAGGGCTAGAGGCGAGCTATGCGCGCCGCCCCAAGGAGCGCCGGCCCATCGGGCCGGTCCGGCGCGCGCCCGGCATCTTCGATGCTATTCGGGCGCAAAGAAGGGCGAGCGGCAAGCGATTGGCGAGATATACAGCGGAAGCGGGGACAGCCTCCAAGCGCCGCGATCCCTTGAGACGCCAACGCTCCTTTGGACCGACGTGCCTGCCTACCAGACTTCGCCCCTCCCAGGACGACAGCTCTTGCACCAGAGGGCGCGCGCCGGACCGGGGGCCGGCGTTGCTGACCTCTGGGCTTTGCGCTTTATCCCAGCAAGGTCAGGACGAGAGGCGAGCTATGCACGCCATCCGAAGGAGCGCCGGCCCAAGGGGCCGGTCCGGCGCGCGCCCGGCACCTTCGGTGCTATTCGGGCGCAAGAGGGGCGAGGGAGAAGCGTGCCGCCAACTGCAAGCGTGGCGCCAACTGCAATCGCAGCCGCAGGTCCGAACATCGGTCCAGCGCCCCCAATCCCCCCATCACTCCCCAGCCTCCCAGCTCCCGGCCCAATGCACCAGCCCCGCGCGGCCCGCCTCGGTCAGCGCATAGACGCCCTTCTCCACCCGCTCGAACCAGCCGTAGTGGTTGTCCCGCATGATCCGCGTCGCCCCGGGCACGCCGGTCGCCCGCGCCACCAGCGCGCCCTTCTCGGCCCCGGCCTCGGCGAGATAGGCTGCGCAAGCCAACGCATCCTGCCGGTAGCCGGTCACCAGCCCGTGCCGGGTCGCGCCGCCCTCGTTGGGATCGCCCCGGAGCCGCTCGAAGGCGCGCAGCAGCTTCTCACGGCCGACCTTCGACCCGCGCGGCCGGTAGGGCCCGGGATCGCACAGGACCTCAACCTTGCCGTCCCGCGCCCGCACCGTCAGGAAGCCGAGCCCCAGCCGCCGGCAAAGCGCCCGGTTGTCCTTGATCCCGCGCCGGGCGCGCGCGCCCTCGGGCCGGGCGACGGCGATATAGACCCGCTCGGTCAGCGCCAGCCGCGCCACCGCCTGGTGGATCAGCCCCAGCGTGACCGAGCGTTTCAGCTCCACCACCACCGGCGGCTCTTCGCCCCGAAGCGCCACCACGTCGGCGGCGCCGACCTCGCCCTTCACCGCGTAGCCCTGGGCCTCGAGATAGGCCTTCACCGGCCCGTAGAGATCGCTTTCCCGTGTCATCGCGCGCCAGAGTTTCCCGCGGGCTTGCCGCGCGCAAGCCCCCGGGTAATCTGGCCCGACAAAAATCCCCGGAGACCCACATGCGCGCCGCCCTCGCCCTGGCCTTCTGGCTGCTCTCGACCCTGAGCCTGCAGGCCGCCTGCGCGGGCACCGACCTGCGCCCTTCGCTCGCCCCGGAGATGCGCGCCACCCTGGCCGAGCGGCTCGAAGACCTGCCCTATGCCGAGGGCAACCACTGGCGCGCAAGCCGCGACGGCGCGGTGATCCACCTCATCGGCACGCTGCACGCGGACGACCCGCGCTTCGAGGGCGTCACCGAGCGGCTGACCCCGCTGATCGCCGAGGCCCGGCTGATGTTCCTCGAGATGACCGAGACCGAGGAGGCGGCGCTGACCGAGCGACTCTCGCGCGATCCCTCGATCCTGCTGCTCGAGGGCACCACCCTGCCCGAGATGCTGCCCGCGACGGACTGGGCGCGGCTCTCCGAGGCGCTGCGCGCCCGCGGCATGCAGCCCTTCATGGCCGCACGCTTCAAGCCCTGGTATGTCTCGATGATCCTGGCCTTGCCGCCCTGCATGGCGACGGACCTGGGGCTGGCGACCGGGCTCGACGCCCGGCTGCAGGAACTCGCCAAGACGACCGGCACGCCGACCCGGGCGCTGGAAGACCCGATGCAGGTCTTCGCGGCGCTGGAGACCACGCCCGAGGACCAGCAGGCGCAGATGATGGCCGCCGCCCTCCTGCCGCCCGAGCGCGCCGAGGACATCTTCGCCACCCTGCGCGCGGCCTATTTCGACGAACGTCCGGGCGAAAGCTGGGTGCTCTCGGAGCTTCTCTCCTCCGAAGGCGCCGGGGCGGGGCCCGGCGGCACCGAGGCCGCCGAAGCGGCGCTGGCCGAGACGACACAAGCGCTGCTCGGCGACCGCAACCGCGCCTGGCTGCCGCGCATCCTCGCCGAGACCCGCGAAGGCGAGACCCTGGTGGTCGCCGCCGGTGCCGCGCATCTGCCCGGCCCCGACGGTCTTCTCGCCCTGCTCGCGGCCGAAGGTTTCACGCTCGAACGCCGCCCCTTCTGAGCGGCGCCCGAAGCGCCCCGAAGCACCCGGAACTCCCCCTCAGGCCGCCAGCCCGCGCCCCTTCAGAAGCGCCGCGACCCCGGGCATCTTGCCCCGGAAGCTGACATAGAGATCCTCGGCCTCGGCCGATCCGCCCTTCGACAGGATGAACCGCTCGAGCTTCTTGGCCATGGCGGCGTCGAAGGCCCCGCCCGCCTCCTCGAAGGCGGCGAAGGCATCGGCGTCCATGACCTCGGACCACATGTAGCTGTAATAGCCCGAGGAATAGCCGTCGCCGGCGAAGACATGGGCGAAATGCGGCGTCGCATGTCGCATGGCGATGGCCGCGGGCATGCCCATCTCAGCCAGGATCTCGGCCTGCCGCGCCATGGGATCGGCGGGCGCCGGGCCGTCGTGGAACTCCAGGTCCACCCGCGCCGAGGCGACATATTCCACGGTCTGGAAGCCCTGGTCGAAATTCGCCGCCGCCAGGACCCGCTCAAGCATGGCCTCGGGCATCGGCGCGCCGGTCTCGACATGGGTGGCGAAGCGCTGCAGCACCTCGGGCACCTCGAGCCAGTGTTCGAAGAGCTGGCTCGGCAGTTCCACGAAGTCGCGCGCCACCGAGGTGCCGGCCATCGAGCCGAAGGTCACATCCGACAGGATCTGGTGCAGCGCATGGCCGAACTCGTGGAACAGCGTGCGCGCCTCGTCATAGGACAGAAGCGCCGCCTCCCCTGCCGCGGGCTTGGAGAAGTTGCAGACATTGACCACCACCGGCGTCTTCACCTCGGGCCGCCGCGCCTGCATGCGCATGGCCGAACACCAGGCGCCCGAGCGCTTCGAGGCCCGCGCGAAGTAATCGCCGACGAAGACCGCGAGGTGCCGCCCGTTGCGGGTCACCTCCCAGGCGCGACAATCGGGATGGTAGAGATCCGCCGCGACCGGCGCGAACTCCAGCCCGAAAAGCCGATGCGCGCAGTCGAAGGCCGCCTCGATCATCCGCTCGAGCTGCAGGTAGGGCTTCAGCGCGCTTTCATCCAGATCGTGCTCGGCCCGGCGCCGCCGCTCGGCGTAGTAGCGCCAGTCCCAGGGCTGGAGCGCGCCGTTCTGGCCCTCGGCCTGCTTCATCTCGGCCAGGATCGCGGCATCCTCTTCGGCCCGCGCCCGCGCCGGGGTCCAGACCGCCTCCAAAAGCGCACGCACCTCCGAGGGGCGGCCCGCCATCTCGGTCTCGAGCTTCCAGGCCGCGAAGCTCTCGTAGCCCAGAAGCGCCGCGCGTTCCTGCCGGAGCGCCAGCACCTCGGCGGCGATCTCGCGGTTGTCGCTCTCCCCGCCGGTCGCGCCGCGCCCGGTCCAGGCCCGCCAGGCCGTCTCGCGCAGATCGGCGCGCGGCGAGAACTGCAGGAAGGGCACCACCAGCGCGCGCGACAAGGTCAGGATGGGGCCCTTGGCGCCGGCCTCGGCGCCCGCCGCGCGCAGGCCTGCGCGCAGGAACTCGGGCAGCCCCTCGAGGTCCGCCTCGGAAAGCTCCAGCCGCCAGCCCGCCTCGTCCGAGAGCACGTTCTGGGTGAAGCGCGTGCCCAGCACCGAAAGCCGCGACTTGATCTCGGCCATGCGCGCCGCCGCCTCGCCGCGCAGCGCCGCGCCCGCGCGCAGGAAGCCGCGCCGCGTCAGCATCAGAAGCCGCGCCTCCTCGGGGGCGAGGTCCAGCTCCTCGCGGACCTCCCAAAGCGCCTCGATGCGGCGGAAGAGGTGCTCATTGGCATGAATCGCGGAGAAATGCGCCGAGAGCTTCGGCGCGAAATCCCGCTGCAGCGCCTGGCGCGCCGGGGTGCTGTCGGCGCCCGCCAGCGCGAAGAAGGCCGAGAGCACCTTGTCGAGCGCCGCGCCCGCGCCCTCGAGCGCCACCAGCGTGTTCTCGAAGCTCGGGGCCGCCGGGTTCTCGGCGATAGCCGCGATCTCGGCCTCGTGTTCGATCAGCGCCACCTCCAGCGCCGGGCCGAAGTCACTGTCGGAAATCGCGGAAAAGGGCGGCAGGCCGAAGGGCGTGTCCCAGTCCTCGAGAAGCGGGTTGGTCATGTAAGCTCTCCTTTGGGGCCTACCTATGCCGCCCGCCCCCCTCCGGCAACGCGATCCGCACAGCGCCCCTCCGCGCCCGGCCCGCCGCGCAGCGCAACACCCCTCAAAAAATCCCGCGCCCACAGCACGTCCGTCACCCGCACCCGAAGCCCCCACCTCGCAGCCCAAGCCACCCCCACCAGCTTCAGCTTGTCCAAATACCTCGGGGGTGAATGCGGGCGGCACGCCCGCAGAGGGGGCAGAGCCCCCTGCCCGGGTCCGGGACGCCGCAGGCGGCCCGGACCCCACCAGACATGACACCGAGGAAACCCCCCGCTCAGCCCCCGCAGTCCGGGCAATCCGACCGCCGCGCGACCGCGATCTTCCGGGTCTCGCCCCAGAGCGCGTCGTAGATCAGCATCTCGCCGCGCAGCACCGCGCCCGCCCCGGCGATGAGCTTCACCGTCTCCACCGCCATCATCGAGCCCACCACGCCCGGCAAGGGCCCGAGCACCCCGGCCTCGGCGCAGGAGGGGGCGAGCCCCGGGGCCGCGGGTTCGGGGAAAAGACAGCGGTAGCAGGGCCCGCCGCGCGCGGGGTCGAAGACCGAGAGCTGCCCCTCCCACTGGCTGAGCGCGCCCGAGACAAGCGGCAGGCCCGCGCCCAGGGCGGCGCGGTTGACCAGGTAGCGGGTCTCGGAATTATCGCTGCCGTCAAGCACCAGGTCGTAGTCGGCGAAAAGGTCGGCGGCGATCTCCTCGGTCAGGCGGCGGTGGTAGGGCCGCACCTCAACGGCGGGGTTCTGGGCCCGCATGGCGGCCTCGGCGGAGAAGACCTTGGGCAGGCCGATGTCGGCGTCGCGGTGGATCACCTGGCGCTGCAGGTTGGCGTTCTCGACCCGGTCGTCGTCGATCACCCCGATGGTGCCGACGCCCGCGGCGGCGAGGTATTGCAGCGCGGGCGCGCCGAGCCCGCCGGCGCCGATGACCAGGACGCGGGCCTCCTTCAGGGCCTTCTGGCCCGGCCCGCCCAGCTCGCGCAGGACGATGTGGCGGGCGTAGCGTTCGAGCTCGGTGCCGCTGAAGCTGCCGCGGGCGGGTTCGGGGGTGGCCTCGGCCTCCTTCTCCTCGGCGCGCGCGCGCAGCGCGGCAAGACCGCGGCGGTAGGCCGAGACCAGCGCCACGACGCCGCCCAGGATCAGCCAGGGCGCGGCGGTCCCGCCGGTGGCGGCGCGCAGCGCGTGGCCCGCGGGCAGGAGGAGGTGCAGCCCGAGGACCGCGACATAGAGACAGCCCAGCATGGCCATCCGGGCCCGGACCGGGGCGCCCATGAGGTGGCCGATGCCCCAGAGCGCGGCGGCGAGGCCCAGGATCAGCGCCATCAGCGCCGCCCCGTGCTGCCGAAGCCGCCCGAGCCGCGCGGGGTCGCATCAAGCGCCGCGACCTCGGAGAAATGCGCCTGCACGACCGGGGCGATGACCATCTGGGCCACGCGGTCGCCGTGGGAGAGGCGGACCGTCTCGCTGCCGGCGTTCATCACGATGACACCGAGCGGCCCGCGGTAATCGGCGTCGATGGTGCCCGGGGCGTTCGGCAGGGTCAGCCCGTGTTTCAGCGCGAGGCCCGAGCGCGGGCGGATCTGCGCCTCAAAGCCCTCGGGCAGCGCGAGGCGCAGGCCGGTGGGGATCAGCGCGCGGGCGCCGGGGGCGAGCGTCACCGTGCCCCGGTCGGGCAGGTTGGCGCGCAGGTCGGCCCCGGCGGCGCCCTCGGTGGCATAGGCCGGCAGGCCGAGGCTGCGGTCGGCCTCGGGCTCCCAGGTGATCTCGACGCGGGGGCGGCTCATGCCTCGCCCTCGGGGGCGTCGCGGTGCGGGGTGGTGCCGCCGGTTGGCCCGGTGTCGCGGGTGGTGTCGCCTTGGTTCGACGGGGCCGCGTGCCCAGCGCCGCCGTTCGGGGCGGCACCCGGCGCTTCCACTGGTCCAGCCGCGCCCGCACCCAGATGCTCCGCGATGCGGGCGACGAGCTTCCGCGCGACCTCGTCCTTGGACATGCGCGGCCAGCTCTCGGCGCCCTCGGCGCCGATCAGCACCACCGCGTTCTCCTTGCCGCCCATGATGCCGGTCCCGGGCGAGACGTCATTGGCGAGGATCCAGTCGCAGCCCTTGCGCGCGCGCTTGGCCTCGGCATGGGCTTGCACGTCGTCGGTCTCGGCGGCGAACCCCACCACGAGGCCGGGCCGGTCTGCGCCGCGCGCCGAGACCTCGGCCAGGATGTCGGGGTTCTCGGTGAAGGAGAGGACCGGCAGCTGGCCCTTCTGTTTCTTGATCTTGCCGCGGCTCTCCGAGGTCACGCGCCAGTCGGCCACCGCCGCCGCGCCGATGAAGACATCCGCGGGCAGCGCCTGCATCACCGCCGCGTGCATCTCGCGGGCGGTCTCGACCCGGGCCAGGGTGACACCCTCGGGCGGCGGCACATCGGCGGGGCCGGTGACGAAGATCACCTCGGCCCCGGCGGCCGCCAGCGCCCGGGCGATGGCCGTGCCCTGCGCGCCCGAGGAGCGGTTGGCGATGTAGCGCACCGGGTCGATCGGCTCATGGGTGGGCCCCGAAGTCACGACCACCCGCCGCCCCCGGAGCGGCCCGGCAGCGAGCCGCGCCTCGATGGCGGCGACGATCTCGAGCGGCTCGGACATCCGCCCGGGCCCGTGTTCGCCACAGGCCATGTCGCCGGAATTCGGACCCACCATGGTCACCCCGTCGCCCGCTAGCGTCGCGATGTTGCGCTGGGTCGCGGGATGCTCCCACATCCGCACGTTCATCGCGGGCGCGATCAGCACCGGCGTGTCGGTCGCCAGCAGCAGCGTGGTCGCCAGGTCCTCGGCGCGGCCCTGCGCCATCTTCGCCATGAGATCCGCCGTCGCCGGCGCCACGACCACGAGGTCGGCCACCCGGCTCAGCTGGATATGGCCCATCTGGGCCTCCTGGGTCAGATCGAAAAGCTCCTGGTGCACCTCGGCCCCGGCCAAGGCCGAGACCGACAGCGGGGTGACGAACTCCGCCCCCGCCCGGGTCAGGACCGGGGTCACCGAAGCGCCGCGCTCGCGCAGCCTGCGGATCAGATCGAGGCTCTTGTAGGCGGCGATCCCGCCGCCGATCACCAGAAGGATGCGTTTTCCCTGCAGCATGGCCCGCCTCTCACGACATCTCTGTCTGGTCTAAAGAGGCGGGCTTCCGGGCACAAGCGGTGCTCATCGGAAGGCCGCGCAGGGATCGCCCCGGTCGACGGGCGGGGCCTCTTCGACGCGGTCGAAGCCCGGGGGCAAGGGCGGCCCGCCGGTCTCGCCCTGGCCGAGCGTGGCGATCCGGGTGCCGGGGGCCGCGCGGGCCAGAAGCGCCGGGGCGCCCCAATCGGGCCGGGCGTGGCCGTTGCCGGTGATCACCGCGACGGGCGCGCCCGCGTCCTCAAGCGCCATCAGCGCCGCCTCGGCCAGCCGCGCGTCGCGCAGGCGCTGGATCTCGACCATGACGGGCAGCATCTCCTCGGGCAGCGCGTCGCAATGGGCCTCGGCCTGAAGCGCCTCGCGGGCGGATTGCTCCGCGGGCGGCAGGGCGCGGTCGAGCCCGTAGCGCGCGGCCTCCGGGCCGAAGCTCGCGACCGGCCCGGTCTCCATGGCGGCGCGGGCCTCTTCGCGCGGGACCGCCGCGCCGAAGTAGGCCGCCTCGGGGGCGGCGGCGAAGATCGGGTAATACATGGAGAAATCCGGCCAGCCGCTGGCGTTCCAGCCCAGCGCCGCCTCGAGCGCAGCTTCCTCGGCGATCAGCGCAGGGGTGATCCGCCCCGCCTGCTCCGGCGTCAGCATCTCGAAGACCAGCGCCCGGGGGTCCAGTTCACCCACGATCTCGGCCTGGCGCGCGTGGTGAGCGGGGTTGTCGTGCTGCTCGCCCAGGAAGATCACCTCGCCCGAGGCAAGAACGCCGCCATCCGCATGGGCGGTGGCGGCGATCAGAACCGGGGCAAGGGCCCAGAGCGTCAGACGAGGAATGCACGCACCTCGCGGGACTGGCTTTCCAGCGTCTTGCGCATCTTCTGGAAGGCCGCCGCCTCGAGCTGGCGGACGCGCTCCTTCGACAGGCCCAGCTCGTTGCCGAGGCTCTCGAGGGTGCGGGTCTCTTCCTTCAGCTTGCGCTCGCGGACGATGAATCGCTCGCGGTCGTTGAGCTGCTGCATGGCGACCACCAGCCATTCGCGCAGCTGGTCGGTGTCATGGGTGTTCTCGACCAGCTCCGAGGCCTGGGCGCTTTCGTCCTCGAGGGCGTCGATCCACTCGCGGCCCTCTTCGTCGACCGACTGGGTCGCGTTCAGCGAGTAGTCGGACCCCGAGAGCCGGCCCTCCATCATCTCGACGTCATGCAGCGGCACGCCGATCTCGGTCGAGATCATCTGCCGCAGCTGGTGCCGGTCGAGGGACTCGCCGTTGGCCGCCGCCTCGCGCTCGATCCGGGCCTGCACCCGGCGCATGTTGAAGAACAGCGACTTCTGGCTCGAGGTCGAGCCGGTGCGCACCATCGACCAGTTGCGCATCACGTAGTCCTGGATCGAGGCCTTGATCCACCAGACCGCATAGGTCGAGAAACGCACGCCGCGATCGGGGTCGAACTTGTCGGCGGCCTTCATCAGGCCCAGGCCCGCCTCCTGGATCAGGTCGTTCATCGGCGCGCCGTAGCGCTTGAACTTCGCCGCCATGGAGATCGCCAGACGCATGTAGGCCGTGATCAGCCGATGCAGCGCCGCCTCGTCGCGCTCATCGCGCCAGGCATAGGCCAGTTTCAGCTCGGTCTCCGCATCCAGGAGTTCGGCCTTCATGGCCCGCCGCGACAAGGTCTGATCGTTGAATGCGTCTAAAGCCATTGTTGCTCCCCGCTATGATCGAAGGTGTCCTTGTGCACCCACGTTATGATCTACGGGGTGGAAACGCGGGTGGATCGAAATCAGTTTCCAAAAAATTTCCCGTGGGGGTGGAAATTGCGCAAGAAATGCTAAGGGCAGATGACAGCGCGCGTGGATTCCGCCTTGCGCACCGTCACTTACCGCAACTGTGCGTTGGCGCACGTTAAGGGTGCGGTAACCCTTTTTTCCGAGGCTATGCGCGCGCATTCGCCAGTTGGGGCCTCCGGAGCATGCAAGCCGCCGCCTATACGGTCGCCTTCGACGGCCTTTCGGCCCGCACCGTGGAGGTGCAATGCGCCCTGACCCCGGGCATGCCGGCCTTCTCGGTGGTGGGCCTGCCCGACAAGGCGGTCTCCGAGGCGCGCGACCGGGTGCGCTCGGCGCTCTCGGCGCTGTCGATCTCGCTGCCCTCGCGGCGGATCACGGTGAACCTCTCGCCCGCGGCCTTGCCGAAGGAGGGGGCGCATTTCGACCTGGCCATCGCGCTCAGCCTCTTGGCCGCGATCGAGGTCCTGCCGCGCGACGCGGTGGCGGGGTCGCTGGCGCTGGGCGAGCTGTCGCTCGACGGAGCGCTGGTGCCGGTGGCCGGCGCCTTGCCCGCGGCGCTGACCGCCGCCGAGGAGGGGCGCGGGCTGATCTGCCCGCGCGGCTCGGGCGCCGAGGCCGCCTGGGTCGCCGCCTGCCAGGTGATCGGCGCGGCCTCGCTTCTGGAAGTGGTCCAGCATGTGACCGGCCAGGCGCCGCTGGCCCCGGCCGAGGCCGGCGAGGTGAGCGACGGCCCCGCCCCCCAGGACCTGCGCGACGTGAAGGGCCAGGAGCGCGGCAAGCGCGCGCTCGAGATCGCGGCGGCGGGGCGGCACCACCTGATGCTGCTCGGCACGCCGGGTTCGGGCAAGTCGATGCTGGCGGCGCGGCTGCCGGGGCTCCTGCCGCCGCTCTCGCCGACCGAGGCGCTGGAAACCTCGATGGTGCGCTCGCGCGCCGGCGAGATCGACGAGGGCGGGATCTCGCGCCAGCGCCCCTTCCGCGCGCCGCATCACACCGCCTCCATGGCGGCGATCGTCGGCGGCGGGCGGCAGGCGCTCCCCGGCGAGGTCAGCCTCGCGCACAACGGGGTGCTGTTCCTCGACGAGCTGCCGGAGTTCTCGCGCAGCGTGCTCGAGACCCTGCGCCAGCCGATCGAGACCGGCGAGGTCATGGTCGCCCGCGCCCGGGCGCATGTGACCTATCCCTGCCGCTTCCTGCTGGTCGCCGCCGCCAACCCCTGCCGCTGCGGCTATCTTTCCGACGCCGCCCGCGCCTGCACCCGCGCCCCGGCCTGCGGCGAGGACTACCTGGGCCGGATATCGGGGCCGCTGATGGACCGCTTCGACCTGCGCATCGAGGTCCCGCCGGTCGCGATCGAGGATCTCGACGCGCCGCCCGCGGGCGAGGGCAGCGCCGAGGTCGCGGCGCGGGTGGCTGAGGCCCGCGCGGTCCAGGCGGCGCGCTACGCGGACGCGGCGCAGGTGCGCACCAATGCCGACGCCAGCGGCGCCCAGCTCGAGGCGGTGGCGCCGCTCGACGCCGAAGGCCGCACACTGGTCAGCGCGGCGGCGCGGCGCTTCGGGCTCTCGGCGCGGGGCTACCACCGGGTGCTGCGGGTGGCGCGGACCATCGCCGACCTCGACGGCAGCGCCGCGATCCGCCGCCCGCATCTGGCCGAGGCGCTGTCCTACCGGCTGATCGGCGCGCGGGAGGATTGAGGGGCGGGCGGCGTTGGCATTGAGGGGAGCGGGGATGGAGTGGAGCGGAGATGGAGGGGGAGTGAGCCCGTGCGGGCGGGCCTCTTCGATGAACGCGCCCCGAGGCTCGGCCCCAGGATCTCCAAGCTCTTTGCGCCCTGCCCCTTTCGGACCACGTTATATGTCTCGCGTTCCGCGCTCCGCCTTGTCCCACGCCGCGCCCAACTCCTGCCGGGCTACGCTGAAAGTCTCCCGCGCCGCGCCCTACCCCTCGCCCGCCGCATCGAAAACCTCCCGCAGCCAACCCGCCGTCACCTCCAGACTCTCCCGCGCCTCGGGCAGGTAGCCGTCGAAGAGCTGCCAGACATGCGGCAGATCCGGCCGCGCCTCCTCGGTGATCTCGGCCCCGAAGTCGCGCAGCCGGGCCGCCATGCGGGTGCTGTCGTCGCGCAGGATCTCGCCCGCGCCGTATTGCAGGAAGACCGGCGGGCAGCCCGGGAAGTCCCCGTAGAGCGCCGAGGCCCGGGGGTCGCGCGGATCCGCGCCGCCGAGATAGAGCCCCGCCACCTCGCCCAGCCGGCCCGCGGGCAGGACCGGGTCGGCCTCGGCGTTGAGATGCAGGCTCTCGCCGGTCAGCGCGAGATCCGTCCAGGGCGAGAAGGCGAAAGCCCCGCGCGGCGGCGTGCCGGCGCGGCAAAGCGCGCCAAGCAGCGCCAGCGCCAGCCCGCCGCCTGCCGAATCGCCGCCCAGGACGATCTGCCCCGGCGCATAGCCCTGGGCGATCAGCCGGTCCCAGGCGGCGCGGGCGTCCTCGAAGGCGGCGGGAAAGACATGCCGGGGCGCGCGGCGGTAGCGCGGGGCGCAGACCTCGATGCCCGCCAGCCCCGAGAGCAGCCCGAGCGGCCCGAGGTAGCCCTCGGGGCTGCCCGCCACATAGCCGCCGCCGTGAAAATAGAGGATCACCGCCCCGCCCCGGCAGGGCCCGGTGCTGATCCAGTGCAGCCCGCCCGGCCGGACCAGGTGGCGCAGGTAGGGCGGGCGCCGCAACAGCCTGCGGAAGAGGTCGACCCGGCCCGCCCGCGCGGGGTCGATCAGCCGCGCCAGGAGCGGCTTCACGACGTAGCGCAGGGGCTTGTCGAAAAGCCGGGCCTGCCAGCTCATCCGCGGCGCGCTTCGATCGCCTCCCAGATGCGGGCGGTGACATTGACGCCGTCGAACCGCTCGAGCTCCTGGAGGCCGGTGGGCGAGGTCACGTTGATCTCGGTGAGATAGTCGCCGATCACGTCGATGCCGACGAAGATCTGGCCGTGCTCGCGCAGGTGCGGGCCGATGGCGGCGCAGATCTCGCGGTCGCGGTCGGTCAGGGCCACCTTCTCGGGGCGGCCGCCGACATGCATGTTGGAGCGCACCTCGCCCTTGGCCGGCACCCGGTTGATCGCGCCGACGGGCTCGCCGTCGACCAGGATGATGCGCTTGTCGCCCTTGGAGACCGCAGGCAGGTATTTCTGCACGATCAAGGGCTCGCGCGAGAAGCCGGTGAACATCTCGTGCAGCGAGGACAAGTTGCCGTCCTCGACCGAGAGCTTGAAGATCCCCGCCCCGCCGTTGCCGTAGAGCGGCTTGAGGATGACGTCGCCATGCTTGGCGCGGAAGGCCTTGAGCGTGGCGAGGTCGCGCGCGATGGCGGTCGGCGGGGTCAGCTCGGGGAAGTCGAGGACCAGGAGCTTCTCGGGGAAATTGCGCACCCAGAAGGGGTCGTTGACCACCAGCACCTTCTCCGAGAGCCGCTGCAGCAGGTGGGTGGTGGTGATGTAATGCATGTCGAAGGGCGGGTCCTGGCGCAGCCAGACCACGTCGAACTCCGTCAGGTCGCGTTCCTCCAGGGCGCCGAGGGTGACATGATCGCCCTCCTTGCGGCGCAGGGTCATGGCCTGGCCCCGGGCGGTCACCGCGCCCTCCTGGTAGGCCAGCGCGTCGGGGCGGTAGTAGAAGAGCTCATGCCCCCGCGCCTGGGCCTCCTCCGCGATGCGGAAGGTGCTGTCGGCGTTGATGTCGACGGCCTCGATCGGGTCCATCTGGATGGCGACTTTCATGCGGGGGCCCCCTTGGCGCTCGGATTGTGTCTTGGCCAAGAGATGCGCCAAAGCGCGGCCGGGGGCAATGCCGCGCCGGAGCGCAAGCGGAGGGTCAGGCGCCGGGGTGTATGGCTGCGGCATCGAGATGCTGAGCGCCCGCCGGCGCGCCGGGTCGTCAAGCGTCCGCACCCGAAGGCCCCAACGCCCGCTCCGCAAAGACAACCGAACACGGCGCCTTCACCCCGACCCGCCTCAGCCCATCAGCGCGTTCTCGATCACCCGCATCTCGCCGTGCGCATTGACCAGCGCCACGTCCACCCGCGCCTCGGTCAGCGAGCCGCGCGGCTCCCCGCCCAGGAATTCCTCGGCGGTGCGCATGATGCGCGCGGCCTGGCGCGGCGTCAGGGATTCCGCCGCCCGGTCGAAGCTGCGGCTTTTCTTGACCTCGACGAAGATCACCCCGTCGCCGTCGCGCAGCACCAGATCCAATTCGCCGCCGCGCCCGCGCCAGCGGGTCGCGGCCAGCGCATAACCACGACGGTGGTAATCGGCGGCCACCGCCGCCTCGGCGGCCAGGCCTGCGTGATAGGCCACGGCCCCCGCCTGGGCCCGGGCGTCACGCCCGCGCGCCCCGCCGTCACGCGCCACCGACACATCTGCAGACACAACAGCAGCCCCGTCCCGCCCCTTCGGCCAGACCCGACAGCCGCTTTGCGCCCAGAGCGGCATCTGCCCCGCGGCGCCCGTCACCCGTCCCGATCCTTCTGCATCTTCATCGCCTCCTGATAGACTGGGCGCTTGCGGATGCCGTACATCGCCGCGACGTAATCCGCCGCGTCCCGCACCGACATCGTCTCCAGCGCCGTCTCCAGGCTTCTGGTTACATCCATTTCACTAATTTTCTCCGAACGCCCGCGGTCCACCAGGACCACCACCTCGCCCTTGGGCGGGCTTTCGGCGTAGCTTTCGGCCAGCTCGGCCAGGGGCGCGCGGCGCAGCTCCTCGAAGCGCTTGGTCAACTCGCGGGCCACCGCCGCGGGCCGCGTGCCGCCCAGGACCTCGGCGGCGTCACCCAGCATCGCCGCCACCCGCCGGGGCGATTCGTAGAAGACCAGCGTGCCCGGCACATCGGCCAACTCGCCCAGCGCCCGGCGCCGCTGCGACGCCTGGTTGGGCAGGAAACCCGCGAAGAAGAACCGGTCGGTCGGCAGGCCGGCCAGCGTCAGCGCGGTCACCACCGCCGAGGCCCCGGGCGCCGAGGTCACCGGGAAACCCGCCTCCTGCACCGCGCGGGCCAGATCGAAGCCCGGATCCGAGATCATCGGCGTGCCCGCCTCGGAGGCATAGGCCAGGCTCTTGCCCGCCGCCAGTTCCGCCAGGAGCCGCGGCCGCATCTTCGCCCCGTTGTGCTCGTGGTAGGCCAGGACCGGCCGGCCGTTCAGCGCCACGCCGTGGATCTCGAGCAGCCGCCGCAGCGCGCGGGTGTCCTCGGCCGCCAGCACATCGGCCTCCGCCAGCACGTCGAGCGCGCGCAGCGTGATGTCGCGCGCGTTCCCGATCGGCGTCGCGACCAGCGTCAACCCGGGCGAAAGCCCGCCTTTGTCCGGTTTCATGGTTGGACCTGTATTCCCGCTACACTATTCTGCTCGGAAGCCGACAGACCTCCGCGCGGGCCCCCCACACGCCCGACCGCGGCAATACACGGACCGAGGGAGCCCGATCACAATGTTTGCTCTGTTTCATGCCGCCCGCAAGGCGCTCCGCTTACCCGCGGGGCTCCTGGGCCTCGCCGCGCTGACCGCCTGCGAAGCCACCAACTTCGGGGCGCTGCCCTCGGGCGGCGGGGGCGCACGGCTCGACGCCAGCCAGCCGGTGCCGGTGGCGCTCCTGGTGCCGCGCTCGGACGCCAACGCCGGGACCATCCCGCGCGATCTCGAGAATGCCGCGCGCCTGGCGAGCCAGAACCTCGGCGGGGTCAGCGTCGACCTGCGGGTCTATGACACCGCCGGCCAGCCCGCCACCGCCTCGGCGGTCGCCCAGCAGGCGGTCGACGAGGGCGCGGTGGTGATCCTCGGCCCGCTCTACGGCGAGGCGGCCAATGCCGCGGCCATCGCGGTGGCCGACGACGGGGTCAACGTGTTGAGCTTCTCCAACAACCCCACCATCGCCGGCGGCAACCTCTTCGTGCTCGGCCAGACCTTCGAGAACGCCGCCGACCGGCTGGTCGGCTACGGCGCGAGCCGCGGGCGCGACGACATCGCGGTGCTCTACCAGGACAATGTCGCGGGCCAGATCGGCCGCACCGCCGTGCAATCCGCCGCCGCGACCCATGGCGCCCGGGTGGTCGGCAGCGAGGCCTATGCGCTCAACACCGAAAGCCTGACCTCGGCCATCGGCCGCGTGCAGCCGCTGGTCGATGCCGGCACGGCGGATGCGCTTTTCCTGACCGACAGCTGGGAAGGCGGCCTCTCGGTGGTGCTGCAGCTCGCGCCGGAACAGGGCATCGACCCGACCGCGGTGCAATACATGGGCATGACCCGCTGGGATTCGCGTCCCGACGGCTTCCGCCTGCCCGGCGTCGAGGGCGCCTGGTTCACCCTGCCCGACCGCAACGCCATGGCGCAGTTCGAGGCCCGCTACACCGAGGCCTATGGCGCCAGCCCGCATCCGCTGGCCCCGCTCGCCTTCGACGGGGTGGCCGCCATCGGCGCGCTGGTCCGCCAGGGCGCCTCGGTCGACCGCGCCGGGCTGACCCAGGGCGCTGGCTTCCAGGGGGCGACCGGTGTATTCCGGCTGCTGAACGACGGCACCAATCAACGCGGCCTGGCCGTGGCGACCATCGAGAACCAGCAGGTGAGCATCATTGACCCCGCCCCGCGCGCCTTCGGTGGCGCAGGCTTCTGAGGAGCCCCCGACCCAGACCCCGGAGCCACCCGAGCTGGTCGCGCCGGTCGCCGAGATCCTCGATCTCGAGGCCGAGCGCGCCGCGCTCCGGGCGGCGCTCTCCGAGGCCGGTGCCGCCGCCGAGGGCGAGCGCGCCGTGCGCGAGATCACCGTGAAACGCCTCGCCGCGGCCCAGAGCCGCGGCCGGGCCCGCATCGCGGAAGCCTTCGCAGAGGCGCCCTTCCGCGCCCGCGAGACCACCCGCGCCTATACCCATGTCACCGATTGCATCGTCGCCCTGGCCTTCGAAGTGGCCACCGAGGTGCTGCATGTCATGCCCAATCCCACCGAGGCCCAGCGCATCGCGGTCCTGGGCGTCGGCGGCTACGGGCGCGGCGAGATGGCGCCCTTCTCGGACGTCGATCTGCTGTTCCTGACGCCCTACAAGATCACCGCCTGGGCCGAGAGCGTCATCGAATCGATGCTCTACATCCTCTGGGATCTGAAGCTGAAGGTCGGCCATGCCTCGCGCACGGTGAAGGACTGCCTGCGGCTCGGGTCCGAGGACTTCACCATCCGCACCGCGATGCTCGAATCGCGGCATCTGACCGGCCATGCGGCGCTGTCCGAGGAGCTGGAGACCCGGCTGCGGGCGGATCTCTTCCTCGGCACCGAAAGCGAGTTCGTCGCCGCCAAGCTCGAGGAGCGCGACGCGCGCCACATGAAGCAGGGCGGCCAGCGCTACGTGGTCGAGCCCAACGTGAAAGAGGGCAAGGGCGGGCTGCGCGACCTGCAATCGCTCTACTGGATACTGAAATACGTGCATCACACCGAGGATGCGGCGGCGCTGCTGAACCAGGGCGTCTTCCGCCCCGAGGAATACCGCACCTTCGTCGAGGCCGAGGCCTTCCTCTGGGCGGTGCGCTGCCACCTGCACCTGGTCGCGGGCCGGGCCATGGAGCAGCTCACCTTCGACATGCAGGTCGAGGTCGCCGAACGCCTGGGCTTCACCGACCGCGGCGGACGGCGCGGGGTCGAGATCTTCATGCAGACCTATTTCCGCCACGCCGTGGCGGTGGGCGACATGACCCGCATCGTGCTGACCTCGCTCGAGGCCGACCAGAAGAAGGAGGCGCCGCTCCTGGCGCGGATCTTCAACCGCCCGCCCAAGGTGCGCAGCGGCTACGAGGTCACCAACGGCCGGCTCGCCATCGCCGACGAGGACGCCTTCCTCTCGGACAAGATGAACATCCTGCGGCTCTATTCCGAGGCGCTGCGCACGGGGCTCCTGATCCACCCCGACGCGATGCGGCTGATCCAGGCCAACCTGCATCTGATCGACGACGAGATGCGCAACGCCCGCGAGGCGCAGGGCATCTTCCTCGACCTGATGCTGAAGCACGGCAACCCCGACCGGGCGCTTCGGCGGATGAACGAGCTCGGCGTGCTCTCGGCCTTCATCCCCGAGTTCGAGCCGATCGTGGCGATGATGCAGTTCAACATGTATCACAGCTACACGGTGGACGAGCACACCATCCAGTGCATCTGGCACCTCTCCGAGATCGAGGAGGGCAACCTGGTCGAGGAGCTGCCGGTGGCCTCGACCATCCTCAAGGACGGGGTGAACCGCCGGGTGCTCTACGTGGCGCTGCTTCTGCACGACATCGGCAAGGGCCGGGACGAGGACCATTCGGTCCTCGGCGCCAAGATCGCCCGGGTGGTGGCGCCGCGGCTCGGGCTCAACAAGTCCGAATGCGCCACGGTGGAATGGCTGGTGCGCCATCATCTCCTGATGTCCGACATGGCGCAGAAGCGCGACATCGCCGATCCGCGCACGGTGCGCGACTTCGCCAAGGCGGTGAAGACCAAGGAGCGGCTCGACCTCCTCTGCGTGCTGACCGTCTGCGACATCCGCGGCGTCGGGCCGAACACCTGGAACAACTGGAAGGCCGCGCTTCTGCGCGCGCTCTACCGCCAGACCCGCCGGGTGCTCGAGGACGGCATGGAGGCCATCACCCGCGAGAACCGCGGCGCCGAGGCCAAGAAGCTCCTGCGCGAGAAGCTCCCGGACTGGGACAAGAAGGACCTGCGCACCGAGACCGCGCGGCATTACGAGCCCTATTGGCAGGGTCTGCATGTCACCGCCCATGTGATCTTCGCCGAGCTCCTGCGCGGCATCGGCACCGACGAGATCCGCATCGACATCCATCCCGACGAGGATCGCGACGCGACCCGCGTCTGTTTCGCCCTGGTCGACCACCCCGGCATCTTCGCCCGGCTCGCGGGCGCGCTGGCGCTGGTCGGCGCCAACGTGGTGGACGCGCGGACCTATACCTCCAAGGACGGTTTCGCCACGGCGGTCTTCTGGGTGCAGGACGCCGAGGGTCATCCCTACGAGGCCAGCCGCCTGCCCCGCCTGCGCGCGATGATCGACAAGACGCTGAAGGGCGAGGTCGTGGCCCGCGAGGCGATCAAGACCCGCGACAAGATCAAGAAGCGCGAGCGCGCCTTCCGGGTGCCGACTTCGGTGGCCTTCGACAACGACGGCTCGGAGATCTACACGATCATCGAGGTCGACACGCGGGATCGGCCGGGGCTTCTTTATGATCTCGCCCGGACGCTGGCCGAGGCGAACATCTACATCGCCAGCGCGGTGATCGCGACCTACGGCGAGCAGGTGGTCGACAGCTTCTACGTGAAGGACATGTTCGGGCTGAAGTTCTACACGCCCTCGAAGCAGCGGGTGATCGAGCGCCGCCTGCGCGCGGCGATCGAGGAAGGGGCGAAGCGCGCGCGGGATTGAGTTTTTTTTGATGGTGTGAGGGGCTGGCTGTTGGGATCTGCCGGGGCGCCCGATTTGGTGTGAGACCCCGCTATGCTGAAGAGGACTGAGGCTGGGGCCCGCATTCGAAGCACAGCCCCTTTGCCGCTTTTGCGAACCAAGCCGCCCCACAGTCCAAACGTCTCCTACCCGCGCCCCCCTCACCCCGCACCACAGAGGGCGCGCGCCGGACCGGGGGCCGGCGCTGCTGACCTCTGAGCTGCGTGCTTTATCCCAGCCAGGTCAGGACTAGCGGCGATCTATGCGCCTCGCCCACAAGAGCGCCGGCCCAAGGGGCCGGTCCGGCGCGCGCCCGGCACCTTCGGTGCTATTCGGGCGCAAGAGGGTGCGGGTGGCCAAGGGTGGCGCGGAAAATGCGCTGTCGGGGAGCGCACCACGACACCACGACCGACACCAGCACCAACAGCAACACCGACACCGACACCGACACCGACACCGACACCGACACCGACACCGACAACCACAACCACAACCACAACGACAACGACAGCGACAGCGACAGCGACAGCGACAGCGACACGGCCACTACAACACCGCCACACCACCCGAACCAAACCACCCCGACCCTCACCACCCCAAACCTCCCCCCTCGCGCCCGCCCGCGTTTCCCGGCACACTCCCGGCGCGAACCGCCCGCCCCCAGCACAAGCCCGAAGGACCCCGCCCATGCCCGACCTCTCCGACCGGATCGCCGCCGCCCGCGGGGAGACCCCCGCCGACCTCGTCCTGCGCGGCGGGCGGGTCCTCGACCTGGTCACCGGAGAGCTGCTCGAAGGCGATGTCGCCATCCAGGGCGACCGCATCGTCGGCACCTGCGCCGCCTACGAAGGGCGCGAGGTCATCGACGTCTCGGGCCTCACCCTGGTGCCGGGCTTCATCGACACCCACCTGCACGTCGAATCCTCGCTGGTCACGCCTTTCGAGTTCGACCGCTGCGTCACGCCCTTGGGCGTCACCACCGCGATCTGCGACCCGCATGAGATCGCCAATGTCATCGGCGCCGATGGCATCCGCTACTTCCAGGCCGCCTCGGAGCATCTGCTCCTGGACCTGCGGGTGCAGCTGTCGTCCTGCGTGCCTTCGACCCATATGGAGACCGCCGGGGCGGAGCTCTCCGCCGAGGACCTCGCGCCGCTGCGCGGCCATGCCTCGGGCATCGGGCTTGCGGAGGTGATGAACTACCCCGGGGTGATCCACCGCGACCCGGGCATGATGGAGAAGCTCGCGCTCTTCGAGGGCGGGCACATGGACGGGCACTGCCCGCTGCTCTCCGGGCGCGACCTCAACGCCTATGTGACCGCCGGCATCCGCACCGAACACGAGGCCACCAGTGCCGGTGAGGCGCGCGAAAAGCTGCAGAAGGGCATGCGCGTGTTGATCCGCGAAGGCTCGGTCTCCAAGGATCTCGAGGCGCTGCAGCCGCTCCTGACCGAGCGGACGGCGCCCTACATGTGCCTCTGCACCGATGACCGGAACCCGCTCGACATCGGCGAAGAGGGGCACCTCGACCACATGATCCGGCGGCTGATCGCGCTCGGCACGCCGGTGCTCGCGGCCTATCGCGCGGCCTCGCTCTCGGCGGCCGAGGCCTTCGGGCTGAAGGACCGCGGCCTCATCGCGCCGGGCTACCGCGCCGACATCGTGGCGCTGCCCGACCTGGCCGATTGCCGCGCGCAGATGGTCTTCGCCGGGGGGCGGCGCGTGACCGAAGCCGCCTTTGCCGCGCGGGGCAAGATCGCGCCGGTGGGCCGCGGCTCGGTCAAGGCGCCGGCGCTGAGCGCCGCCTCCTTCCGCGCCCCCGGCAACCGCGCCGAGACCCCGGTGATCGGCATCCGCGAAGGCCAGATCCTGACCGATCACCTGACCGAGGAGATCACCCCCGAGGACGGCGACAAGCGCCCCGACCCGGAGCGTGACCTCTGCCGCATCGCGGTCGTCGAACGGCACGGGCGGAACGGCAATATCGCCACTGGCTTCGTTCGCGGCTTCGGGCTCAAGGCCGGGGCCATCGCCTCGACGGTCTGCCACGACCACCACAACATCGCCTGCGTCGGCGTGGATTACGCCGACATGGCGCTGGCCGCCGCGCGCCTCTCCGAGATCGAGGGCGGCTTCGCGGTCGCCCGCGACGGCGAGATCCTGGCCGAGCTCGCCCTGCCCGTGGCTGGGCTCATGTCGCTTGAGCCCTTCGAGGAGGTCCGCGCCCGGCTCGACGAGCTGCGCGCCGCCGCCAAGGGCCTCGGCGTGACCCTGGGCGAGCCCTTCCTGCAATTGGCCTTCCTCGCCCTGCCGGTGATCCCGTCCTTGAAGATCACCGACCGCGGGATGGTGGACGTGGACCGGTTCGAGTTGATGGTCTGACGGGGGGCGAGGGGCGGGCTCTCCGCCCTCCTAGCGTGGCCCTCGCACCCGGCCCTAGACAGCCCCAAACGCCCCGCCATGCGCCACGCCCAACCCCGCCTCTCACCTGCCGCCCCTTGACGCGGCGGGCAAAAAGGCGCATCTGCCCCGAAGCACTGCGCAGCCGCGTGAGCTTGCCGTGGCCCTTCTGGCCCCAGTGCACCGCCATTCAGTTCCCCATCACGCAGGGTTCCTGACGCGACGCCGGAGAGCGCGGGACACCCCCCGTGCGCATAGGCCTCGCGGACCCGCAGCGCGGCCGCCTGATGCGGCCCAGATCCGGGCGCGGCCAGAGGGCCGGCGCCTCTGAAGGACAGATATTGTACGATTTCGACATGCTCGGCCTCTCGCCGATCCTCAACGACGCCCTGGCCCGTGCCGGGCTCACCCAACCCACCCCGATCCAGAACAAGGCCATCCCGCTGGCGCTCGAGGGCCATGACGTCCTGGGCCTCGCCCAGACCGGCACCGGCAAGACGCTCGCCTTCGGCCTGCCGCTCGTCGAGCATCTGCTCGCCGCGCCGGGCAAGCCCGCGCCGAAGACCGCCAAGGCGCTGATCCTGGCGCCCACGCGCGAGCTGGTGAACCAGATCGCCGACGGCCTCGGCAAGCTGACCTCCGAGACCCGCCTGCGGGTCGTCACCGTGGTCGGCGGCCAGTCGATCGGCCGCCAGATCAAGGCGCTCTCGCGCGGGACCGACATCCTGGTCGCCACCCCGGGCCGGCTCATCGACCTGATGGAGCGCGGCGCGGTGGACCTCGGCCAGGTGCATCACCTGGTCCTCGACGAGGCCGACCAGATGCTCGACATGGGCTTCATCCACGCCCTGCGCCAGATCGCGCCGCATCTCGGCACGCCGCGCCAGACCATGCTGTTCTCGGCCACCATGCCGAAGCAGATGGAGGAGCTTTCGCGCGCCTATCTGCACTACCCGCGCCGGGTCGAGGTCGCGCCTCCGGGCAAGGCCGCCGACAAGGTCGACCAGAAGGTGCATTTCCTGGAAAAGGGCGACAAGCCCGCGCGCCTGCGCGAGATCCTGACCGAGGACCAGGGCGCCCTGACGCTGGTCTTCGCCCGCACCAAGCACGGCGCGGAGAAGCTCAAGAAGGGGCTCGTGGCGCATGGGATCGAGGCCGCCTCGGTGCATGGCAACAAGAGCCAGGGCCAGCGCGACCGCGCCATCGCCGCCTTCCGCAAGGGTGAGATCACCGTGCTGGTGGCCACCGATGTGGCCGCCCGCGGCATCGACATCCCGGGCGTGGCTTACGTGGTGAACTACGACCTGCCGAACGTGCCCGAGAACTACGTGCACCGGATCGGCCGCACGGCGCGCGCGGGCCGGGACGGCACCGCCATCGCCTTCTGCACCCCCGAGGAGGTCGATCTGCTCTCGGCGATCGAGAAGACCATGAAGGTCTCGGTGCCGGTGGCGAGCGGCGAACGCCCCGCCGGCGGCAACGACCCGGCCCCGGGCGGCCGCCGTCGCGGCGGTGGTG
The DNA here is from genome assembly GCF_054552075.1 of Roseivivax sp. Classification (NCBI taxonomy): domain Bacteria; kingdom Pseudomonadati; phylum Pseudomonadota; class Alphaproteobacteria; order Rhodobacterales; family Roseobacteraceae; genus Roseivivax; species Roseivivax sp. Next base: position 35,284 of record NZ_JBTOLZ010000006.1, read on the forward strand.
GCGGAGGCGGCCGCGGACGCGGCAAGCCGCAGGGGGCCTCCCCCGCCGGGAAGACGCGGCCCCGCCGCTCGCGCCGCCGCCGCGCGGCCTGAGGAGAGGCGCCGCAGGGCGCGCTGCGCGACGGCGCCGCCCTGACAGCGAGACGCAAAAAAGCCGCGCCGGGTCGCCCCCGGCGCGGCTTTTTCATGCGGATATGGCCCCGGGTTCAGCCCGCGGGCAGGCGCTGCTCCACGATCTCGGCCCAGAAGGAACAGCCCGCCGGGATCGCCGCGTCGTTGAAGTCATACTCGGGGTGATGCACCGCCGCGGTCTCGCCGTTGCCGACGAGGATATAGGCCCCGGGCCGTTCTTCGAGCATGAAGGCGAAATCCTCGCCGCCCATGATCAGCGGCGCCTCGGCGCAGTCGCCCGCCACGGCGCGCCCCGCGGCGGCGGCATGGTCGGTCTCGGTCTCGGCGTTGACCATGACCGGGTAGTTGCGCTGGTAGTCGACCCGGGCCTCGGCCCCGAAGGCGCGGGCGGTATGGGTGGCGATCTCGGTCAGCCGGGTCTCGGCGAGGTCGCGCATCTCGGGCGCGAGAGTGCGCACCGTGCCGCGCAGGGTCACCCGCTGCGGGATCACGTTGAAGGCCGTCGAGGAGGTCTGGAAGGAGGTCACCGAGACCACGATCTGCCCGGTCGGATCGGCGTTGCGCGCGGCGATCGACTGAAGCGCGGTGACCACCTGCGCGGCGGTCACCGTGGGGTCCACGGTCTCGTGCGGTTTCGCGGCATGGCCGCCCCGCCCCTCGATCACGATGTCGAAGACATCGGTGGCGGCGAAGAAGGGCCCGGGGCGGATCTGGAAGGCGCCGACCGGCACGCCGGGCCAGTTGTGCATGCCGTAGACCTCTTCGATGGCCCAACGCTCCATCAGCCCGTCGTCGCACATCTCGCGGCCGCCGCCGCCGCCCTCTTCGGCGGGCTGGAAGATCACCACGCAGGTGCCGTCGAAGTTGCGGGTCTCGCAGAGATACTTGGCCGCGCCCAGGAGCATGGCGGTATGGCCGTCGTGGCCGCAGGCATGCATGGCGCCCTCGGTCTTGGAGGCATAGTCGAGCCCGGTCGCCTCCTGGATCGGCAGGGCGTCCATGTCGGCGCGCAGCCCGATGGTGCGGCCCGAGCCATTGGCCTTGCCGCGGATCACGCCGACGACGCCGGTGCGGCCGATGCCCTCGGTGACCTCGTCGCAGCCGAAGTCGCGCAGCTTCTCGGCCACGAAGGCGGCGGTGCGATGGGTCTCGTAGAGGATCTCGGGGTGCTGGTGCAGGTCGCGCCGCCAGGCGGTGATCTCTTCATGCAGCTCGGCGAAACGGTTCTTGACCGGCATGGGGGCTCTCCTCGGGGTTGGATCGGCGCGAGCCTGCCCGAGCCCGCCCCCGCCCGCAAGTGGGCTCAGAGGTTCGGGCCTGGCACCATCTTCGAGCCGTCGGAGAAGCGCGAGAGGCGAAAGCGGTGCAGGTCGTGGCCCGGCTCTTCGCCAAGGGCCAGCGCGGCGGCGATCCGCCCGAAGGCCGGGCCGATGCCGAAGCCATGCCCGCACATGCCGGTCGCCACGGTCAGCCCGGGCAGATCGGCGACCCGGTCGACCACCGGCACCACGTCGGGCAGCACGTCGATCATCCCCGCCCAGGCGGTCCTGACCCGCACCTCGCCCAGTTCCGGGAAGGTCGCGGCGAAGGCGCGGGCGGCGGCCTCGGCCTTGTCGCGGTTGGGCGGCGGGTTGAGGATGCGCATCGCCTCGAAGGGCGAGGCGGAATCCTCGGCCCAGGTCCGGGGCGTGCGCCAGCCGTCGGGGAAACCCTCGGGCGCGCGCAGCCGCAGCTTCACCTCGAAGCCGCCCTGGCGCAGCACCGGCAGATATTGCCGCACCGCCCGGACCGCATCGGGCCCGGGGTAGAGCTCGGAGAGGGTCGAGGGCGCCAGCGTGTAGCCGCCGTCCGCGCGCGGCCGGAAGGCCAGCCGGTCGTCGACGCCCGCGGTGCCGGTCACCTGCGGCAGGGGCCCGGTCTCGAGCGCTGTCGAGCGCACCGAGAGCTGCGGGATCGACACCCCGTGACGGCGCAGGAAGAGCGAGGACCAGGCCCCGCCTGCGAGGATCACCGCGTCGCATTTCACCCGGCCCTTCTCGGTCACCACCCCGGTGACCCGCCCGGCCTCGATCTCGAGGGCGCGGACCGCGCAGCGTTCGACCACCCGGGCGCCGGCGTCGCGCGCCATGCGGGCCAGTTCCGGCACCGCGACCCAGGGCTCGGCCTTGTGGTCGGTGGGCGTCTGCAGCCCGCCGATCCAGTCGGCCTTGGCGCCGGGCAACGCCTCGCCCAGCTCCGCCCGCGACAGCATCCGCGAGGAGACGCCGTAGGTGCGCGCCTCCGTCAGCCAGTCTTCGTAGTTCGCCAGGCTCGTCTCGGAGCGGGTGAGGTAGTTCACACCGATCTGCTTCAGCCCGAGCCTTCCGCGCGCGGCAGTGTCGAGCTCCTGCCAGAGGTTCTGGGCCTCCTGGGCGATCGGGATCTCGGCCATGTCGCGACCCTGGACCCGGATCCAGCCCCAGTTGCGCGAGCTCTGCTCGGCCGCGATCCGGCCCTTTTCCAGAAGCGCGACCTCGTGGCCCTGGCGCGCCAGGTGCAGCGCCGCCGTGGTGCCGATCACCCCGCCGCCGATGACCACGACCGCGGCGCGTCCCGGCGGCGCATCGCCGTGTTCGGTGGGCGTGGGAAGCGTGAAGGGAAAGCTCATGCGGGCTCCGGACAGCTGTTCGCGCGGGGCGGCATCGGGAATAACAACGGCACCGCGCGGGGCGCGCGGCGGCTCGGCGGATATGTCATGGAACGGCAGCTCCTTTGGCACAAGCCTATCGGACGGCGCGGGCGGCGGCGAGGGCGGGCACCCCCCTCGGCCCCCTCACGGGCCTAGCCCTGTGGCCGCGAGACCTCACCCCCGCCGACCGCGGCGCGGACCCCGGTGGTCGAGGGCCCGCTGGTCGGCAGCCCGCGCGCCACGCGCACCGCGAGATAGGCAAAGGCCTGGGCCTCGAGCATGTCGCCATCGAGCCCCGCGGCCTCCACCGGCTCGACCGGGCAGTCGAGCCCGGCGCGCAGCATCTCCATCAGCACGGGGTTCTTGCGCCCGCCCCCGGTCACCAAAAGCCGCTCCGGCGGGGCCGGGCAATGCTCCATCCCCTGCATGACCGCGGCGGCGGCCATGGCGGTCATCGTGGCGGCGGCATCGGCGTCATCCAGCTCGCGCACGAGATCGAGCATCAGCGCGAAATCGTCCCGGTCGAGCGACTTCGGCGGCATCTTGCGGAAATAGCCCTCCTCGAGGAAAAGCTCGAGCGCCCCGTCGACCACCTGCCCGCCCGAGGCCAGCGCGCCGCCCTCGTCGAAGGGCAGGCCCCGGCGCTCGGTCATCAGGTCGTTGATCGGCGCGTTGGCGGGGCCGGTGTCGAAGGCCAGGCAGGCCCCCGGCGCCTCGGGCGCGGGGCAGCGCGGGTCGAGCCAGGTCAGGTTGCCGAAGCCGCCGAGGTTCAGGAAGGCCATGGGCGCCTCGGCCCCGATCCACTTGGCGCAGGCGAAATGGAAGAAGGGCGCGAGCGGCGCGCCCTCGCCGCCGAGCCGCACGTCGGCCGAGCGGAAGTCCCAGACCACCGGCAGGCCCAGCGCCTCGGCCAGCGCCGCGCCGTCGCCGGTCTGATGGGTGCCGCGCCCGCGCGGCTCATGCGCCAGGGTCTGGCCGTGGAAGCCGACAAGCTCGGCGCCCGAAAAGCCCGCCAGCACCTCGCGATGGGCGGCCTCGACCACGGCGCGGGCGGGCGCGACCTCGGGGGCGTCCGGCCAGCAGCCCAGGGCCGCGCGCAGGGTCCGGGTCTCCTCAGGGGTATAGGGCCTATAGGCGGTTTCGCCGAAGTCGTGGATGCGCAGCCCGTCGGTCCGCAGCATCGCCGCGTCCACCCCGTCGAGCGAGGTGCCCGACATCGCTCCCAGTGCCCAGATCGGACCGCCCGTCGCCCTGCCCATGCTTGCCTCGAAAACCGGTTTTCAAACCTTGTCCTGCCGCCTTATATCGCACCGTCTGGCGACGAAAGGAAAGACCATGACCTACCACCCGAAATCGGACTTCATGCGTGTCATGATGGAGCGCGGCTTCCTGGCCGACTGCACCGATTACCAGGGCCTCGACGAGGCGCTGTCGGGCGGGCGGGTCACCGCCTATATCGGCTATGACGCGACGGCGAAATCGCTGCACGTCGGGCATCTGCTGAACATCATGATGCTGCGCTGGCTGCAGAAATGCGGCCACCAGCCGATCACGCTGATGGGCGGGGGCACCACCAAGGTGGGCGATCCCTCCTTCCGCGCCGACGAGCGGCCGCTGCTGACGCCCGAGGCGATCGACGCCAATATCGACGGCATGCAGCAGGTCTTCGCCAAATACCTGAGCTACGACGCCGGGCAGAGCGCCATGCCCTCGACCGGCGAGGCGGTGGGCGAAGACAACCCCGCGCTGATGCTGAACAACGCCGAATGGCTCGACGGGCTGAACTACCTGGAGTTCCTGCGCGACATCGGGCGGCATTTCTCGGTCAACCGGATGCTGTCCTTCGAGAGCGTGAAATCGCGGCTCGACCGCGAGCAGTCGCTGTCCTTCCTCGAGTTCAACTACATGATCCTGCAGGCCTACGACTTCCTGGAGCTGAACCGCCGCTACGGCTGCGCGCTGCAGATGGGCGGCTCGGACCAATGGGGCAACATCGTCAACGGCATCGACCTGACCCGCCGGGTGCTCGACCAGGAGATCTTCGGGCTGACCTCGCCGCTTCTGACCACCGCGGACGGGCGCAAGATGGGCAAATCCGCGGGCGGGGCGATCTGGCTCAACGCCGACATGCTGTCGCCTTACGAGTTCTGGCAGTTCTGGCGGAACACCATGGATGCCGACGTGGGCCGCTTCCTGAAGCTCTTCACCGAGCTGCCGGTCGAGGACTGCGAGCGGCTCGGCGCGCTCGACGGGGCCGAGATCAACGAGGCCAAGGTGGTGCTGGCCGACGAGGTCACCGCGCTTTGCCACGGGCCCGAGGCCGCCGAGGCCGCCAAGGCCACCGCCCGCGAGGTCTTCGAGAAGGGCGGCGCGGGCGAGGACCTGCCGACGCTCGAGCTGAGCGCCGAGGAGGTGGCCGAGGGCATCTCGGTGGTGCAGCTGATCGTCCGCGCGGGGCTGGCGAAATCCGGCAAGGAGGCCAAGCGGCTGATCTCGGACAACGGCGCGCGGATCGACGACGCACCGCTGACCGACGCCGGGATGATGCTCGACGCGGGCGCGCTCTCCGCGCCGGTGAAGCTGTCCGCCGGCAAGAAGCGGCACGCGCTGGTGAAGCTGGCGTGAGAGGGTGATGGGCTGCGCCTGGCGGGGAGCCGGGCGTGGGTTTACGCGCTTGGTGCGGGCGCTGGTGAGGTGTGCGCTTGGGGTTGAGCCGGGCGTGGGCTTTCGCGCTTGGTGCGGGCGTTGGTGAGGCGTTCGCTGGGGTTTGCGCCGGGCGCGGGTTTTCGACCCAGGTAAGGCGCCGTTGGGCGCGCGCTTTGGGCGTGGGTGAGGCGTCGTTGGGCGACGGGTGAGAAGTCATTTCCCGCCCCCGCCTACATTTCCCCGCACCTTTGCGCGCTCCCCAAGGCGGCAGCCCGATCTCGCCCGACGCGCCACCCTTCCCAATTGCCCCTCTTGCGCCCGAATAGCACCGAAGGTGCCGGGCGCGCGCCGGACCGGCCCCTTGGGCCGGCGCTCTTGTGGGCGAAGCGCATAGATTGCCGCTAGCCCTGACCTTGCCGGGATAAAGCACGCAGCTCAGAGGTCAGCAGCGCCGGCCCCCGGTCCGGCGCGCGCCCTTTCATTGTGAAGGGAGTGCCGGGGTGTGGCCCCGGGAGGGCGCGCCAGGACGGGTCAGGTCAGGAAGGGCGTCGAGGCGGCGACGGCTCGGACCACGAGGCAACTGCGAGGTTCGCCTCCACGGCTAGTCCAGTACCAGGCCGGGATTCGCCTCCACGCTTAATACCGCGACACACCCAGCCCCCCTCACCTCCCCAGCATCCAGCGCCCCTCCGGCCAGAAGGCATGAAACGCAAAGGCGAACAGCACGTCATGCGCCACGTCCCGCCCGCGTCCGTCGCGGACCCGGATCGCGCCGACGTCCCGGCCTTGCGCGATTCGCGCGGTGTCCAGCGCCGAGGCCTGGGTGTCGGCCCAGAGAAGCGTCACGCCGGCCTCCTCGATCCGGCCCTCGCGGGCCAGCCGGGTCATCGGCCAGGCGCGGTCTCCGACCCGCACCACCCGCTCCAGCGCCGGGATGCCATGCGGCGGCGGATCGCCCGAATAGAGAAACGGTCGCTTGGAGCTGTCGTAGCGCTGGTAGGGGTTGCGCCCGTAGTCGCGGGGATAGGCGGGCTGCGCCATGACCAGACCCTCGGGATGGGCGGCGCGGAAGGCCGCGAAGCTCTCCATCCAGGAGGGCAGCTGGCGCAGCTCGCGCCCGGTCATCTCGCCGACGATGCCCTCGCCCAGGGCCTGCTGCCACCAGCTTTCGGTCTGCCGGTCATACATCACCATGTCGGAGTTGCGCAGCTTGCCGGTCACCCCGAAGCTCAAGACCCGCCCGCCGAGCCGGCGGTCGAAGACCATGGCCGAATTGCAGAGCGGACAATAGGTCACCGCCACCGGCAGCCCGCCGATGCGGTCGTTCACGATCTCATGCCAGGTGAGATAGCGCAGCGGGTAGGCACGTGGCGTGGCGCCCTCGAGTGCCACGGTAATCACCGGCTCGCGCGGCTCGAGGCGCGCCCCGCCCACCGCGACGAAGCTCGGATCGGAGAGCGCCGGGATCCCGTCCTTGCCCGGCCCGCCCGAGATGATCTCGGACCAGCTGCCGACCGAGGCGCGGGAGAAATCGGTCTCGGGCCATTCGCTGCGCCAGAAGCCGGGATCGGCGGCGGCGGCGGCGGCGGTCGAGACGAAGAGGCAGAGAACTAAGGCGCGCAACATGTGACGATCCTCCCTTGGTGGTCTCCATGAAGCACCCCGGGCGGGGGTCCGCGCAATCGCCGGCACGGCCATGTGATCACGTGAGAGCAGGCGGGATCGGCGGCGGGGCGGGTGTCGTGGCGCCCGGAGAGCGCCCGCGGGCTGCGATTGGGCGCGGCCGAAGCGCCGCACAGCTTCAATGACTCACCGAGGGACCGCCCCCTTGTCGCGATCGGGCGCCGAGCGGAACCGCCGCGCGCCCTCACCGAAGCACGATGCGCCCGCCCTGCCCCGCCGTTACCCGCCGCGCGACGCCCCCGCACCCTCGCAAAAAGGCCCAGGCGGCCCAATCCGTCCGGGCTCTAGAGCCTCACGGCAGGAACTGCGCCACCACCGCGCGCTGCTGCTTCAGACCGTCGGGGTCGAGGCCGGTCTTCAGCCGGGTGAACTCCTCGGACCATTCCGAGGTGCGGATCCGCAGCGGCGGCTCCTCGGCGGAGAGCGCCTGCATGACCACCTCGGCCACCTCCTCGGCGCTTTGCGAGGCGCCGTAGGCCTGACGCTCCGTCGCGCCCGAGATGTAGCGCTGCAGGACCGGCAGGTATTCGTCCTCGAGCAGGCCGCCGGTGGCCTCGAGCTGGCCCATCACGGTGTTGACGAACTCGGTCGCGATGCCGCCGGGCTCGACGGCGGTGAACTGGATGCCGAAGGCCGGCGTGATGTAGCTTGCCATGGCCTCGGTCAGCCCTTCTACGGCGAATTTCGCGCCGCAGTAGACCTCGTTGAAGGGCTGGCCCACCAGCCCGCCGACCGAGGTGATGTTGATCACATGGCCGCTCCGGGCCGCGCGCATATGCGGCATGACCGCCTTGGTGCAGCGCATGACGCCGGTGAAATTGATGTCGACGATGCGCTCGAGATCGGCCTCCTCGGCCTGCTCCAGGCTGCGCACGTAGCCCATGCCGGCGTTGTTGATCAGCACGTCGATGCGGCCCTCGCGGCGGACCACGGTCTCGACCGCCTCGGTGACCGAGGCGCTGTCCTGCACGTCGAGTTGCAGAACCTCGAGCGCGACGCCCGCGGCCTCGGCGGCGGCGTCGAGCTGGCCGCGTTTGTCGGTGTTGCGCATGCTGGCATAGACCCGGTGACCCGCCGCCGCAGCCTGGGTCGCGATGGCGACGCCGAGGCCGGTGGAGGTGCCGGTGACGAGGATGACTTTGCTCATGTGATCTGTCCTGATCCTTGGGTGTTGGCGATGGAGAGCCAGACCCTCTCGAAGGTCCGGGTGATGATCTCGGTGGTGATCGGCTGGCCGGCGATGACCGCCCCGCGCGCGAGGTGCAGCGCCGGCGCCACCAGGAGCAGCGACAGGAGCCCGTCCTCGAGCGGCGCCAGCGTGCCGTCCTCGACCCCGCGCCGCAGAAGCGCCGCGATGTCGGCGGCATAGCCGTCGGCCACGGCCTGCTGTTCGGGCAGCAGGAGCTTGGCGCTCGAGGCGTATTCGAGGAACAGGAAGTCCTGCGGCCGGGTCCGCACGAAGTCGAACATGCCGAACCACATCTCGCGCACCAGAGCGGCGCTGTCGGCCTGGTCCCGGCCGCGGGTGACGCTGTCGTGGAACTCGGATTTGAGCTGCAGGTAGACCTGCCGGAGCATGTCGTCCTTGTCGGCGAAATGCACGTAGACCGTGCCCGCCGAGACCCGCGCCCGCTTGACGATCCCGGCCACGCTGATCGCCGCGATGCCGTGCTCGACGGTCTCCGCGACCACCGCGTCCTGCAGCTTCCTGCGGGTCCGATCCTTGCTGTTGGGCGGCATGGCCTGTCCTTTCCTGGGTGAGGGGCAGGTATGATAATGAATATTCATTATCAAGTAGGGTGGAGTGGATTTTGGCGCGGGGGCGCGGCGGTAGCGTTGGGGATTGCGGTTAATGCGCTGAGATGAGGCGTCTTTTCAGGGCCGCCCGCCCTGCCCGCGCCGAAAGGCCCAGCGATGACGCCCACCTTGGACCGCTGGAACTCCATTCCCCAGGCGCTCGTCAGCCCCGGCCACCAAACGCACCAAACCACCGCAAAAACTTGAGTGTATCTCAATTGAGACCTACACTTCCGGCACCACACAGGAGACCCCGCCATGCCCGCTCAAACCTCGATGCTGCACGTCCGCGTCGACGACCGCCTGAAGGCGGAGGCCGCCGAGGCCCTCTCGGATGTCGGTCTGACCCTCTCGGATGCGGTGCGCATCCTTCTGACGCGGGTCGCCGCCGAGGGCGGCCTGCCGGCCGGGCTGACCGCGGACCCGGAAAGATACGACGCCTGGTTCCGAGCCAAGGTGCAGGAGGCGCTGGCCGACCCGCGCCCGGCAACGCCGCACGATCAGGTCATGCAAGAGGCGCGCGCGGCGATCGACAAGAAGCGTCGTGCCTGACCTGATATGGCAGGCCAGCGCGGTGGGCGACCTAATGGCCATCGTCGACTACATCTCGGACGACAGCCCGGAGCGCGCCACCGCCCTGCTGGATGAGATCGAGGCCAAGGTCGCGCAGCTCCCGGCGCATCCGAAGCGCTGCCGCCCGGGCCGGGTCGAGGGCACGCGGGAACTGGTCGTCCGACCCAATTACATCGTGGTCTATGCCGAGGACGCATCGACGGTGCGGGTGCTGCGCGTTCTGCACGCGGCGCAGATGTGGCCGTGAGCGGCCTTGGACCGGCGAGGGGTCATTAGATCCCCGACCCCAGCGACGTCCTGAAAACCGCCGGACCGTTACGCAGTCCAACCAAGCTGACTTCCATCCCCCACAAACCAAAAGGGCCCCCCGCAGGAGGCCCCTTCCCGATCTCTCTACCCCTACCCGTCACTCCGTGACGCGCACGGCCTCCATGCGGTCGGGGGTGCCGGTCACCGCGCCGTTCGGGCCGGTGCCGCGGGTGATGGCGTCGACGACCTCCATACCCTCGGTCACCTCGCCCACGACGGTGTATTGGCCGTCGAGGAAGGGCCCCGGCGCGAACATGATGAAGAACTGCGAGTTGGCGCTGTCGGGCGACTGCGCGCGGGCCATGCCCACCACGCCGCGCTCGAAGGCCAGGTCGGAGAACTCCGCCGGCAGATCGGCCAGGTCCGAGCCGCCCCGGCCCGCCATGCGCAGGTCGCCGCCCGCCTTGCCGAACTCCACGTCGCCGGTCTGCGCCATGAAGCCGTCGATCACCCGGTGGAAGACCACCTCGTCATAGGCACCGGCCTCGGCCAGCTCGGTGATCCGGGTCACATGCTGGGGCGCGACCTCCTCGAAGAGGTCGATCACCACGGTGCCATTGGCGCCCTCGCCCGCGACGTCGATCTCGATCCCGGTGGCGAAGGCCGGGCCGGCGGCGACAAGCGCCAGGAGCGCGCTGAGCTTACGCATCGGCGGCCACCGTCATGCTCAGCATCCGGTCAGGGTTCGCCGGCGGCTCGCCGCGGGTGATCGCATCGACATGCTCCATCCCCGAGACCACCCGGCCGTAGACCGTGTATTGCCCGTTCAGGAAGTGGTTGTCCTTGAAGTTGATGAAGAACTGCGAGTTCGCCGAGTTCGGGTTCTGGCTGCGCGCCGCGCCGATGGTGCCGCGGTCGTGCGGCAGCTTGGAGAACTCCGCCGGCAGGTCGGGCTTGTCCGAGCCGCCGGTGCCGGCCATGCGCAGGTTGAAATCGCCCTCGGCATTGCCGTTGGCCACATCGCCGGTCTGCGCCATGAAGCCGTCGATCACCCGGTGGAAGACCACGTTGTCATAGGCGCCTTCGCGGGCCAGCTCCTTCATGCGGGCGACGTGCTGCGGCGCCACGTCGGGCAGCAGCTCGATGGTGACGGTGCCATCCTTCAGCTCGATGAGAATGGTGTTTTCCGGATCCTTGATATCGGCCATGCGCGTCTCCTTCATCTCTGTCGCGCCCTAGGTAGCCCTGCCATGGCCGCCCCGCAAGGCAGGCGTTGACGCCGGGGCGCGCGCTTGCGATGCACCGCGCAAGGCATCTCGAACGGAGGATGACATGGCCTGGAAGACACTCGACCAGATGGATCTCGACGGCAAGCGGGTGCTGACCCGGGTCGACATCAACGTGCCCGTGGAAGAGGGCCGCGTCACCGACGCCACCCGGATCGAGCGCATCGCGCCGACGATCCGCGACATCCTGGACAAGGGCGGCCGCCCGATCCTGCTCGCGCATTTCGGCCGGCCCAAGGGCCAGGTCGTCGAGGACATGAGCCTGGCGCCGCTGGTGCCCGCGCTCGAGGCGGCCTTCGGCGCCGAGGTGGTCTTCGTCGCAGACTGCCGCGGCCCCGCCGCCGAGGCCGCCGCCGAGGCGCTGACCCCGGGCCAGGTGCTGCTCTGCGAGAACACCCGCTTCCACGCCGGCGAAGAGAAGAACGACGCCGATCTGGCCGCCGAGATGGCCAAGCTCGGCGATGTCTACGTCAACGACGCCTTCTCGGCGGCCCATCGCGCCCATGCCTCGACCGAGGCCATCGCCCATCACCTGCCCGCCTGCGCCGGGCGGCTGATGGAGGCCGAGCTCTCCGCGCTCGAGGCCGCGCTCGGCGATCCCCGGCGCCCGGTGGCCGCGGTGGTCGGCGGGGCCAAGGTCTCGACCAAGCTCGACCTGCTGTCCAACCTCATCGCCCGGGTCGACATGCTGATCATCGGCGGCGGCATGGCCAATACCTTCCTCGCCGCCCAGGGCATCGACGTCGGCAAGTCGCTCTGCGAGCACGAGATGACCGGCACCGCCCGCGAGATCGCCGAGAAGGCCGCGGCGGGCGGCTGCGAGATCCTTCTGCCGCGCGACGTGGTCGTCGCCCGCGAGTTCAAGGCCGGCGCCGCCCACGAGGTCGTCAAGGCCGAGGCCTGCCCGGCGGACGCGATGATCCTCGACGCCGGGCCCGACAGCATCGCCCACGTCAAGGAGGTCATCGACCGCGCCGCCACGCTGATCTGGAACGGCCCGCTCGGCGCCTTCGAGATCGCCCCCTTCGACGCTGCCACCAATGCCGCCGCCGATCACGCCGCGGCGCGCACCGCCGCCGGAGAGCTGACCTCGGTCGCGGGCGGCGGCGACACGGTCGCGGCGCTCAACAAGGCCGGCGCCGCCGAGCGGTTCTCCTATATCTCGACCGCCGGCGGGGCCTTCCTCGAGTGGATGGAGGGCAAGACCCTGCCGGGCGTTGCGGCATTGGGGTAACACCCGCGATTATCCGGATTCCCCAAGGGCATGGCGCGTGGCATAGTCGCGCCATGCACCCGTCAGAGGTGCTGCACGAGGCAGAGCCATGACCAAACATTCCCGTCCCGCCCTCGGCGGCCTGTTGTTCTTCGCCTTCCTGATCTCGGTCGGCGCCTATTTCGCCTTTGCCGCGGTGCAGGGCGACTACGGCATCTTCCGCCGTGCCGAGATCGAGGTCGAGGCCAAGGAGCTCGAGACCGAGCTGGCCGCGCTCGAAGCCGAGGTCGCGCGGATGGAGAACCTGACCCGGCGGCTCTCGGACGATTACCTCGACCTCGACCTTCTGGACGAACGCGCCCGCGAGGTGCTGGGGCTCCTGCGCCACGACGAGGTGGTGGTGCGCTGAGCCCGAGGGGGCCTCCGAGGCCCCGCCGCGACACCCGCCCGCGCCTGGCCCGCAGGCCCTCGGGAAATGGTTTCGCTCGTCGCCAAAGCCCGTATAGTTCGAGACCGAGGAACGAGGACAAGTCCCGATCCATGCAGGTAATTCTCCATACGGGCGTGCATTTCACCGACGAGGGCCGCTTCCTGAAGGGCATGCAGCGCAACGCGCCGCTCCTGCGCGAGGCGGGCGTCGCGGTGCCCGGCCCCAGCCGCTACCGCACGCTTCTGTCCGAGGCCGCGCATCGGCTCGCCGGCGGCGCGCCCGCACCCGAAGCCCGCGAGGTGCTGCTTGACGGGCTGCTCGACGAGGACCCAGAGGGCGTCTCGCGGATCGTGCTCAGCCATCCCAACTTCTTCTCGGTGCCGAAGCTCGCCATGCAGGGCGGCCGCCCCTACCGCAAGGCCGAGGAGCGCATCGAGGTCATCAAGACGCTGTTCGAGGGCGACAGCCTGGAGGTTTTCATGGGCCTGCGCGACCCCTCGGGGTTCCTGCAGAACGCCTACCGCGAGGGCGCGGCCCAGGATTTCGCCGAGTTCCTCGACGGGGCCGACCCCGACGCCTTCCGCTGGTCGGAGCTGATCACGCGGCTGCGCGCGGCCCATCCCGACGTGCCGCTGACGGTCTGGTGCAACGAGGATTCCCCGATCATCTGGGGCGAGATCCTGCGCGCCGCCGCGGACTTCGACGAAAGCCGCAAGCTGCGCGGCGCCTTCGACCTGCTGCACGACATCATGGCCGCCGAGGGCATGAAGCGCTTCCGCGCCTATCTGCACATGCATCCCACGATGACCGAGCGCCAGAAGCGCCGGGTGATGCTGGCCTTCCTCGACAAATACGCCCAGGACGAGGCCCTCGAGGAAGAGCTCGACCTGCCCGGCTGGGACGGCGACCGGGTGGCCCGGCTGAGCGATCTCTACGAAGAGGACATGCGCGTGGTGGCGGGCGTCGACGGGCTGAGGTTCCTCGCCCCATGAGCCCCGGCAAGACCCGCCCGCCCCGCGACATCCCCGGCCTGCGCAAGGCGGTGCGCCGGGTCAGCCTGCCCGGCGGCCAGGGCGGCGCCATGGCGCGGGCGCGCAAGATGCTGGATCTCTACCTCGAGACCGCCGAGGCCCATGGCCAGAGCTTCGAGGCCACCGCCAAGGCCCTGCGCGCGGGCCATGCCGCGCTGCGCATCGGCGGCGCCGAACTCGAGGCCCAGGCGACCCGCCCCGGCGGCCCGGCCGCACGCGCGGCCTGTTCGGCGGGCTGCGCCTGGTGCTGCGTGCTCTCGGGCCCCGACGGCGGGGTGATCCTCGAGGCCGAGGCCCGCCGCGTGCATGCCGCGCTGGCGCCCTTGGCGGGCCAGCCCGACGGGCGCGACTGGATGCCCAAAGCCTGCCCGGCGCTCGACCCCGAGACCCGGATGTGCCGGATCTACGAGGCCCGCCCGATGATCTGCCGCAGCTACCTCTCCGAAGACGCCGAGGCCTGCCGCGAGATCGCGCATGGCACGCCCGCCCCCGGCCCCGGGGTGCTGGGCGCCCAGGGGCTCTACCTCGCGGTGCAGGCCCTGGCGCGCGCCGCGCTGCGCGGGCTGACCCAGGTGCCGACCTACGCCCTCGCACGCGTCGCCGAAGGCGCGCTTGGCGGTGAAAGCGAGGCCGAGGCGCTCGCCGCCGCCCGCCACGCCGCGCCGGTCCTGAACGAGGAACGCGCCCGCCTCGGCGGCGGCCTCTGAGCGCAGAGGCTCGGGAAAAGGCGCCACGACCCGGCAAAAGGCGCACCCCACTGCCAGCCCCGGCGCAGACCCCATAAAAAACGGCGCCCGGCAGCCCCCTCCCCTCACGGGACAGGAGCCCTCCCCGGACGCCGCCACATCTCCAGCCGCCCCGCCAGATCCCCGGCGAGGTGCCGCGCCTCAGCCCATGCCGAGCGCGGATTTATACATGTCGAGGATCGCCTCTTCCTCGGCGATGTCGTCGGGCTCGCGCTTGCGCAGCGCGATCACCTTGCGCATCACCTTGGTGTCATAGCCGCGGGCCTTGGCCTCGGCCATGACCTCCTTCTGCTGCTCGGCGACGTCCTTCTTCTCTTCCTCGAGCCGCTCGAAGCGCTCGATGAACTGGCGCAGCTCGCCCGCCGCGACCCCGTATTGATCCGATCCCTGGGAATCGTCCATGACTGCCTCCTGTTCGGTGTGACGGTTCCGGTAGCCTGCGCGCCGGCCCGCGGCAAGGGGGGTTGCCGGCGCCAGGGCGATCCTTTACCGGCTCGACGCGCATCACCTGCCGAAAGGACCTGCCATGGAGGCCTTGATCTGGGGCGGCGCCGCCCTGTCGCTCCTGGGGCTCGCGGGCCTCGTCTATGCCATCGTGACCGTCGCCCGCGCGCGCCGGACGACATCCGACGACGAGGCGCTGCGCGCAGTCCTGCGCCGCGCCCTGCCGATCAACCTCGGCGCGCTCCTGCTGTCGGTCCTGGGCCTGATGATGGTGATCCTGGGCATCTTCCTCGGCTAAAATCACCGCCGCCCCACGCATCACCGTCCACAGCCCGCCCCCTCCCCCGAAGCGCCACCCACCTTTGGCCTGACCGGGCCCCAAATACTCCGGGAGCGCGAGGGCAGAGCTCTCGCTCCGGCCGGGCGGGCCTCAATGGCCCGGTCGGCCGGATGGCCAGCCCAAACCCCAAAGCCAAAAGCTCCAACGCCAAAAACCCAAGCCCACCCCCAGGCCTGACCGGGCACAAAATACTCCGGGAGCGCGAGGGCAGCGCCCTCGCTCCGGCCGAACGGGCCTCGATGGCCCGGCCGGACGGACAGACCCGCTACTCCGCCGCGATCCCGTCGGTGAACTGCAGCCGCGCCAGCCGGGCGTAGAGCCCGCCCTCGGCGACCAGCGCGTCGTGGTGGCCGGTGGCGACGATCCGGCCGCCCTCCATGACCACGATCCGGTCGGCCTTCTTCACCGTCGCCAGCCGGTGCGCGACGATGATCGTGGTGCGCCCTTCCGCGAGTTGGTCCACCGCCTCCTGCACCGCGCGTTCGCTCTCGGCATCGAGCGCCGAGGTCGCCTCGTCCAGAAGCAGCACCGGCGCGTCGCGCAGGATCGCCCGGGCGATGGCGATGCGCTGCTTCTGCCCGCCCGAGAGCATCACCCCGCGCTCGCCGAGCCAGCTGTCGTAGCCCTCGGGCAGGGCGGCGATGAAGTCATGCGCGGCGGCGGCGCGGGCGGCGGCCTCGATTTCGGCGTCGCTGGCCTCGGGGCGGCCGAAGCGGATGTTCTCGCGCGCCGAGGCGGCGAAGATCACCGGGTCCTGGGGCACCAGCGCGACATGGCGGCGGAAGTCAGCGCGCGCCAGCGTCTCGAGCCCCTGCCCGTCGAGCGTGATCCGCCCCGCGTCGGGGTCGTAGAACCGCAGGAGAAGCTGGATGATCGTGCTCTTGCCCGCCCCCGAGGGGCCGACCAGCGCCACGGTCTCGCCGGGCTTGATGGTCAGCGACACGGCATCCAGCGCCGAGGTCTCGGGCCGGGCGGGATAGGCGAAGGTCACCTCCTCGAAGCCGATCGCGCCCGCGACCGGCTCGGCGAGCCGCGCGGGCGTCTCGGGCTCGCGGATGGCGTCCTCGGTCTCCAAAAGCTCGACCAGCCGCTCGGTGGCACCCGCGGCGCGCTGCAGCTCGCCGATGACCTCGGAAAGCGCCGCGACCGAGCCCGCGACCATGACCGAGTAGATCACGAATTGCACCAGGGCGCCGACGCTCATCTCTCCGGCGCGGACGTCCCAGGCGCCCATCCAGAGGACGCCGACGATGCCGGAGAAGACCAGGAAGATGACGATGGCGGTCATCAGCGCGCGGGTCCAGATCCGCCGCCGGGCGGCGTCGAAGCTCTGTTCGGTGACATCGGCGAAGGCCCGCTGCGAGATCGCCTCGTGGGTGAAGGCCTGCACCGCCTGCACCGACAGAAGCGCCTCGGAGGCATTGCCCGAAGAGGCCGCGATCCAGTCCTGGTTCTCGCGGCTGAGCCGGCGCAGCTTGCGCCCGAGCGTCAGGATCGGCACCACCACCAGGGGCACGATCAGCAGCACCATGAGCGTCAGCTTCCAGGAGGTGACCAGCATCAGCGCCAGCCCGCCCGCGAAGATCAACAGGTTGCGCAGCGCGATCGAGATCGAGGAGCCGATGACCGAGAGGATCAGCGTGGTGTCGGTGGTGATCCGGCTCAGGACCTCGCCGGTCATGATCTTCTCGTAGAAGGCCGGCGAAAGGCCGATGACCCGGTCGAAGACCGCCATGCGGATGTCGGCGACCACGCGCTCGCCGAGCCGGGTGACCAGCGCGTAGCGCAGCGCCGTGCCCAGGGCCAGGAGCCCCGCGATCACCAGCGCGGCCATGAAGTAGCGGTCGAGCAGCGCCGCCTCGCCGCCCTCGAAGTTGTCGACCACCCGGCGCACCGCCATGGGCAGCACCAGCGAGACCGCCGCGGTCAGCGTCAGCGCCAGGAGCGCGGCGCTCAGAAGCCCGCGGTAGGGCCGCACGAAGGGCCAGAGCCGCCCCAGCGTTCCGAGCCGTTTCGACCTTGCGCGCTCGTCCGAGCCCTGTCCGTTGCTGCCCTCGCGCGCCATCGGCCCTCCGCGTGTTGAACGAGGCTGGTTTTGGCAGGTAAGCCCCGCCGCTTCAAGCGCGGGCGCCGCGGCCTTTTTGCCCCTCTCGCGGGTTTTTGGGCGGCTTTGCGGGATCGGGGGGAAGCTGGAGCGGGCAGCGGGAATCGAACCCGCACCAAGAGCTTGGAAGGCTCGTGTGATACCATTTCACCATGCCCGCCCGGGCATGTCCTTCGCCTATGCCATGCGCCCGGCACGGTCAAGCGGTTGTGGCGGGGCGCCCGCGGTGGTCTGCGCGGGGCGAGGGCGCCCGGGCCTTGGCGCCCGGCCTCTCGCCCTGTCCGCCCCGGGCCCGGCGCCGCGCGCCCGGTCCCTCCGGTAAGGTCGGCCCTGCCTCCCCCATCCTGTGCCACCCCGGCCACGCCGCGCCCGCCAGGCCTCCCCCCAGCCCCCCGAAGCCACATTTTCGCCGCAATCCCGGGGTAGCGACTTTGGTTCTGATGTCACTGGCGGGGGCCAGGTGCGAGTTCGAGGAGCTGGCTTATGCTTCGCAAGACGCTGACAACCGCGGCGCTCTCGGCGGCGATGCTGTCCGGGACGATGGCCGCTGCGCAATCCAACGGTATTTCCGAGACCTTCGAGGTGGTGATGCTGGGCTACGGGTATTTCCCCGAGGTCGCCCATGCCGGCCCCGAGGATTCGGTGCGCTTCTACAACGCCTCCGACGTGCCCATGGCCGCGACCGCGCTCGACGGCAGCTGGTCGACCGGGCTGGTCCTGCCGGGCGAGGCCTTCATCCTCGCGGTGACCGACGAGACCGGCGAGGTGGTGACGCGCGATTTCGACAACTCGGTGCCGGACGTGCAGATGCTGAGCGAGGGCACCGCCGCGGGCGAGACCGTGGACGCGGTCGAGCCGGTCGACACCACCACCGAGCAGATCGTGGCCTATGGCCGGATCGAGACCGAGGAGGCCGCGCCGGATTTCCTCGATGACGGCGGCAGCCCGATCAGCGACGCCACCGCAACGGCGACCTATGGCGCGCCGGATGTGGACACCGACGGCGACGGCGATCCCGACGGCTACGACTGGGAGGCGATGTTCCGCCCCGAGCCCGACGGCCAGACCGGCTACGGCGCGCTCGACGACACCCAGTCCACGCAGGATGACGCCGGGGTCTCCGACGCGACGACGCAGCCGTAAGCGGGCGGCGTTCTCCGGGCGCTGAGGCCGCCCGTGACAGGGTTTCAGAGAATAACGGGGCCGCCGAAAGCGGTGGCCTCGATTCGGGCGGCTGCCCTGACTTGAGCGCCGGCCGCGCGTTGAGTGCCAACCGGATCTCCAGCGAGAACATTCTGCCGGGGCGCGCGCCCCGCGCGGGCCCTGTCGCAAAAAAGACAGCCGGTCGCCCTGCCCCGCCGACCGCTTGGCGGCGCCCTGCCCCGGCGGCCGCTTACCGCCGCGCCCTGCCCCGGCCACCACTTTGCGACCGCTCCGCCCCTCAGTCCTCGATCGGCTCGATCAGCTCCGGGCCCGCGGCGCGGTTGGAGTTCACCTTCCGGTCGACCCGATGCGCGGTCAGCGTCTCCTCCGGCGCGGGGCGCATCAGGGGCGCCGCGCCCTTGCCCTCTTCGCCCAGCCAGAGCGCCCAATCCTCTGGCGCCAGCACCACCGGCATCCGGTGGTGGATCCGCCCCATTTGCTCATTGGCCGCACAGGTCACGATGGCGGCGGTGCGCAGGTGCTGGCCCTCCGCCTCCCAGTCCTGCCAAAGGGCCGCGAAGGCCAGGGGCGCGCCGTTCTGCCGGGTGATATACCAGGGGTAGCGCACCCCTTCGGCATCCTTGGTCCATTCGTAGAAGCCCGTCGCCGGGATCAGCGCCCGGCGGCTGCGCGCGGCGGCGCGGAAGGCGGGTTTCTCGGCCAGGGTCTCGGCCCGGGCGTTGATCAGGAGCGGCCCGTCGTTCGGCGCCTTGTACCAATGCGGGATGAAGCCCCAGCGCATGGATTCGAGCTGCCGCCCGGCCTCGCCCAGGTGGATCACATGCACCGGATTCGTCGGGCAGACGTTGTAGTTCGGCACCTCCGGCAGGTCGTTGGCCGGGCGCGCCTCGAAAAGCTGCGCCATGGCGTCCTGCGGCAGGGTGACGGCGAAGCGCCCGCACATCAGTCGGCCCTCCGCAGAAGACCCGAGTAGAGCAGCACCCCCCAGGGCGCGAGCTGCGCCTCGACGCCCTGCCAGAGCCCGCCGAAGGCCAGGGGATCGAGCCGCGCGCGGGCGGCGATCTCGGCCAGGCTGCGGCGCCCGTCGATGGCGGCGATGAGCGGGGCCGCGCGCGGCTCGAGCCGCAGCGGCACCCGCGTGCCGCCGGCGGTCAGCGCCGGGCGCTTGCCGTCGGAGACCGCCCGCGCCAGGGCCGCCGGATCGAGCCCGCGCAGATGCGGCACCCGGGTCAGCGAGCGCCCCTCGGCGGGTTTCGGCGGGGTGACATTGCCGGGCACCAGGTAGGCGTTGTGCAGCTTCAGCGTGCCGCGCAGCTTCTCCGCCAGCGCCGCGCGGTCGAGCGGCGGCAGATCGGCGCCCTCGGGGGTGATCCGCTCCAGCTCGTAAAGTGCCGGCGTCGCGAAGCTCGCCAGCTGCCAGCCGGTGCGCGCCAGCGCCTCGGCGAGGTCGGTGACGCTATAGGCGCGGTCCTGGCTGTGCAGGAGCAGGTCGTAGAAGCCCGCGTCGCTTTGCTCGTGATCGACGAGGTTGCGGTTGGCGCGGAAGGGATGGCCCTCGGGCAGCGCCGCCACGATCTGCCGCGCGCGCTCGAGCCGGGCTTCGGGCGGCAACCCCTCGAACAGCGCGCCGAAGGCCTCCTGCAGGGGGTAGACCCCGGAGCGGCCATAGGGCGCATAGACCATGATCCCCGCCCCGCCGCCCGGCGCCAGCGCCGCGCGTAAAGCCCGGAAGCCCTGGTCGGGTTCGGGCAGATGGTGCAGCACCCCGCAGCAGTCGATGTAGTCGAAGCGCCCGAAGTCCGGCGCATCGAGGAGGCTCGCCTGGTGGAAGGTGATCCCGCTCAGCCCGCGCGCCTCGGCCCGGGCCTCGGCCACCGCGCGGGCGCGTTCGGAGAGGTCGAGATAGGTGATCCGGTAGGGCCGCCTGGCGCTGGTCAGGACCTGGGCGAGCTGGATGAGCCCGTCCCCGGTGCCGCCCCCGGCGACCAGGATGCGGATCTCGCGCGACCAGTCGCGGGTGCCGCCCCAGAGGAAATGGTCCATCTCCAGGGGATGCGAGGGCGAGCCGGTGATCAGCCGGCGCGCCTCCTCGGCGGGGTCGCGCTCGGGGTAGGGATAGGCCTCGTATTGTTCCTGAACGCTGACCATGGATCTCCGCCGGGCTGCGGCCCCCGGTCGGGCCGGTGCCGGTCTGTCTGAGGGCTGTCTGCCGGGCGGCGGGCCGCCCTTTCCGACAGGTCTACCCAAGCGCAGGGCGCGGGGAAATCCCCCTTGGCGGGGGAATGTGGGGGGATGGGTTTGGTTGCGGCTGATCAGCCGGTTGTGGCGGGCGGCGGGCGGCGTTGCCTGTGCGAGTGGCGCGCGCCATGGCCCTTCCCAAGCGGGCGGCGGACGCGCGCCGGATGCGATCGTCGCTCAGACCAGCAGGCTTTCCGGTTCGAGCGCTGTCACGGTGAGAGGACGGGCCAACGGTCTCCTTCTCCCCCGCGCCGTGTCCTACTCTCCCCGAGCGGGCGTCGGGCGCGCGCCGGGCCGGGGACTGGCGCTACGACAGACGAGCGGCAGCGCTTTATGGCGGCCATGTTCCTCCACAAGACGAGCGATGCGCGCCACCCACAAGAGCGCCAGGCCGAGGGGCCGGCCAGGCGCGCGCCCGGCGCCTGCGGCGCTGTTCGGGCGCAAGGGGGGGGCGTGGGGTGGTGAGGTTGGGTTGGGATTTGAGGCGGAGTGCTGGGCGGCCGGGACTGCTAGTCCAGCCGGCGACTGGGGTTTGCCTGCGCAAGTGCCGGGATTGGGCGGGCGCTAGACGTCTCCCGTCCAACTCGCGCTCAAGCGTCACCAATACAGGCCTCCAGCGCCTTCCTCTTGAAAGCCCCTCATCCCCAAAGCCACGCGCCCCTACCCCAAGAACCCCAAACAAAAAAGACCCCCGCCAACCGGCGGGGGCCCAAAACCGCACGACGGGAGGCCCCAAAAGCCCCCCGCCAGCGCCTTACTTCATCGTGATCCGCCCGTCGGTATAGGGCGCATAGGGGCCGTTCTCGGCCAGGTATTCCGCCGTCACATCGGCCAGGTCCGGGCCGAAGTCATAGGCGTCCTGGGCGTCGATGAACATCCGGTAGCCGTCGCCGCCGTTGCGGACGTAGTTGTTCGACACCACGCCGTACATCTTGTTCGCCTCGAGCGGCGCGCCGCCGACCATGATCTCGGAGACCCGCGCGCCGGGCTCGGCGGCGGCATCCACGGTGAAGCTCATGCCCGCGACCTGGGGGAAGCGGCCGGCGCCTTCCTCGATCTGGCCGACACCGTTCTCCAAGGCCTCCTTCAGCACCGCGCCCGAGACCCGGAAGGTCGAGAGCGTGTTCTGGAAGGGCAGCACCGTCAGCACCTCGCCCATGGTCACCTCGCCCGCGTCGATCGAGGCGCGCAGGCCGCCGGAGTTGGCGATGGCGACCTCGATGCCCTGGTCGGCCACCCGGTCGAGCATGGCGTCGGCGACGAGGTTGCCCATCTGGCACTCCATCGCACGGCAGACGTCGCGCGAGCCCTCGATCGCGGCCTCGGTCTCGGCCACCACCTCGTTGCGGATCTCGTCGAGCGGCACGGCCGCCTCGGAGATGCGCGCCACCGTGGCCTCGTCCTCGCTGACCGCGGCGTCGAGCAGGTTCGGCTGGCCCGACGCCTCGGTCACATTGCCCGCGTCGTCGAAGGTCACCGAGAGCTCGCCCAGGAACTTGCCGTAGGCATAGGCCTGCACGATGGCGGTCTCGCCCACCATGGTGGGATAGGGGCCCGCGGCACCGTCCATGTCGCCCAGGAGCGTGTTGGAATGGCCGCCGACGATCACGTCGACGCCGGTGGTCTCCTCGGCGACCCGCTGGTCGACCCCGTAGCCCGAATGCGAGAGCACCACGATCTTGTTGATGCCCGCCTCGGTGAGCTTGTCGACCTCGCCCTGCACGGCGTCGACCGGATCGGTGAAGATCACGTTCGGGCCGGGGCTCGCCAGCTCGTCGGTGTCCTGCGGCGTCAGACCGATGAGGCCGATCTTCTCGCCGCCCTTCTCGATCACCGTGGACTTCATGATGGCATCGGCGAGCTCGGGCTCCTGGCTGACGTCGGCGTTGGACATCAGCACCGGGAACTCGACCGCATCGATGAAGCCGCGCAGCACCTCGGGGCCGTCGTCGAACTCGTGGTTGCCCACGGTCATCGCGTCGTAGCCCATCTGGTTCATCATCTCGGCGGCGAGCTTGCCCTTGTAGTAGGTGTAGAAGAGCGTGCCCTGGAACTGGTCGCCGCCGTCGACCAGCAGCGGGTTCTCGACCCGGTCGCGCGCCGCCTCGATGGCGGTCACGAGCCGCGCGGAGCCGCCGAAGCATTCGCCGGCCTCGTTGTCCTCTGCCGCGCAGGTCGAATCGTATTTGGAAATCGGCTCAAACCGCGCGTGGAAATCATTCGTGTGAAGAATGGTCATTGTATACTCGGCCTGGGCCGCGCCCGCGACAAGCGCGAGCCCGGCAACGCCGGAAAGAAGTCGGATCGACATGGAAACCTCTCTGTCGGAAGGATCGTGATTTGATCGTGCTACGCGCGCGGCGCTCTGTCAAAGCTGCCGTGGCGCCGCCCTTGCCCCGCGCGCGGTCTTGACCGACCCCGGCGAACCCGGCATGTCCGCGGCATGCTGATTTACAAGATCCTGCGCGCCGAGGAATGGGCCGCGCTCGAGGCCGAGGGCGAGACCGGCGGCGCGCCGATCGACCTGGCCGACGGCTACGTGCATTTCTCCACCGCCGAACAGGCCGCCGAGACCGCGGCCAAGCATTTCGCCGGCGCCGAGGGGCTGAAGCTCCTGGCCTATGACGCCGAAAGCCTGCCCGAGCTGCGCTGGGAGCCCTCGCGCGGAGGGCAGCTTTTTCCGCATCTCTACGCGCCGCTCCGCCGCGACCAGGCGCTCTGGGTGGCGGATCTGCCGCTCGGCCCCGAGGGCCACGTCTTCCCGCCCGAGATGCGATGACCCCGCGGCGCCGCCCCTGCCCCGCCGCCAGACCGGAGACCCCGCGATGAGGCTCACCGAACGCGCCGGCATGGCCCTCCTGCACCGCGTCGACCCCGAGCGCGCCCATGGGCTGGCGCTGACCGCGCTCCGCGCCGGCGTCGCGCCCTCGCCGGGGCTGCTGACCTCGGACCGGCTGGCCTGCGAGCTGGCCGGGCTGCGGCTGCCGAACCCGCTGGGCCTGGCCGCGGGCTTCGACAAGAACGCCGAGGCGCTGCGCGGGCTGTCGCGCGCGGGCTTCGGCTTTCTCGAGGTCGGCGCCGCCACCCCGCGCCCGCAGCCGGGCAACCCCCGCCCGCGGCTCTTCCGGCTCTCGCAGGATCACGCGGCGATCAACCGCTTCGGCTTCAACAACGACGGGATGGAGAGCATCGCCGCCCGGCTCGAGACCCGGCCCCGCGACGCGGTGATCGGGCTCAACCTCGGGGCCAACAAGGACAGCGCCGACCGCGCGGGCGATTTCGCCCGGGTGCTGGCGCGCACCAGCGCGACGCTGGATTTCGCGACGGTCAATGTCTCCTCGCCCAACACCGAGAAGCTGCGCGACCTGCAGGGCAAGGAGGCGCTGGCGGCGCTTCTGGCCGGGGTGCTCGAGACCCGCGACACCCTGCCCCGGCGGCTGCCGATCTTCCTGAAGATCGCGCCGGACCTCGACCCCGAGGGCCTGAAGGACGTGGCCGAGGTCGCCACGGCGGCGGGCGTCGACGGGATCATCGCCACCAATACCACGCTCTCGCGCGAAGGGCTCATCTCGCCCCAGGCGCAGGAGGTCGGCGGGCTCTCGGGCCGGCCGCTCTTCGACCGCTCGACGCGGGTGCTGGCGCGGCTCTCGGAGCTGACCGAAGGGCGGATGCCCTTGGTCGGCGTCGGCGGCATCGAGACCGTCGAGACCGCCTTCGAGAAGATCCGCGCCGGGGCCTCGGCGCTGCAGCTCTACACCGCGCTGGTCTACGGCGGGCTCGGCCTCGTGCGTGAGATCGTCGAGGGGCTGGACGCGCGGCTCGCCGCCGAGGGCTTCGCCTCGGTCGCCGAGGCCCGGGGCACGGGGCGCGCGGCATGGCTCTAGAGTTCTGGCACAACCCGCGCTGTTCGAAGTCCCGCGCGGCGCTCGCGCTTCTGGAGGAGCGCGGCGTGGCGCTGAACCTGCGCCGCTACCTCGACACGCCGCCCGACCAGGAGGAGCTGCGCGCCCTGGCGGCCAAGCTCGACCGCCCGGTGATCGAGATGGTGCGGGTGAAAGAGGCGGGCTTCAAGGCCGCCGGGCTGACCCGGGAAAGCAGCGAGGACGCGCTCTTCGCCGCCATGGCCGCCGATCCCAAGCTGATCGAACGCCCGGTGCTGATCGGCCAGGAGCGCGCCGCGATCGGGCGGCCGCCCGAGGCGGTCCTGGCGCTGATCGAGGACGATTGAGCGGGGAACGCCCCGGGATCGCAAGATAAAACTGCCGTCAGAGAGCCCCGCGGGCGCCCCGGTTCAGAGCCGCGGCACCGCGCCCGCGCCCTGGGCGCTCTCGATGAAGGCGCGGATCTTGCCCGCATCCTTCAGCCCCGGCTCGGACTCCACGCCGGACGACACGTCGAGCTGCACCGCCCCGGTCATGCTGACCGCGCGGCCCGCGTTCTCGGGCGTCAGCCCGCCCGCGAGCATCCAGGGCACCGGCCAGCGCCGCCCCTGCACCAGCCGCCAGTCGAAGGCCAGACCGTTGCCGCCGGGCAGCGGCGCGCCCGCGGGCGCCTTGGCGTCGATCAGGAGCTGGTCGGCCACCCGGCCATAAGCCGCGACCTCGGCGAGGTCGGCCTCGGAAGAGACCCCCAGCGCCTTCATCACCGGCAGGCCCATGCGGGCGCGGATCTCGGCCACCCGCTCGGGGCTTTCGCGGCCGTGCAGCTGGATCATGTCGAGCGGCACTTCCGCCAGCACCGCGTCCAGAAGCGCATCCTCGGGCGAGACGAAAAGCCCGACCTTGGCGCGGCCGATCGGCGCCGAGAGCGCCAGCGCCCGGCCCTGGGCGACCTCGACGTTGCGGGGGGATTTCGGGAAGAAGACGAAGCCCAGGTAGGCCGCGCCCGCCTCGGCGGCGGCGGCGACATCGGCTTCGCGCGTCAGCCCGCAGATTTTCACGCGCACATCGGGCACGGGGCGGATCCTGCTTGTCTTGTGTCGTCACGGCGAAGGGCCAAGGGGCGCGCGCGGGCGCACCCCTGCCCGGACCCGGGGTCTAGCTCGCCTGATCGAGAATGGCGAGCACCTCGTCCTTGTCCTTGTCACGCTCGTTCTGGGTGCGCTTCAGCTCGCGCTCGAGCCGGCGCACCTCGCGGTTCTTCTGCGCCGCCTCGGCGCGGTGCTTGTGTTCGCGCAGCCATTCCCAGGCGAAGCCCAGCATCAGCCCCGAGACGATGCCGAGGAAGATCACCAGGAACAGCGGCAGCGACACCGAGTGCTGCACGCCCAGAAGCTCGGCCAGGTCGCCGGGCAGGAGCTGCAGCGTGACCAGGCCGCGATTGGCCAGCGCCACGGCGATCAGCACCACCGCCACGGCGGCAAGGAAGGCGTAACGAATGTATCTCATGGGGGCTCAGGCCTTTCCGTTCAGCCGGTCGCGTAGGAGCTTGCCGGTCTTGAAGAAGGGGACGTGTTTTTCCTCGACCTCGACCGCCTCGCCGGTGCGCGGGTTGCGCCCGGTGCGGGCGTCGCGCTTCTTCACCGAGAAGGCGCCGAAGCCGCGCAGCTCGACCCGGTCTCCGCGCGCCATGGCGCCGATGATCTCTTCGAAGATCGTGTTCACGATCCGCTCCACGTCACGTTGATAGAGATGCGGATTCTCATCCGCGATCTTCTGGATCAGTTCCGATCGGATCATCCCTCATCCCTCCCAGGCACACGCAGTTGTCGCGTGTTTGTTTCCCACGACTATAGGGCGGGGCGGGCGAGCGCGAAACCAATTCCTGCCGGTTTTGGGTCGCGAATCCGCATACTTGGCGGAAATCGCGCCATGAGCGCGCCCCGCGGGCGCATGGGCGGCAAGGCCACCGGCCGGGGGCGGCTCGGGCGATTCGGCCAAGAAAAAGGCCCCGGTCGCGGGGACCGGGGCCTTTCTCGTGCGATGATCGCGGGGCGATCAGTCGTCGTTCTGCTTGAGCGCCGCGCCCAGGATGTCGCCGAGCGATGCACCGGAATCCGAGGAGCCGTACTGCTCCACCGCTTCCTTCTCTTCGGCGATCTCGCGAGCCTTGATCGACAGACCCAGGCGGCGCGACTTCATGTCGACGTTGGTGACGCGGACGTCCACCTTGTTGCCGACCGAGAAGCGCTCGGGGCGCTGCTCTGCGCGGTCACGCGACAGGTCGGAGCGGCGGATGAAGGACTTCATGCCCTCGTATTCCACCTCGATGCCGCCGTCCTCGATCGCGGTCACTTCCACGGTGACGATCGAGCCGCGCTTCACGCCGCCGGTCGCCTCGGCGAATTTGTCGCCGCCCAGTGCCTTGATCGAGAGCGAGATGCGCTCCTTCTCGGTGTCGGTCTCCTGGACCACCGCCTTGACCACGTCGCCCTTGCGGTAGTTCTGGATCGCGTCCTCGCCGCGCTCTTCCCAGGACAGGTCCGAAAGGTGGACCATGCCGTCGATGTCGCCCTCGAGGCCGATGAACAGACCGAATTCGGTGATGTTCTTGACCTCGCCTTCGACCTCGGTGCCCGGGGGGAACTGCTCGTCGAAGACTTCCCAGGGGTTGCGCATGGTCTGCTTGAGACCCAGCGACACGCGGCGCTTGGCCGGGTCGATCTCGAGAACCATGACGTCCACTTCCTGGGAGGTGGAGACGATCTTGCCCGGATGGACGTTCTTCTTGGTCCAGGACATCTCGGAGACGTGCACCAGACCCTCAACACCCGGCTCCAGCTCCACGAAGGCGCCGTAGTCGGTGATGTTGGTCACGCGGCCGGTGTGGACCGAGGACAGCGGGTACTTGGCGCCCACCAGATCCCAGGGATCTTCCTGCAGCTGCTTCATGCCGAGGCTGATGCGATGGGTCTCGCGGTTGATCTTGATGACCTGCACCTTGACCGTCTCGCCGATCGAGAGGATCTCGGAGGGGTGGTTCACCCGGCGCCATGCCATGTCGGTGACGTGCAAGAGGCCGTCGACACCGCCGAGATCGACGAAGGCGCCGTATTCGGTGATGTTCTTGACCACGCCGTCGACCGCCTGGCCCTCTTCGAGGTTGGCGATGACTTCGGCGCGCTGCTCGGCACGGCTCTCCTCGAGGATGGCGCGGCGCGAGACAACGATGTTGCCGCGGCGACGGTCCATCTTGAGGATCTGGAACGGCTGCTTGAGACCCATGAGCGGGCCGGCGTCACGCACCGGGCGCACGTCGACCTGGCTGCCCGGCAGGAAGGCCACGGCGCCGCCGAGGTCGACGGTGAAGCCGCCCTTGACGCGGCCGAAGATCGCGCCTTCGACGCGGGCGTCGTCGGCATAGGCCTTCTCGAGACGGTCCCAGGCTTCCTCGCGGCGTGCCATCTCGCGGCTGAGGACGGCCTCGCCGCGGGCGTTCTCGGCCGCGCGCAGATAGACCTCGACCTCGTCGCCGACGGTGATGTCCGCGGATTCGCCCGGGTTGGCGAATTCCTTGAGCTCGACGCGGCCTTCCATCTTGTAGCCGACGTCGATGATGGCCTGGCCCGCCTCGACGGCGATGACCTTGCCCTTGACGACAGAGCCCTCGTCGGGCGTGTCCATTTCGAGGCTTTCGTTCAGGAGGGCCTCGAATTCCTCCATAGATGCGTTCTGAGCCATGTGGCGTCTGGTTCCTTTACGTCATTCTATTCCGGCCGCGCGGTTGTCTCCGCCGGTCTTTGGGTTGGTCCTTGGCCCGCAAAACAAAGAGGGCCGGACGGGGCCGACCCTGCTCGCCTCACTCTTCGCTTCGCGGCGTTTGCGCCTTTTCGACGCGCGCGTGTCTACTCCCGGGAGGCGGCTTTGGCAAGCCCCGGCGGGGGTGTGACGGGGGAATGCGCAGGACGGAGCGTGAGATGGGCAGTTTTGGCCAATCCGACTATCGTCATGACAAAAACAACCTTAACGTGCATAATGCGTATTAATGATTGACCATACGGCGAGGCGCCGGCGCAGCCCGGTCGTCCCTGCCATTTACGAGCAAAACGCAGTGCCGATTAAATACTTTCCCCGCGCCGGCCAGGTATTGGTTTGCAGCTTTCGCGGCTTCGAAGTGCCTGAAATGGTGAAAACAAGGCCGGTCATGGTCATCTCACCGCGCCTGCCCCACCGCAGCCAAATCGTGACGATCGTTCCGATCAGCACCTCACCGCCTCTGCACGACCTGCCGTTCGTGGTGCGCCTATCCAAAAACTACCATCCGAACGAGCGTGACGATCTCCCGTGCTGGGCCAAGTGCGACATGGTGATGAACCTCAGCCGTGAGCGCCTGGACGGCTTCAAGATCGACCGCCGGAAATGGGCCACGCCCCATGCTTCCGCGGATAACCTGAAGGCGGTGCAGACAGGAGTTGTTTACGGTCTTGGCATAGAACACTTGCTGGCAAGCACCGACTAGCCTACTTTTAAGGGGTATCCCGGTCATCGGGCTTTAAGACCTAGAGTACTAGGCAGGTTGGCCATCGGGCGATGACAAGCCCTGGTCAACCTAGGTTTTCGAAGGCAAGCCCCCCGCTTTGGCGGGGGTTTGTTTTTTCGGGCCGAGGCCCTGCCCCACCTCAGGACGCCCCTACCCTTCCCCGTCATGGGCGGCGAAGAAGGCGCGGGCCTCGGGGTCAGGCTCGGTCCGCTGCGAGACGTTCAGCCGGTTCTTGTTCTTCCAGTTGGTGCTCACCCCGCGGCAGTGCAGGTAGCGCAGCCCCTTGGCGGGGAACCGCTGCAGAAGCGACAGCCGCTCAAGCGTGTGGATGTCCCAGCTCGCCCCGCCCAGGGGGCCCGAGGGATCGAGGCACCATTTCGTCGGGCTGGGCTTCGGCGGGCGGTAGCGGAAGTGGTGGTCGGCATGGGTGAAGGGCGCCGCGGCGTCGGGCGGCGGGCTCATCCATTCGCCGGCGATCTGCACGAAGCCCAGCCGCGCGGCGCGGGCGCGTTCGAAGACGTTGTCGCCAAGGACGATCTCGTCGATGTCGGCGTTCAGCACCGCCCCGGCCCGGTCGAGCCCGCGCAGCCTCAGCGCGTTGAACAGCGCGGTCTGCAGGTATTTCTCGGTGCGGCGGTAGGGCTTCAGCCCGACCGGCCCGTAGGGGAAGGGCGCCTCGAAGACCAGCGGCGTCACGCCCGCGCCCTCGAGCGCCGCACCGATCTCGCCGGGCGCGTAGCGGCTCGAGCCGTTGTCGATCACCGCCACCGCCTCGAGCCCGTGCACCCGCCGGGTCAGCCGGGCGTGTTCGGCGATCCAGGCCAGGTCGTTGTCCTTGTTGATGCAGAAATGCACCCGCGCGCCGTCGATCCCGGGCAGCCCCGCCTGAGCGACCAGCGTGCCGCCCTGCCAGTCGCCGATCTGCACCTCGATGCGGTCGGGCGCATGGGCGGCGAGGATCTCGAGCACCGCGTGCCGCCGGTAGCGGCGATGTGCCCGGATCGAGGCGGGCTTGCCGTCGAGCCGGTAGTCGGCCCCCAGAACCGCGCCGGCCAGGTTGTTCAGCGGCGGGCAAACCAGGTGCACCACGCCCTGCCGCCAGATCGCGTCGTACCAGAAGGTCTCGGCGTCGAAGCCCGCCTCGTAGCCCTCGGGCCGGTAGGCGGGCTTGACCGCCGAGGCGCGGCGCAGATGCGCGGGAAAGGCCAGCCGGTGGAACTGCATCAGCGCGCCCTGCGGCCGCCCGCCCCTTCGATCGCCGCCACGGCGGCGGCCACGGCCTCCTCGACGCTGAGCCGGGTCGTGTCGATCTCGACGGCATCCTCGGCCGGGCGCAAGGGCGCATCGGCCCGGCCCATGTCGCGGGCGTCGCGGGCGCGCACGTCCTCAAGGACCTTGTCGTAATCGACCTCGGTGCCCGCGGCGACATATTCCTGGAAGCGCCGGCGCGCGCGGGTCTCGGGGGTGGCCACGACAAACAGCTTCGCCTCGGCCTCCGGGCAGATCACCGTGCCGATGTCGCGCCCGTCCAGCACCGCCCCGCCGTCGCGCCGGGCGAAGGCGCGCTGGAAATCCACCAGCGCGGCGCGGACCTCGGGGATCGCCGCCACCTTGGAGGCCGCCTCGCCCGCCTCGGGGCTGCGCAGACCCTCGGCCTCGAGATCCTCCGGTCGCAGGTCGCGGGCGGCGGCCACGGGTTCCTCGCCCAGGAGCATCCGCTTGCCCACGGCGCGATAGAGCAGCCCGGTGTCGAGATGCGCGCAGCCGAAGAGCCGGGCGACCTCGCGCGAGATCGTGCCCTTGCCCGAGGCGGCGGGTCCGTCGATGGCGATGGTGAAGGCCATGGCGAGGCTCCTTCCTTCGGTCGGTGTCGCGGCGGGCGGCCTTCGGGCCGCGGCCCCCGCGCGCGGCAGGTCAGCGCGGCGCCAGGGCCAGGTCGGGGTCGTCGCCCGCGGCCTGCGGCAGCCCGTCGGTGATCTCGTAGTAGGCCCCCTTGTCGCCGCAGAAGATATGGCCCGCAAGCCTCAGATCCGCGGGCGCGGCATCGAGCGAGCCGGCCCAGAGCGAGACCCGCCCGGCGCTCCGCCAGAAGAGGTTCGACCCGCAGGTCGGGCAGAAGCCGCGCTCGGCCCGCGCGGAAGAGCGATACCAGCGCGCCTCACCGGTGATGGCGACATGCTCTTCGCGGGCGGCGGTGGCGGCGACGAAATGGCCCGAGGTCTTGCGGCACATGACGCAGTGGCAGGCCACCACCAGGCGCAGGGGCCCGGTGACCCGGTAGCGCAGCGCGCCGCAGAGGCAGGAGCCGCGCGCGACCTCGGCGCCGGATGCACTGGGCCCGCCCGCGCCGCTCATCGCGAGCGCTCGATCCGGGCGGCGCGGCGCGACCAGACCGACAGCAGGATCACCGCCGCGAGGCCGAGCTTGGCCAGAGTGAACCAGGCCGCCGGCGCCAGCGGCGCATCGGCCAGGGGCAGCGCGAGGATCGGGTCGGCGAGGCTCGAGCCGAAGCCCGTGGCGCCCAGGAGCAGGAAGTTCTCACCCAGGTCGGCCAGCGTGAAGGCCAGCGGCAGAAGCACCCAGCGCCGCCCGAGCGGGCGCAGCGACAGCCCGCCCCAGAGCGCGAAGGCCAGGATGAAGAGCGGGTCCACCACCGCGAGCTGCAGGTGGTAGAGGCGCGCGATGTCTGGGCGGCCGGCGATCTCGAAGCCGAAGACCGCGAGCTCGGTGGTGCTGTAGCCCCACCAGGCGGCCTGGGGCAGGAAGCCGCCGGTGACCTCGGGGGCGACCACCAGGAGGTTGTAGGCCGCCATGACCAAGAGGAGCGCCAGCGCGCTCCAGCCCAAGAAGGAGCGCATCATCCCTCTGCCCTCCAGATCGCCGCGCCGAGCCCCTGCATGAGCGGTTCGAAAACCGGGAAGGAGGTGGCGATCGGCCCGCCGTCGTCGACCGCGATCCCGTCGCGCGCGGCCAGGCCGAAGACCAGGAAGGACATGGCGATCCGGTGGTCGAGCCGCGAGGCGACCCGGGCGCCGCCGGCCACATCGCCGAAGCCGCGGCCGGTGACCGTCCACCAGTCCTCACCCTCGTCGACCTCGATGCCATTGGCGCGCAGCCCCTCGGCCATGGCGTCGATCCGGTCGCTTTCCTTGACCCGCAGCTCCTTGACGCCCGGCATGTGGGTCTTGCCGCGGGCGTAGGCCGCGACCGCCGAGAGGACGGGGTATTCGTCGATCATCGAGGCGGCGCGCTCGGGCGGCACCTCGATGCCCTGCAGTTCCGGCGAGAAGCGCGCGCGCAGGTCGGCCACGGGCTCGCCGCCCTCCTCGCGCTCGTTCTCGTAGGTCAGATCCGCGCCCATCTCGCGCAGCGTGGTGAAAAGCCCCGCGCGGGTCGGGTTCAGCCCGATGTTGGGCACCAGCACGTCCGAGCCCTCGGTGATCAGCGCCGCGCAGACCGGGAAGGCCGCCGAGGAAGGATCGCGCGGCACCGCGATGGTCTGGGGTGCAAGCTCGGGCTGGCCGGTGAGCGTGATCACCCGGCCCTCGGCGGTGTCCTCGCTGAGGACCTTGGCGCCGAAGCCCGCCAGCATCCGCTCGGAATGGTCGCGGGTCGCCTCGCGCTCGATCACCACGGTCTCGCCGGGGGCGTTGAGCCCGGCCAGCAGCACCGCCGATTTCACCTGCGCCGAGGGCACCGGCGTGGCGTAGCGCACCGGCACCGGCATCTCGGCGCCCTGGATGGTCATCGGCAGCCGCCCGCCCGAGCGCCCGAAGGCCCGCGCCCCGAAAAGCGCCAGCGGATCGGTGACCCGCGCCATGGGCCGGCCGTTGAGGCTCGCGTCGCCGGTGAAGGTGGCGGCGATCGGCGAGGTCGCCATGGCGCCCATGATCAGCCGCACGCCGGTGCCGGAATTGCCGCAGTCGATCACCTGGTCGGGCTCGGCGAAGCCGCCGACGCCGACGCCGCGGATCACCCAGGTCTCGCCGTCCTTCCAGACCTCGGCCCCGAAGGCGCGCATCGCCGCCCCGGTGTCGAGCACGTCCTGGCCCTCGAGAAGCCCGGTCACCCGGGTCTCGCCCAGCGCCATGGCGCCGAGAATCAGCGACCGGTGCGAGATCGACTTGTCGCCGGGAACATGCGCCTCGCCGGTGAGCGGGCCGGAGGGTTTGGACTGCATCGGGATGGCTGGGCCGTGGCCGGACATGGGGGGCTTCCTCGCTGAGACTTGAGCGCGCTTTAGCAAGCCCGCGGGGCGGGGTCTATCCGTCGTGGCGGCTGGCGGGGGTGTGGGTGTGGTTTGGGGTGGTGTGGTGCGGTCGGTGGCTTGCGCTTTGTCCGGGGAGCGTGGGGCCCCGGATGGGGCTTCGATCAGTTCTGGCCGGCATGACGCGGGTTTTGCTGGACGGACCGCGCGTGGCGCAGGGTGGGCCGGGGCGGAAGCGCGCCGGTGCCCGGCGCGCGAGGGGGCTCGCCGCCCCCTCTG
Organism: Roseivivax sp.; assembly: GCF_054552075.1. Lineage (NCBI taxonomy): Bacteria > Pseudomonadati > Pseudomonadota > Alphaproteobacteria > Rhodobacterales > Roseobacteraceae > Roseivivax > Roseivivax sp. The sequence continues at coordinate 68,931 of NZ_JBTOLZ010000006.1, forward strand.
CCGCCCGTGCCGGGCGGCATTCACCCCGCGAGTATTTTCGGCCCGGTCAGGCCTGAAGTGGGGCTGCGCCCGGAGCGGCGTGGTCAGCCGCGGCAGGCCGAACGAGGGAAGTCGGTCGGGTGCGGGTGGCGGGCTTCGGGACTCTTCTTGCCGGCCCATTGGCGGTGCGCGGGGTGGCGGGGCCTGCCGCTGGAGGCCGAACCGGGGGACGGTCGGGCGCGGGAGGTGGGCGTGGGGCTCAATTTCCGGCCGAGGGACGGTCGCAGGCGACGGGGCGTGGAGCCCGGCTCCCGGCCGATTGGCCGGGTGCGGGGTGGCGCGGGCGCGCGGTGTTTCACCGGGGGCGCGGCGGCGGCCCGGCGGTGGGGGCGGTGCCCCCGGCGGCCGCGCTCAGGTCTTGATGAAGGTCAGGTAATGCGGCGTCCGGCCTTCGCGCAGGGCCTTCTGCTCGTAGCGCGTCGAGAGCCAGTCGTCCCAGGGGCGGCGCCAGTCCTCGGGGCCTTCGGCTTGCCAGCGGAAGCCGGCGCGGGGCACCTCCTGCAGGGTCTGGCGCACGTAGTCGGGGATGTCGGTCGCGACCCGGAACTCGGCGCCGGGCTTCATCGCCCGGGCCAGCGGCTCGAGGTGTTCCGGCGTCACGAAGCGGCGGCGGTGGTGCTTCTTCTTCGGCCAGGGGTCGGGATAGAGCAGGAAGCACTTGTCGAGGCAGTCCTCGGGCAGCACGTCGAAGAGGTCGCGCACGTCGCCGGGGTGGATCCGCACGTTGCCCGCCGGGTTCTCGCGCAGCTTGCCGAGCAGCATGGCGACGCCGTTGATATAGGGCTCGCAGCCGATGATCCCGGTGCCGGGGTTGGCCAGCGCCTGGTGCACCAGGTGTTCGCCGCCGCCGAAGCCGACCTCGAGCCAGACCGGGCGGTCGCCGAGGGCGGCCTTGAGGTCCAGGGGCGCGCGCTCGGGGTTGGCCTCCCAGTCGACGGCGCCGGGGGCGTAGCTTGCGAGATCCTCCTCGAGGTAGGCTTCCTGCGCGCGGCGCAGGCCCTTGCCCTTGAGGCGGCCGTAGAAGTTGCGCCAGGGGGCGCCGGAGGGATGCGATTTCGACATGACGCGGGCGGCATAGCGCCCCCGCGGGTTTTCCGCAACGGGCCTAGAGCAGCACCAGGAGCGCCAGGATCGAGAGCGTCAGGAGGCCGATGCCGCCGAGCTCGCGCCGGGTGATGCGCTCGCGGAAGATCAGCGCCGAGACCATCATCGAGAAGATCAGCTCGATCTGCCCCATGGCCTGCACATAGGCCGCCTGCTGCAGGGTGAAGGCGCTGTACCAGCAGGCGCTGCCGGCCATGGAGGCGAGCCCGAGCCAGACGCCCTGGCGCCGCGCCGCCCAGACCGCGGCGAGGCCCGCGCGGTCGCGCAGGCCCATCCAGAGGATAAGCGCGAGGCTCTGCGCCGCGGTCACGATGACCAGCGCCAGGAGCGCGCGGGACAGCGGGTCCTCGGCGCCGATCGCCAGGGTGGCGCCGCGGAAGCCCACGCCCGAGAAGGCGAAGAAGAAGCCCGAGCCGAGCCCCAGCGCCACCTCGCGCGGGCCGATCCGCTGCCACCAGCGCCCCGCGAGCCCCGGCGTTTCGGAGAGGAGCAGCACGCCGCCAAGACCCAGCAGGATCGCCAGCCAGCCGCCGGGCGAGACCACCTCGCCCAGGACGATCAGCCCCAGGATCGCGGTCTGGATGACCTCGGTCTTCTTGAAGGTGATGCCGACGGCGAAGTTGCGGGTCTCGAAGAGCGCCACGACGCAGATCGTGGCGAGGATCTGGCCCAGCGCGCCGACGCCCGCATAGGCCCAGAAGGCGGGCGCGATCTCGGGCCAGGCGCCGGGCGCAGGCCCGAGGTAGAGCATGGCGGCCAGCGCCGCGAAGGGCAGCGCATAGGCGAAGCGCGCCAGCGTCGAGCCGGTGCTGGTGAGTCCGCCCAGGCTCAGCACCTTGTGCAGGGTGAAGCGCAGCGTCTGGAAGGCCGCCGCGCCGATGGTGAAGAGGATCCAGGGTTCCATCATCTCGCACCCCTTGGGGGCGGAGGCCGGCCGCCGGGCGGTCCGGCCTCGCCCGCGCCGTCAGTAGGGGAAGGGATGCGCGCGCCAGGCGGCGTCGAGCGCGGCGAGGCACTCCTCGGAGAGGGTCACATCCACCGCCCCGAGCGCATGTTCGAGCTGGTCGAAGGTGGTCGCCCCGAAGATCGAGGAGGTCACAAAGGGCCGCGCTGCCGACCAGGCGAAGGCCATCTGCACCGGGTCGTGGCCGAAGTCGCGGGCGATCTGCAGGTAGGTCTCGACCGCTTCGAAGGCCCGGTCGCCCTTGCGCCCGCCAAGATCGCCGTTGATCGCCATGCGGCTGCCCTCGGGCAGGGCGCCGGCCTGGTATTTGCCCGACAGGAGGCCCGCAGCGAGCGGCGAATAAGGCAGGAAGCCCACCTCTTCGTGCAGCAGCACCTCGGCGAGGTCGGTGTCGGCATGGCGGTAGAGCAGCGAGTATTCGTTCTGCACCGACTGCATGCGCGGCAGGCCCTCGGCCTCGGCGATGCGGTTCCAGGTCATCGTGCCCCAGGCGCTCTCGTTCGAGAGGCCCATGGCGCGGATCGTGCCGCGCTCGACCTGTTCGGCGGCCCATCCCAGGGCATCGGCCATGTGCTGGCGCTCGGCGGCGGCGTCCTGCCGCCAGGGCGCGAAGCCCCACATCTTGCGGAAGGCATAGGAGCCGCGGTTCGGCCAGTGCAGCTGGTAGAGGTCGATGACATCGGTCTGGAGCCGCCTGAGCGAGGCTTCCAGCGCCTCGGTCATGGTGGCCGGGCTGATCGGCGCGCCGTCACGCACCGCGGCGAGGCCCTCGCCCGAGACCTTGGTGGCCAGCACCCAGTCGGCGCGGCGGCCGGACTTGGCGAACCAGTCGCCGAGGATCTCCTCGGTGCGGCCCACGGTCTCGGCGGCGACCGGGTTCACGGGATACATCTCTGCGGCATCCATGAAGTCGATGCCGGCGGCGGAGGCGGCCTCGATCTGGCGGTGTGCGGTGGCGGCGTCGGTCTGGCTGCCGAAGGTCATGGTGCCGAGGCAGAAGGCGCTGACCTCGATGCCGGAGCGGCCAAGGGGGTTTCGTCTCATCGGGGGTCTCCTTTGTCGCGCGCGACCCTAGCGGCCCGCGCCCGGTCCGCAAGCCCTTGGTTGGGGGGGAGCGGGAGCGGGTTGGGAGTCGGTGAGTTTGGATTGGAGGGATGGAGGATGGGTGCCGGATTGGTTCAGATTCGGGAGGCGCGGACGGTAGCGCGGCACTTGGAGCAGGTATGGGTCGGAAAGAACGGCAGGCTAGTCGGGTTGGCAGATGCCGCCATGGGTCAGATGGAAGTCGGCGTCGAAAACGCTCGCTATCGGCAGCGAGCTACTCGGCAAAGACCGACTCGCCCCCTAGCCGTCCTGCGCCCCGACTCAGCTCCCCCCCACACGCGCCTTCTCCCAAATTGCAGAACCACCTACTGCAACAGGCACCAATCCGCCCTCCACCCCTCACAACAGAGGGCGCGCGCCGGACCGGGGGCCGGCGCTGCTAAGGTCTGAGCTAGGCGCTTTATCCCAGCATGGTCAGGGCTAGGGGTGAGCTACGCACTCCGCCCCAGGGAGCGCCGGCCCAAGGGGCCGGTCCGGCGCGCGCCCGGCACCTTCGGTGCTATTCGGGCGCAGGGTGGGGAAGACGTCGCGGAGGGCGACTTTGGATGATATTGGGGTGAGCGGGGCGCATCTGAGCAGCGGGGCGCCACGATCGGGAACTGTTCGCTTCTCAGCATCTGCGCCCCACTCCGGCCGAACACCTCAGCCTCAACCCTCTCAAGTCACCCCCGCAACCCCTGCCCCACGTCCGCGGGCGCAACGGCGACCGTCTTCATCACCGCGTAGCAGGCGCGGCCGGGGACCAGGCCCAGGGCCTCGGCGCTGCGCTGGGTCACCCGCGCGAGGATCGTGTCTCCGCCGAGGTCGAGCTGGGCGACCATGCCCGGGCCCTCGCCGCGGCGGATCGCGGTGACCGTCGCGGGCAGCACGTTCAGGGCCGAGATCCCGCGCGGCGGCTCGGTCGCCACGATCACGTCCTGCGCCAGGATCCGCACCCGCAGCTCCGAGCCCGGCGCGGCCTCGATGCGCGGCAGGTAGAGCCGCCCGCCGGCGGCCTCGAGCGCGGTCAGCCCGTCGGCCTCATGCCCCGCGACCCGGGCGGTCAGCACCGCCCCGGCCTCGCGCAGGCCCATGACCGGCACCAGGTCCGGGTCCGACAGAAGCGCCCCGATGGGTCCCGATTTCAGCACCCGCCCGCCCTCGAGCACCACCAGGTGTGTCGCCAGCCGCGCCACCTCGGAGAGGTTGTGGCTGACGTAGAGGATCGGCAGGCCGGTCTCGGCGCGCAGGCGCTCCAGATAGGGCAGGATCTCGCCCTTGCGCGGGGCGTCGAGCGCCGCCAGCGGCTCGTCCATGAGCAGCATCCGGGGCTCCGACAGCAGCGCCCGGCCGATCGCCACGCGCTGTGCCTCGCCGCCTGAAAGCGCCCCGGGCCGGCGGTCGAGTAGCGGGCCGAGCCCCAGCAGCTCGGTCACATGGGCCAGGTCCCCCTCGCCCCGCAGATGCCGCGCGCGGCGGCCGTAAAGCAAGTTCTGCCGCACGCTCAGATGCGGAAAGAGCCGGCTTTCCTGGAAGACATAGCCCAGCCGCCGCCGGTGCACCGGCAGGTCGCGCCGCCGCGCCGCATTGAACAGCAGATCCCCGTTGAGCGCGATGCGCCCGGCGTCGGGCTGCATCAGCCCCGCGATGGCATGCACCAGCGAGGTCTTGCCCGCGCCCGAACGCCCGAACAGCGCCGTCACCCCGTCGGGCGCCTCGAACTCGAGGTCGAGGCCGAAGGCGCCGAGGCGCTTTTTGATGGCGACGGAAAGCGTCATCGCCCGGCCACCCGCCGCGCGACCCGCCGCGCCAGCCATTCCGAGACAAAAAGCGCCCCGAGCGACAGCGCGATGGAGATCACCACCAAGGTCATCGCCGCGCCCTCGCCGCCCGGCACCTGCAGGAAGGCATAGATCGCCGTCGGCACGGTCTGGGTCTGGCCGGGGATGTTCGACACGAAGGTGATCGTGGCGCCGAACTCGCCCATGGCCTTGGCGAAGGCCAGGACTGCACCCGCGATCACCCCGGGCAGGATCAGCGGCAGGGTCACCGTGGCGAAGACCCGCGCCCGCGAGGCCCCGAGCGTCGCCGCCGCCTCCTCGAGGCCGGGGTCCACCGCCTCGATCGCCAGCCGGATGGCGCGCACCAGGAGCGGGAAGGCCATGATGCCCGCGGCCAGCGCCGCCCCGGTCCAGCGGAAGGCCAGGCTGACGCCGAAGACCGCCTCGAGCGGGGCGCCGAGCCAGCCCTGCCGCCCGAAGCTCAGAAGCAGCAGGTAGCCGGTCACCACCGGCGGCAGGATCAAGGGCAGATGCACCAGCCCGTTCAGGAGCCCGTGGCCCGGGAAGCGCCCGCGCGCGAGCAGGTAGGCCACCGCCAGCCCCGGCGGCAGCGCCACGAGCGTCGCCCAGAAGGCGACCTTGAGCGAAAGGCGCACCGCCTCCCAGGCTTCGGGTCCGAGGCTCTCCATCCCTTCTGCCGATACCCTAGTCCGGCACCGGCGGGAAGCCGTGGCGCCGGTAGATGGCCTGGGCCTCGGGCCCGGCGAGCCAGTCCAGGAAGGCCGCGGCGGCCTCGGGCGCGCGCGCGGAGCGGGTCACCGCGGCGGGGTAGCGGATCGGCGGGTGGCTGGCCTCGGGGAAGACCGCGAGGGCGCGCACCCGCGGCTCGGCCCGGGCGTCGGTGGCATAGACCACGCCCAGGGGCGCCTCGCCGAGCGCCACCAGCGCGAGCGCCGCGCGGACGCTGTCGGTCTCGGCCAGCCGGGGGGCGAGCCCCTCCCAGAGGCCCAGGCTCTCGAGCGCCGCCCGGGCATAGAGCCCCGCCGGCACCGCGTCGGTCAGCGCCACCGCGAGCCGCCCCTCGGGCCCGAGGGGCTCGAGGATCGAGGTGGTCCGGGTGACCTCGGGCAGGTCTGGGAGGTGCGTGGCGGAGAGCTCCGGTCCCGTGTCACCCCCCTGCCCGCCGGGCGCCTCCGCCGCGTCCCCGAGCGCCTCACCCTGCCCCGCGCCATGACCGATCAGCACCAGCCGGTTGCCGAAGAGCACCCGCGGCGCCCCCGCCAGCGCGCCCTCGCCTTCCAGCCAGTCCATCCAGCCGGGATTGGCCGAGACAAACAGATCCGCCGGCGCGCCCCGGGCGATCTGCCGGGCGAGCGTGGCGCTGCCCGCCGGGGCGACGCGGATCGTCACGTCGCGACTCTCGGCGTAGCGCGCCGCCGCCGCCTCCAGCACCTCGCGGGTCGAGGCGGCAGCGAAGACGGTCAGCTCCACCCCCCGCGCCGGCAGGCCGGCACCGAGGATCATCAGGAGTAGAAGCGGCAGAAGGCGCATCGGCGGGTCCGGCTCCGGCAGGGGTCCTGCGCCCATGGGTGGCATGCGGCCGGCCCGCCCGGCAAGCCGCCTTTGGTCGCTGCCCCGCCACACGCCGCTTGAGAACAAAATGGGAACACGCTACATTTGACCCATGTCCGACACGCTCCTTGCCCGCAAACCCCAGACCGCCGCGCCGGCCCTGACGCTTGTCGGGGACATCCGCCTGACCGAGGGCCGGGTGCACGAGGCCTGCGGGCTTGGCCGCCACGCCTTCGCCGCGGCGCTGGCCGGGCGCTGCACGGGGGCGGTGGTCTGGATCGGCGACGCCGAGGCCGCCGGGCTCGCCGCCGAGGGGCTGGCGCCCTATTGCGATCCCGGGCGGCTTCTCTTCGTGGCCGCGCGGCGCCCGGCCGACCGGCTCTGGGCGCTGGAGGAGACGCTGCGCTCGGGCGCCACGGCGCTGGCGGTGGCCGATCTCGACACCCCGCCCGCGCTGACCCCGGTGCGGCGCCTGCAGCTTGCCGCCGAGGCCGGCAGCCAGGGCGGGCTGCGCCCGACGGGGCTGCTGCTGACCCCCGATCCCGGCGGCGCGGCGGGGGTCGAGAGCCGCTGGCGGCTGACCCCGGAGCATGCGCCCGGCCGGACCCGCTGGCAGGCCGAACGGCTGCGCGCCCGCATGGCCCCGCCCCGCGCCTTCACCCTGTCCCGCGGCCCCGGCGCGCCGGCGCACCCCGCTTGGTCAGCAGAGCCCTACTCTTCCTCCTCCACCCCGTAGTCGCGGAAGAGCGCGCTTTGCGCGAGGAAGAACAGAAACAGCGCCGCGGTCAGGCCGAAGGTCTTGAAGTAGACCCAGCTTTCCGTCGACATCGTCCGCCAGACCAGCTCGTTCAGCAGTGCCAAGGCGAAGAAGAACCCGCAGAGCCGCTTCGTCAGCTTCATCCAGCCGGCCTCCTGGAGCGGCATCAGCCCCTCCATCAGTGAGCGCAGGTAGCTCTGCCCGCGCATCAGACCGATGCCGAGGACACCGCCGAAGAGCAGGTAGATCAGCGTCGGCTTCATCTTGAAGAACCGCTCGTCGTTGAGCCAGACCGAGAGCCCGCCGAAGACCACGATCAGCACCGCGGTGACGAGCTGCATCCGGCTCAGGTGCCCGGTCAGCGCCCAGAGCGCCGCGGTCGAGGCCAGGATCACCGGGATGAAGCCCGCGGTGACCACGATGAAGCCATCGTATTCCCTGCCGCCGATGGTGAAGACCTCGTCCTTCAGCCAGAGGTAGGCGGCGAAGAACAGGATCACCGGGCCCAGTTCCAGGGCCGTCTTCACTAGCGGGTTGACCTCGCGCCGGTCGCTCATCTTCGTCCTCACTTTGGTTTCCGGGGGATATGGGGCGCTCAGCCGCCGAACTCAACGATGACCGCGCCCAGCGCGATCAGGGTCATCAGGAAGATGCGCCGGGGCCCCACCGTCTCTTTCAGGACGATCCAGCCGATCAGCGCGGCGAAGACCGTCGAGGTCTCGCGCAGGACCGCCGCCTCGCCGACCTTGTCGAGCCGGGTCGCCAGCATGATCGACCCGAAGCTCAGGAAGGCCACCATGCCGCCGATCAGCCCGCGCAAGGCCAGCGGCCCGGGCGGCGGCGGATCGGGCATCCGCGCGTAGCGGAAGGCCGCGAAGATCGGCATGGCGATGCCGTCGATCATGAAGAACCAGGCCAGGAAGGTGAAAGGATCGGCGGTCGAGCGGATGCCGAAGGCGTCGTAGGTGGTGTAAAGCGCCACGAAGAGCCCGGTCGCCACCGCGAAGGCCAGGGCCGGGCCCAGCGTCGCGCGGCCCTGTTCGAGGAAGATGTAATTGTAGACCGCGAGCCCGAAGATCCCGGCCATGAGCACGCCGACGCCCAGCCATTGCATCGGCGCGAAGGTCTCTCCGAAAAGAAGATAGGCGCCGATCACCGCGAAGAAGGGCGAGCTGCCGCGCACCACCGGATAGACCACGGTATAGGCCCCGCGGGTATAGGCCAGCGCCTGCAGGATCTTGTAGACCGTGTGGATCGCGAAGGCCCCGGCGAAGATCGGCCACATATGCGGCTCGGGCCAGGGCACCAGGAACAGCGCCATGGGCGCGGCCATGAGCCCGTAGGAAATGTCGATCGCCCCGCGCGACAGCCAAGGATCGTGCCGGCCTTTTTGCAGCGCCCCGAAGACCGCGTGCAGGAAGGCCGCGAGCAGCGCCAGCCCCATGGCGAGGTGGTGCCCCGCCTCGGTGCCCTCGAGCGAGAGAAGCCAGGCGCTCATGAGCGCATCCCGGGGGATGGAGCGGGGCCGAGGCCCGTCCCGCGCAACCGCGCGCCAGGGGCGCGCGTTGGGCCCGCGTCAGACCCGCAGATCCCCGAGGAGGCCCAGATGCTCGACCTTGTGCGCACCGAACTGCTCACGACCTTTGCCGCGACCTCGCTGCCCGCGGCGCTTTTCCGGCTGATGGCCGCCGCGCTGCTTGGCGCGGTGATCGGCTGGGAGCGCGAGGCCCATGACAAGCCCGCGGGCCTGCGTACGCATATCCTGATCTCGATCGCGGCCTGCCTGTTCACGCTGATCGCCTTCGACCTCATGGCGCTGGACGAGAAGGCGGCGGGCGATGCGCTGCGGGTCGATCCGATCCGCGTGATCGAGGCGGTGACCGCGGGCGTGGCCTTCCTCGCGGCGGGCTCGATCATCACCCAGGGCGCGCAGGTGCGCGGGCTGACGACCGGCGCGGGCATGTGGATGGCGGGCGCCGTGGGGCTCTCCTGCGGGACCGGCAACGTGCCGCTGGCGGCGCTGGCGACGACGCTGACCGTGGTGGTGATGTGGCTCCTGCGGCGCTTCGTGCGCGACACCCTGCAGGAGCGCTGAGCCCGCCCCGTCGCGCGCCCGGGCGCCTGGCCCGCCGCGCCTGCGAGCAGGGCCGCGTCGCTCACGGCAGCGTCCGCGCCATCCCGGTGCGGATCTCGAAGCCGAAGCGCTTGTAGAGCTCGAAGGCGCCTGGGTCCGCGATCAGGCTCAGGTGGCAGGAGGCCGGCAGCTCGGCCTCGGCCCAGGCCATGAGCCGCTCCAGCACCCCCGTGGCGATGCCCTGGCCGCGAAAGCCCGGGTCGGTGGCGATGTCCACGACCTGGGCGAAACAGCCGCCGTCGCCGACGATCCGGCCCATGCCGACCAGCCGCCCGCGATTGCGCACCGAGACCGCCGCCAGCGAGCCCTCGAGCCCGCGCGCCGCCGCGCCGGGCGCGCGCCGCCCGAGCCCGGCGAGCCGGCGCAGCTCGGTGTATTCGCCCACGGCGGGCACTTCGTCGGACCAGGTCAGGCTCACGCGCCCACCCCGGTCAGGGCCGCGGCGAACTCCTCGGGGTCGAAGGGCGCCAGGTCGTCGATCTGCTCGCCGACGCCGATGGCGTGGATCGGCAGGCCGAAGCGGTCGGCGAGCGCCACCAGCACGCCGCCCTTGGCGGTGCCGTCGAGCTTGGTCATCACCAGCCCCGAGACATCGGCGAGCTTCTGGAAGGTCTCGACCTGGTTCAGCGCGTTCTGCCCGGTGGTCGCATCCAGCACCAGGAGCGTGTTGTGCGGCGCATCGGGGTCCTTCTTGCGGATCACCCGGACGATCTTTTCCAGCTCGGCCATGAGGTCCGCGCGGTTCTGCAGCCGCCCGGCGGTGTCGATCATCAGCAGGTCGGCGCCCTCGGACTGGGCCTTGCCCATGGCGTCGAAGGCGAGGCTTGCGGGGTCCGAGCCCTCGGGCGCGGTCAGGACCGGCACCCCGGCGCGGTCGCCCCAGACCTGCAGCTGTTCGACCGCCGCGGCGCGGAAGGTGTCGCCGGCGGCGATGACCACGGATTTGCCGGCGGCGCGGAACTGGCTGGCGAGCTTGCCGATGGTGGTGGTCTTGCCCGAGCCGTTCACGCCGACGACCAGCACCACCTGCGGCTTCGAGGGGTAAAGCGGCAGCGGCTTGGCGACGGGCTCCATGATGCGGGCGATCTCGGTCGCCAGGAGCTCCTTGATCTCGCGCGAGGAAAGCCGCTTGCCCATGCGTCCCTCGGCCATATTGGCGGTGACGCGCAGGGCGGTCTCGACGCCCATGTCGGCGGCGATGAGCAGCTCCTCGAGGCTTTCGAGCATGTCGTCGTCGAGCGCCCGGCGGGTCTCGCCCGGAGTGTCGCGCAGCCCGAAGAGCCGCGAGAGCATGCCGCCCTTGGGCGCTTCGGGTTCGGGCGCCGGGGCGGCCGCCTCGACGCCGATCGGCGCGGGGCCCGCGGGGGCGGGGTCGCTGCGGGGGGTGTCGCTCTGGGGGGCCGCGTCGCGACGGGCTGCGGGTGCGGGGGCGTCGCTCTTGGCGGGCGCCGGGTCGGCGGGTTTGGCACTTGCAGGGCGTGCCTCGGGCGCGGGCGTCTGGCTCTCCGCCCGCGGCGCGGGACTGGCGGGCTCCTGTGCGTCGGGGCGCGACGTGGGTTCCGGGTCGCTCTCGGGGGTCTGCGGCGCCTCTTCGGACGTCGGTGCCGCCTCGGGCGTCGTGCTTTCGGGAGTCTCCGGGCGCGGAGCGGCTTCGGGCGCGCGCGTCTCGGGGCGGGTCTCCGGGGTCTCGGGCTCCGGCGCGGGAGCTTCGGTGCGCTCTGCGGGACCACGGTCGCGCGGGGCGGGCTCGGCCTGCGGGGCGTCCTCGGACGGTCTGGGAGCCTCCTCGGCCTTTTCGGGCGCGGGGGAGGTCTCGGCGCTCTCGGGCGCAGGCGGCGTCTCACCAGGTGCCTCTGCCGCCCCCGTCTCCGGTCCGGTCTGCCCGTCACCCTCCCGGCGGGTCTCCGCCTCAGGGGCCTCCGGCTCGGCGCTGCCGCCCTCGGCGACAATCGCGTCGAGCCCCTCCTCGAGCTTCGAGGAGGATTTGAACAACCGGGATTTCAGCTTGCCGAAAAAGGACATCTGAGGGGGGCCTCGCGCGCTTCCAGACCCTTTTCACCTATCCCCTCACCCGCCCGAGGAAAAGGCCCGTTGACCGGGCGGCGGCGGCGGCCCTTAGACTGGCGCCATGCGCCGCGCCCTCAGAGCCCTTTTCCTTGCCTGCCTCCTGGCGCCCGGGCTGACGGGTCCGGCGCCCGCAGCAGGCCCGCGCGATCCCGGCACGCTCTGTTCCGCGGGGCGGTTCAGTGCCCCGCTCTGCATCCGGCCCGCGCATCATGTCTACGACACCTGCGCGGCGATCGGCAGCTTCGCGCGGACCCATGGCATCGACCCGCATTTCTTCGCGCGGCTTCTCTGGCAAGAAAGCCGCTTCGACCCCAATGCCCTCTCGCCCGCCGCGGCGCGCGGCATCGCGCAGTTCATCGACAGAACCGCCGCGCGGCGCGGGCTCACCGACAGTCTCAACCCCGCCCAGGCGCTGGAATATTCCGCCCATTACCTGGGCGAGCTGACCCGCCGTTTCGGCAATCCCGGGCTGGCGGCGGCGGCCTATAACGCGGGCGAGGCGCGCACCGCGGCGCATGTCCGCGACAAGCGCCCGCTGCCGCCCGAAACCCGCGACTACGTGCGGATCATCACCGGGCTCAGCGCCGAGACCTGGCGCGACGACCCGCCCGAGGCGCCCGATTTCCGGCTCGACGGCGCGGCGCCCTTCGAGCCGGCCTGCCGCGCGCTGGCCCGCACGCGGCGGCTCAGCCCCTATCCCGCGCCCGAGCGCGAGCACGCGCCCTGGGGCGTGCAACTGGCCTTCGGGCCCGACGCCGAGGCCGCCCGCGCGGCCTTCCGCGCCCGGACCCGCGCCTGCCGGGCGCTGGCCGAGAGCGCGCCGCTCGAACTGGTGTCGGTGGCGCATCGGGTGGCGGGGCGGCAGGGCTACGTCATGGCCCGGCTGGGCGTCGAGACGCCGGAGGCGGCGGGCAAGCTTTGCGACGGGCTGCGCGCCCGGGGCTGCCGCTGCGCGGTGCATGAGAACCCGTGAGGGGTGAATTTTTGGCGGGGGAGCGCCGGCTGACCGCCCGCGCCTAGACCCCGACCTCGGGGCCGAGGCAGAGCATCTCGCCCTCACTCTCGGCCTCGTAAAGCTCCGTCGCCCCGCCGCCGTCGAAGAGCGCCCGAAGCCCGCCCGGCTCGCGGAAGAATCGCCAGCACTGCGGCATCGGGTCGTCCTCGTAGACAAAGCAGATGCGCTCGCCTTGCGGGAACCAGCGCCCCTCCTTGCAGGCGCCGTCGAGGAAGGACCAGCGCACCCGGCGGTCGGGCAGGTAGCGCTCGATCCCGTAGGGCTGCCCGGCCTCCGAGAAGGTCAGCGTGCGCCCGGTCACATAGGCCTCGAACTCCGCCGCGGTCATCGGCGCCTCGAGCGCCCGCGCGGGCGGGGCTGCAGCGGCGGTCAGAAACCCCAGCGCGAGGGTCAGGGCGAGAAGGAAAACACGCGGCCTCATGCCCTTCAGTCTGACATGAGCGCCCCCTTCTGCGGAAGGAATCACCGCCAGGCCCGCGCCCGGCGGTCCATCATCCGCCGCCAGACCGGCGGCACCAGCGCGATCACCGCCATGACCGGCAGCGACTGCGGCAGGATCGGCATCTCCGCGCGGTCGAGCCGCAGGCCGGGATAGGCGCGCCCGGGATGCGCGTGATGGTCCGAATGCCGCGGCGCGTTCAGCATGAGCGCGCCCGAGAACCCCTGCGGCGCGTTCCAGCTGTGCCGCGCGCCCATGGGCTCGGGCCGGCCCGCCTTGCCGAGCCGCCGCCGCAACCCGTAGTGCTGGACGTAGTCGGACAGCAGGAGCTGAAGCTGCGCGTAGAGGCAAAGCGCCCCGTAGATCAGCGCCGCCCGCCAGCCGCCCGCCGCCAGGACGCTCAGGAAGGCCGCGAGCCCGCCGCCGAGATAAAGCGCATAGGGCGTGCGCCAGGAGGGCCGGCCCGCACGGGCGGCGCGCTTGGCCTCGGCACGGTAGCCCGCCCGGAAGCTGCCCCGCCAGGCCCGGAGCGCGAAGCGCCAGAAGCCCTCGCCCAGGCGCGCGGAATTGGGGTCGCGCTTGGTCGCCGCATGGACGTGATGCACCAGCCGATGCGCCGAGGCGTGATGCCCGAAAAGCAGGCTCACGTAGACCGCGACGCCCAGGGCGCGCGGACCCCGGCCCGGCCGGTGGATCAGCTCATGCGCGTTGGCCATGCTGACCTGCCCCAGGAACAGCGCGAGCCCGAAGAACAGCGCCGCGGCCTCGGCGAGGCCCCGCCCGCCTGCCGCAAGCGTCAGCGCGCCGCCGAAGAGCAGCGGGAAGTGCAAGACCCCGAGCGTCAGCGACAGCGCGAGCCCGGCGGGAAACTCCGCCCCCTCGGGCGCATCGGGCGCGGCAAGCGCCCCCAGCCGGTCGAGGAAGAAGGCCACAAGCGTGATATGGGCCAGCGCCGCCCAGGCCAGCGCCCCGCCATGGACGACCCCCAGCGCCAGGAGCGCCACGAGCGACAGCGTGATGAGCGTGAAACGCGCCATGGGCCTCCAGTGGAGTTTGACGGGGGTCGGTCTATATCTGCCCCCGTCTCCTATCGGAAAATTTCGTCGCCACGAAGGCCCCTTCGCGGCAGGATGAGGTCGCAAGGCGGCCCTCAGGCGCCGCATCCCGCGTGACGGCGGGGCCCTGCGCGGGCTACACCCGGGGACCAGAGACAGCAGCGCGCGAGGAGGCGACATGGCGCTCGATCAGGGCAAGGGCAGCTGGAAATCCGGGCGCGGCAAGGGCCGCCCCACGCCCAAGGGCCGGCCGCTCGACGAGACGGCCCAGGCCGAGGTGCGCGCGCTTCTGGGCACCGCGCCCAGGCGGCGCGATCTGCTGATCGAATTCCTGCACCGCATCCAGGACGCCTACGGGCATCTCTCGGCGGCCCATATCCGCGCGCTCGCCGAGGAGCTGCGCCTGTCCCAGGTCGAGGTCTACGAGGTCGCGAGCTTCTACGCCCATTTCGACCCGGTGAGCGAGGGCGAGACCCCGCCGCCGGCGCTGACCGTGCGGGTCTGCGATTCGCTCTCCTGCGAGCTGGCCGGGGCCGAGGCGCTGCGCGAGGCGCTGGAGGCCGGGCTCGACCCCGCCGAGGTGCGCGTCCTGCGCGCCCCCTGCATGGGCCGCTGCGACACCGCCCCGGTCTGCGAGCTGGGCCACAACCACATCGACGCCGCCACGCCCGAGAGCGTCAAAGCCGCGATCACCGCCGGCGCCATCCATCCCCGCATCCCCGACTACGAGGCCCTCGCGGCCTATCGCGCGGGTGGCGGCTACGCGGCGCTGGAGCAGCTCCACGCCGAGGGCGACTGGCAGGAGGTGCAGGAGCGGGTCCTGGGCGCGGGCCTGCGCGGCCTCGGCGGCGCGGGCTTCCCCGCCGGGCGCAAATGGGGCTTCGTGCGCGCCGAGCCCGGGCCGCGCTACCTGGCCGTCAACGGCGACGAGGGCGAGCCCGGCACCTTCAAGGACCGGTATTACCTCGAACGCCAGCCGCATCTCTTCCTCGAGGGGCTCCTGATCGCCGCCTGGGCGGTCGAGGCCGACCACGTCTTCCTCTACATGCGCGACGAATATCCCGCCGTCCTCGAGATCCTGCGCCGCGAGATCGCCGCGCTCGAGGAGGCCGGGCTTGCCCCGCGCGACTACATCGAGCTGCGGCGCGGCGCCGGCGCCTATATCTGCGGCGAGGAAAGCGCGATGATCGAATCGATCGAGGGCAAGCGCGGCCTGCCCCGCCACCGCCCGCCTTATGTCGCCCAGGTCGGCGTCTTCGGCCGCCCGACGCTGGTGCACAACGTCGAGACCCTGCATTGGGTCGCCCGGATCTGCCGCGAGGGGCCCGAGGTGCTCTCATCCACCGAGCACAACGGACGGCGCGGGCTGCGCAGCTTCTCGGTCTCGGGCCGGGTCGCCAAGCCGGGGGTCTACCTTCTGCCCGCCGGCTCCACGATCACCGAGATCATCGCGGCCGCCGGCGGCATGGCCCAGGGCCATGTCTTCAAGGCTTACCAGCCCGGCGGCCCCTCCTCGGGCCTCCTGCCCGCCGCGCTTGACGATGTCCCGCTCGATTTCGACGTGCTGCAGGAGCACGGCTCCTTCATCGGCTCGGCGGCGGTGGTGGTCCTTTCCGACCAGGACAGCGCCCGCGGCGCCGCGCTCAACATGCTGCGCTTCTTCGAGGACGAAAGCTGCGGGCAATGCACCCCCTGCCGGGTCGGCTGCGAGAAGGCGGTGAAGCTGATGCAGGCGGAGCACTGGGACCAGGGGCTGCTCGAAGAGCTGAGCCAGGCCATGGTCGACGCCTCGATCTGCGGCCTCGGCCAGGCCGCGCCGAACCCGATCCGCGCGGTGATGCGGCATTTCCCCGAGGAGATCTGAGGGGCGGTTTGGTTGGGCTGTTGATTGGGCGGTCGCCCGCCTGGCGGCGGGCGGATGGTCTGGCCCGCTGATCGTGCCGATCATCGGGCGGGGCGAGGGCGCTGCCCTCGCGCTCCCGGAGGTATTTTCAGCCCGGTCATGCGCAAGGAGGGGCTGCGCGCCGGGGTGATGGCGGGCGCGGTTTTTTTGGGTTTGGGTGGTGAAGTGGGTCGGCTGTGGCCGGTGTGGGCGCGGGTTTTCTGGTCCGGGCGCGGCTGGGATTGCGCGGCGGCGCTTTGATGGAAGCGTTGCGCGGCGCGGGCGTTCGCGCGGCGGTGCGCTCGATCGAGGTGCCGGGCGGCGCAGACTTTTGTCGCGCGCGGCGGCGCTGGTCACGCGCCTCTGCTCAGGGCCGGGCTTTGGCGGCGCGCGCCCGACCTCCCAGCGGCAGGGCGCGCGGGCTGTCAGCCGTAGTCCGAGACCGGCGTGCCGGCGAGGGCGGCCATGTTCAGGAGGCCGCGCGTGGTGATCGAGGGGGTCACGATATGGGCGCGGTTGCCCATGCCCATCAGGATCGGGCCGACCTCGAGGCCGCGGGCGGTCATCTTCAGGATGTTGCGCACCCCCGAAGCCGCGTCGGCATGGGCGAAGATCAGCACGTTGGCCTTGCCGACCATGCGGTTGCCCGGCAGGAGCCGCTCGCGCAGATCGGGGTCGAGCGCCGCCTCGACGCTCATCTCACCCTCGTAGCAGAAGTCCCGCGGCTGCGCGTCGAGCAACTCGAGGCCCGCGCGGATGCGCGCGGCGGCCTCGTTCGACTGGGTGCCGAACTGCGACTGCGAGCAGAGCGCGATCTTCGGCTCGAGCCCGAAGCGGCGCACGTGGCGCGCAGCGCCCACCGCGGCGCGGGCGATCTCTTCGGGGGTGGGGGCGAAATGCACATGGGTGTCGGCGATGAAGAGCGGCCCGTCCTCGAGGATCATCAGGCTCAGCGCGCCGTGAGGCGAGAGCTCCGGCGAGCCCAGCACCTGCTCGATGTAGTTGAGATGCCAGCGGTATTCCCCGAAGGTGCCGCAGATCAGGCTGTCGGCCTCTTCGCGGTGCACCATGACCGCGCCGATGGCGGTGGTATTGGTGCGCATGATCGCCCGGGCGATGTCCGGGGTCACGCCGCGGCGGGCCATGATCTCGTGGTAGGTGGTCCAGTAGTCGCGGTAGCGCGGGTCGTTCTCGGGGTTGACGATATTGACGTCGCGCTCGGGCCGGATCTCGAGGCCCATGCGCTCGCAGCGCATGTTGATGACCTCCGGCCGGCCGATCAGGATCGGCTGTTCGGTGGTCTCCTCGAGGATCGCCTGGGCGGCGCGCAGGACGCGCTCGTCCTCGCCCTCGGCGAAGACGATGCGCCGCGAGGCCCCGGCGGCGGCGGCGAAGACCGGGCGCATGATCAGCGCCGAACGGTAGACCGAGGCGCGCAGCTTGGCCTTGTAGGCCTCCATGTCGGCGATCGGCCGTTCCGCCACGCCCGAGGCCATGGCCGCCTCGGCCACCGCCACCGAGACCGTGGCCGAGAGCCGCGGGTCGAAGGGCTTGGGGATCAGGTAGTCGCGCCCGAAGGTCAGGCTTTCGCCGTGATAGGCGGCGGCGGCCTCGGCCGAGGTGGTGGCCCGCGCCAGCGCCGCGATACCCTCGACGCAGGCGATCTTCATCTCGTCGTTGATCGTCGTGGCGCCGACGTCCAGCGCACCCCGGAAGATGAAGGGGAAGCAGAGGACGTTGTTGACCTGGTTGGGAAAATCCGACCGGCCGGTGGCGATGATCGCCTCGGGGGCAACCTCGCGGGCGGCGTCGGGCATGATCTCCGGGTTGGGGTTGGCGAGCGCGAAGATGATCGGGCGCTCGGCCATCTTCGCCACCATCTCGGGCTTCAGGACATTGGGGCCGGAGAGGCCGAGGAAGAGGTCGGCGCCCTCGATCACGTCGCCGAGGTCACGCGGCCCGCCGGGCTGGGCGAAGGCGGCCTTCTGCGGGGTCATGGCCTCGTCCTCGCGGCCCTCGTGCACCAGCCCGTTGATGTCGCAGAGCCAGACGTTCTCGCGCTTGACGCCGAGCTTCAGGAGCATGTTGAGGCAGGCGATGCCCGCCGCGCCGCCGCCGGTGGAGACGATCTTGATGTCCTCGAAGGATTTGCCCGCGAGCTTCAGCGCGTTGAGCGCCGCGGCGGAGACCACGATGGCGGTGCCGTGCTGGTCGTCGTGGAATACGGGGATGTTCATGCGCTCGCGGCAGATCTCCTCGACCACGAAGCAGTCGGGTGCCTTGATGTCCTCGAGGTTGATCGCCCCGAAGGAGGGCTCGAGCGCGCAGACGATCTCGGCCAGCTTCTCGGGATCACGTTCGTTCAGTTCGATGTCGAAGCAGTCGATGCCGGCGAATTTCTTGAAGAGCACCGCCTTGCCCTCCATCACCGGCTTCGACGCCAGCGCGCCGATGTCGCCGAGGCCCAGGACCGCGGTGCCGTTGGAGACCACGGCGACGAGGTTGCCGCGGGCGGTGTAGTCGCGGGCGGTGGTCGGGTCGGACTTGATCTCGAGGCAGGCCTCAGCGACGCCGGGCGAATAGGCGCGGGCCAGGTCGCGGCCGTTGGCAAGCGGCTTGGTGGCCTGGATCTCGAGCTTCCCGGGCTTGGGATAACGGTGGTAGTCGAGCGCCTGCTGCCGTTGCCCCTCGGTGGTCTGATCCGACATGCCTCTCTCCCCTCACTGGTCCGGGAATCTCGCGTAGCGCAAAACGCGGGGGGCGGAAAGACGTGACGTCATTTGGGGGGAGGTGGTGAGCCTGAGGTTGGGGCCTGCGCAGATCTGTGGAGTGGGGAAGCGCTGAACTGTCCAAGGCAAGGAAAGCGTCAGTGTGCAAGCGGGGTTGTTTCTCAGGAAGCTGCAACATCGCGGCGAGGCTGCGCCTCTGAGGACAGCTACGGCCCAAGCGAGGCCCAATGCTAACCCATCAAAACACCGGCCCCTTCTTGCGCCCGAATAGCATCGAAGATGCCGGGCGCGCGCCGGACCGGCCCGATGGGCCGGCGCTCCTTGGAATGGCGCGCCTAGATCACCTCTAGCCCTGACCTTGCAGGGATAAAGCGCCTCGCTCGAAGCGCAGCAGCGCCGGCCCCCGGTCCGCCGCGCGCCCTCTGGTGCGAGGGGTGAGAGGGCTGGGCGACGTGGGGTCCGGGTTTGGGCGGTGTGTTTTTCCGATGGGTTTGGCTTGTGCTTCGCCGGGGGCCTGTGATCCCGAACCGGGGAAGTGCCCGAGCGAGTGGATGGCCACAAAACCAAACCACCCGAGCGAAGGACGGCCTCTGCGCAATACGCCCAGCCCGCGCAGTCTTGCCCAAGCCCCCCTGCCCTTCCCGACCCCGCGTCAGCTCCTGACCGCCCCAAGCCTCCCCCCTTGCGCCGCCTCCGCCCGCGCTCCACCATGCCGCTTCCCGAGAGCTGCGAGAGGTGCCCCGATGTCCCTGCGCGACGCCGCGCTTGCCGTGCGCGAAAACGCCCATGCCCCCTATTCCGGCTTCAAGGTGGGGGCGGCGCTGACCACCCCCTCGGGCGCCGTCCACCGGGGCTGCAACGTCGAGAACGTCGCCTACCCCGAGGGCACCTGCGCCGAGGCCGGGGCCATCGCCGCCATGGTCGCCGCGGGCGAGACCGAGATCGCCGAGATCTACGTGGTCGCCGACAGCCCCGCCCCGGTGCCGCCCTGCGGCGGCTGCCGCCAGAAGATCGCCGAGTTCGCGGCCCCCGCGACCATGGTCACCCTGGCCACGCTCGAGGGCACCGAGACCCGCCTCTCGGTGGGCGAACTGCTGCCCGGGGCCTTCGCCGCGTCGCATATGGACAAGTCCTGATGGAGCCCGCCCGGCTGATCGCGGCCCTGCGACAGGGCCAGGAGCCCGACCCCGCGGCCATCGCGGGCTTCGCGCGCGGGCTCGCCGACGGCTCGGTCTCGGACGCCCAGGCCGGGGCCTTCGCCGTGGCGGTCTGCTGGCGCGGGCTCTCCGAGGCGGGGCGCACGGCGCTCACCCGGGGGATGCGCGATTCGGGCCGGAAGCTCGACTGGGACCTGCCGGGCCCGGTCCTCGACAAACATTCGACCGGCGGCGTGGGCGACTGCGTGAGCCTGGTGCTCGCCCCCGCGCTGGCCGCGCTCGGGGTCTATGTGCCGATGATCTCGGGGCGCGGGCTGGGCCATACCGGCGGCACGCTCGACAAGCTCGAGGCGATCCCCGGCTTCCGCACGGCGCTCAGCGAAACCGAGTTCACCCGCTGCGTCCGCGAGACCGGCGCGGCCATCGTCGGCGCCTCGGCGGATATCGCGCCCGCCGACCGGCGGCTCTACGCGGTGCGCGACGTGACCGGCACCGTGGCCTCGATCGACCTGATCACCGCCTCGATCCTGTCGAAGAAGCTGGCCGCCGGGCTCGAGGGGCTGGTCCTCGACGTCAAGCTGGGCTCCGGCGCCTTCATGAAGACCGAGCCCGAGGCCCTGGAACTGGCCGGGGCGCTGGCCGCGACGGCCAATGACGCGGGCTGCCCGACGGTGGCCTGCCTGACCGACATGGACGCCCCGGCGGCCCCGGCGCTCGGCAATGCGCTTGAGGTCTGGGAGGCAGCGGCGGTCCTCAAGGGCCAGGACCCCGAGGGCCGGCTCGCGGCGCTGACCGAGCTTCTAGGCGGTGCGCTCCTGGCCAAGGCGGGGCTTGCCAAGGATGCCGAGGCCGGCGCGGCCCAGGTCCGGGCGACGCTGGGCGACGGGCGCGCGGCCGAGGCCTTCCAGAAGATGGTCTATGCCCAGGGCGGGCCCATGGGCTTTGTCGAGACGCCGGGCCGCTTCCTGCCCGAGGCGCCGGTGATCCGCGAGGTCACCGCCGAGGGCGCGGGCCATGTGGCGGCGATCGACGGCGAGGCGCTGGGGCATGTGGTGGTGCGGCTCGGTGGCGGGCGGCGGGTCGAGACCGACAGCGTCGACCCGGCGGTGGGTCTCTCCGAGGTGGCGCCGCTCGGGCGCGCGGTCGCGCCGGGCCAGCCGCTGGTGAAGCTGCACGCCGCCCGGGTCGAGGACGCCGAGGCGGTGGAAGCGGCGATCCGCGCGGCCTTCACCCTGGGCGAGGCCCCGGCGCGCAAGCCCATCGGGCGGATCGCGGCGGGGGCCTGAACGGGGGGCGGATCAGCACCGGGCGGCCCTGAAGCGGGCGTGTCAGCCGAGAGCGCCCGAGCCGGGGACAGCCCAGCAGCGGCTGGCTCCACGGCGGGCCCCGGAGCAGCGGGCGCCGCAGACCTGGGCCTCTCAGCGGCAGGTGTCTCAGACCTGGACCTCCAGGCCGCACGCGGCCCGGCAGCGCGCAGCCCTGCGCCAGGCGCCAGACCACCGCCCGACGCGGCGGCGCCCCGCCGCCCGCCCCTTGCCCAAATCTTTCGCGCGCGCTAGGCCCGGTGCCACCCTCAGACGCCTGCCCGTGAAGGATCACCCATGCCCCGCGCCTTCCTTGTCGTGATGGATTCCGTCGGTATCGGCGGCGCCCCGGATGCGGGCGACTTTTTCAACGACGGCAAGCCCGACAGCGGCGCCAATACGCTCGCCCATATCGCGCGGGCCTGCGCCGAGGGCCGGGCCGAGGAGGGCCGCTCGGGCCCCCTGCGCCTGCCGCATCTCGACGGGCTGGGCCTCTCGCGCGCGGTGACGCTGGCCTCGGGCGATCCGGCCCCGGACCTGGGCGGCGGCGACCTCTCCGGCACCTGGGGGGCGGCGACCGAGGTCTCGCCCGGCAAGGACACGCCCTCGGGCCACTGGGAGCTCGCCGGTCTGCCGGTGCCCTGGGACTGGCATTACTTCCCCGACACAAGGCCCGCCTTCCCCGAGGATCTGACCGCCGAGGTCTGCCGCCTCGCCGGCACCGAGGGTATCATCGGCAATATCCACGGCTCGGGCACGGTGATGCTCGATCGTTTCGGCGCAGAGCACATCGAGACCGGCTTCCCGATCTGCTACACCTCCGCCGACAGCGTCTTCCAGATCGCCGCCCATGAAGAGCACTTCGGCCTCGACCGGCTGCTCCAGCTCTGCCGCGACATCGCCCCGCGCCTGCACGAGATGCGCGTCGGCCGGGTCATCGCCCGGCCCTTCGTGGGCCGCCCCGGGGCCTTCCAGCGCACCGCCAACCGCCGCGACTACGCGATCCGCCCGCCTCAGCCGGTGCTGACCAACTGGGCCCAGGACGCCGGGCGCCGCGTGCGCGCCATCGGCAAGATCGGCGATATCTTCACCATGGAGGGCATCGACGAGCTGCGGAAGGGCGCCGACGCCGAGCTGATAACCCATCTCGGCACGGCCATCGACGAGATGCCCGAGGGCAGCCTGACCTTCGCCAATTTCGTCGAGTTCGACAGCCACTACGGCCACCGCCGCGACGTCTCAGGCTATGCCCGGGCGCTCGAATGGTTCGACGCCGAGCTGGGTCCGCTCCTCGACCGGCTGCGCCCGGGCGACATGCTCTGCCTGACCGCCGATCATGGCAACGATCCGACCTGGTTCGGCACCGACCACACCCGCGAGCGGGTGCCGGTGCTGATTGCCGGCCAGGGCCCGGGAGAGCTGGGCCGGATCGCTTTCGCCGATGTCGCCGCGACCATCGCGCGACACCTCGACATTCCCGCAAAGGGGCCCGGACGCCCCGCGCCCCACGAGTGACCAGATGACCGACGAGACCCAAGAGATCCGCCACGACGAAGAAAGCCTCGCAGCGATTGCCAACCTGCCCAAGGTCGAGCTGCACCTGCACCACGAGGGCGCCGCCCCGCCGGAGTTCATCCGCCGCCTCGGAGAGGAGAAATCCATCCGCCTCGACGGCGTCTTCGACGCCGATGGCGGCTATGCCTTCTCGGGCTTCGAACGCTTCCTGCGCACCTATGAGGCGGCCACCGCCGTGCTGAAGTCGCCCGAGGACTTCCACCGCCTGACCCTGGCGCTCCTTGAGCAGTCGGCCGAGAACGGCGTGGTCTACACCGAGAGCTTCCTCTCGCCCGATTTCTGCGGCGGCGGCGACCTTTCGGCCTGGCAGGACTACCTGGCCGCCATCCGCGAGGCCGCCGAGATCGCCGAGCGCGACATGGGCGTGACCCTGCGCGGCGTGGTGACCTGCGTGCGCCACTTCGGCCCCGACCAGGCGCGCCGCGCGGCGCGCTGCGCCGCCGAGACCGCGGGTGACTTCATCACCGGCTTCGGCATGGGCGGCGACGAGAACCAGGGCGCGCTCAAGGATTTCGCCTGGTCCTTCGACATGGCCCGCGAGGCCGGGCTTCAGCTCACCGTGCACGCCGGCGAATGGCGCGGGCCCGCCGAGGTCGCCTCGGCGGTGGACGACCTGCGCGTCGCAAGGATCGGCCACGGCGTGCGCGCCGCCGAGGACCCCGCCCTGGTCGAGCGGCTGGCCGAGGCGGGCATCTGCCTCGAGGTCTGCCCGGGCTCGAACGTGGCGCTGGGGGTCTACAAGCGGCTTGCCGACCACCCGATCGCGCGGCTGCGCCGCGCCGGGGTGCCGGTCACCGTCTCGACCGACGATCCGCCCTTCTTCCACACCACCATGCGCGACGAATACGTGAACCTCGCGCGCTGCTTCGGCTGGCAGGCCGAGGATTTCACCACCCTCAACCGCACCGCGCTGGCCCATGCCTTCTGCGACGAGACCACCCGCGCGGCCATCGCCAAGAGACTGGACACCCAATGACCGAGACCCTGAAGATCGTCGATCACCCGCTGGTGCAGCACAAGCTCACGCTGATGCGCGAGAAGGAGACCTCGACCGCCTCCTTCCGGCAGCTCCTGCGCGAGATCTCGCAGCTCCTGGCCTATGAGATCACCTCGGAACTGCCGATGACCACGCGCCGCATCGAGACCCCGCTGATGCCGATGGAAGCGCCGGTCCTCGACGGCAAGAAGCTGGCGCTGATCTCGATCCTGCGGGCCGGCAACGGGCTCCTGGACGGCGTGCTCGAGCTGATCCCCTCGGCCCGGGTGGGCTTTGTCGGGCTCTACCGCGACGAGGAGACGCTGCAGCCGGTGGAATATTACTTCAAGGTGCCCGAGGGCCTCTCGGACCGGATGACCATCGCCGTCGACCCGATGCTGGCCACCGGCAATTCCTCGGTCGCGGCCATCGACCTTCTGAAGAAGGCCGGCGCGACGAACATCCGCTTCCTCTGCCTCCTGGCCTCGCCCGAGGGCGTCCAGCGCATGGCCGAGGCACATCCCGACGTGCAGGTGGTGACCGCCGCGCTCGACGAGCGGCTGAACGAAAAGGGCTATATTGTGCCCGGTCTCGGCGATGCGGGCGACCGGATGTTCGGGACTAAATAGGCCATGGCATAGCTTTACAGACGCAACCTGTTGCGGCATCGTTGCGAAAACGCCTTCGGGGGGCCGTGATATGAAACTGACACGTCTGGCCGTGCTGGCCCTGGTTGCCGGGACCTTCGGTCTTGCGGGCGAGCTCTCCGCCCAGCAGCGGTCGACCGATGTGCCGATGGAGTTTCCGCCCAGTTCCTACGAGGGCCGCCAGTATGTCGACAGCCGCGGCTGCGTCTACATCCGCGCGGGCATCGACGGGGCGACCAACTGGGTGCCCCGGGTGAGCCGCCAGCGCCGCCACATCTGCGGCCAGACCCCGACCCTGGGCGAGAGCGGCACCCGCACGGCCGCCGCCGCACCGGGCAGCGAGGTGGAGCGGATCACCCTCGACAGCGCGCCCGCAACCTCGGCCGCGGCGCCGCGCCAGGCGCAGGCTCAAGCACAGGCCCGGACCACGACCACCGCGCCGCAGCCGCAGGCCCAGCGCCGCGCCCCCGCGCCGCAGCCGCAACAGGTCAAACCCGCCCCGCAGATCGTCCGCCAGGTGCCCGCGCCCGCCGCGCAGCCCGCGCCCGCCCGGACCCGCGTCGCGACCGAGGGCGGCTGCCGGGGCGCCTCGGCGATCTCGCAGCAGTATATCGGCAATTCGCAGGGGCTGCCGGTGCGCTGCGGGCCGCAGACCACCAGCCATGTGACGGTGATCCGCCGCGGCGAGACGCCGGGGCCGAACGCCAATGTCTACATCCGGCAGGGCTATGACGACAGCAACCTGCGCCTCGCCCCCGCCGCCCCCCGCAGCGGGCCCGGGCCGACCATCGTGCCCGACCAGGTCTACGAGACCCTGCGCGCCGAGGCCGCCGTCCGCGTGCCCGAGGGCTACGAGCGCGCCTGGGACGACGACCGCCTGAACCCGCGCCGCGCCTTCCAGACGCCAGAGGGCTACTACGCGACGCAACAGGTCTGGACCAACACCGTGCCGCGCCGGCTGGTCGCCACCGCCGACCGCCACCGGGTGCGCGATCCGATCATCATCATTCCGCGCTGAGGTTGGCGCCGAGGTTGGGCGGGGCCGCTTGAGGCGGGTCTGCGCTGAACTGGTGCGGTGCGCATCTCAAACCATTTGGTGAGACAGCCAGAAGCCGCGTCGTGGGGCGTTCCCCGTGCTTTGAAAAGCCTTGCAATATCACCCTGCCGAGGTGATGTGCGCAGCCTCGGTCATGCCGTCGTGCCTCCGGCAGCTTTCCTGACCTAATCCGAGACACACGACGCGCCTCCCGAACGGCACCTCGGCGCCCTCAGGCCCAACACCCTACCCCGTGCAGATCCCCTGCAGCCGCACCCATTCCGCGTCCGTCAGCACCGGGCGGCTGCCGGTCTCGCGCCGGGGGTCGGCCTCGATCAGCGGCAGCGTCGTCTCGCCGGTCATGTCGAGCGCATAGGCATAGGGGCTCGAGCGCAGCTCCGCGCCGTCGAAGGCCGTCAGGAGCGCCTCGGTCGAGACCCGCGCCGGGGTCTCCGAGAGGATCGCCTCGGCATGGGCGTCGAGCGCGCTTTCCGGCAGCTCGCCCGTGGTCAGAAGCTTCAGCGTCGCGAAAAGCCCCGCGCGCTGGAGAAGCTCGCCCAGCGGATCGGCCCGCCCGGCGCGCAGCGCCTCGGCCAGGACATAGCCCGCGGTGACATCGGGATCCTCGGGATCCTCGACCAGCCGCCGGTTCAGAAGGATGCGCCCGCCCGGCAGATGCGCGGTGTCCGGCACCGCCTGGCGCAGCACCGTCAGGTCGCCGCCCCGCTCGGGGCCGAGCACCCGGCGGCCCAGCGCGCGCAGGGGCTCCTCGGCCTCGCTGGCGCTGCAGGGCCGGCCCGCCACCCGCTCGATCCGCTCCAGAAGCGCCGCGCCGATCTCGTCGCGCTTGACCGGCGGGACGACCTCGGTCGAATAGGCCAGAAGCGCGCCGGGCAACCAGAAGACCGTCGCCAAGACGCCCGCCGCCGCCAGCCCGCCGGTGATCCAGAGCCGCAGCTTGCCCGGCCGGGGCCGCGCCCGCGAGATCGCCCGCAGCACCCGGTCGATGCCCTCGATCATCTCGGGCGCGTCCTCGCCCAGCTCGAGCGTCTCTCCGGGGTCGCCGTCGGGGTGGTAGATCGCCGGCAGCTCGCCTCGCGCCGTGGCCCGCTCCACCGCCGCCAGCGACCAATGCGCCAGCGGGCGCTCGTTGCCGTCGCTGATCGTCAGGGAAGCCTCGCCCAGCGAGACGATCACCTCGCGCCGCTGCGCCTCGGCATCGGCACGCCAGAGGCCCGAGGCTTCGAGACGCTGGTATTGGGTAAGGGCTGTCATGCGCTCCGGGGGCTCGTCTGCACCTGTGGCTCGGCGCAAGCTACACGCGGCGGTGGGAGACGGCAATCGCATGGGCGCGCGGGGCGGTGGCGCCGGTTTCGGACAGGGGGAGTGCGGTATTTTTGCCGAGGGTGAGGGCGTTGGGGCTTGGCGGGGGCGCTGGGGTGAGACCGGGGTCGGGGGCGCGCTGCCCCGGCGGGGGCGGCGGCTGAGAGCGTCGGTTTAGGTATTTTTGCCAAGCTGAAGCCTGGGGGGGGGCGCTTCGGGCCTTGGCTGGGGTGTTGGGTTGAGAGCGCGGTGCGTGGAGTGCTGCCCCGGCGGGCGTGGCGGCTGAGAGCCGGGTGCGTGACGCGCCGGCCTGGCGGGCGTGGCGGCTGCGGGCGGCGCGGATGTCGAGGGCCGCGCCTTCACCTGGGTGTCCGGCCCGAGCCCCCTGCCCTGCCCGGCCTCACATCTCCTTGGCCTGCGCCCTGAGCTGAAACTTCTGGATCTTCCCCGTCGAGGTCTTCGGCAGCTCTCCGAAGACCACCTTTTTCGGCGTCTTGAACCCGGCGAGCTGGCCGCGGACGAAGGCGATCAGCTCCGCCTCCTCCGCCGCTGCGCCGGTCTTCAGCTCCACGAAGGCGCAGGGCACCTCGCCCCAGGTCTCGTCGGGCTTGGCCACCACCGCGCAGAGCGAGACCGCGTCATGGCCCATCAGCACGCCCTCGACCTCCACCGAAGAGATGTTCTCCCCGCCCGAGATGATGATGTCCTTGGCGCGGTCGGCGATGCGGATGTAGCCGTCCTCTTCGAGGATCGCGATGTCGCCCGAATGGAAATAGCCGCCCGCGAAGCTTTCCTCGGTGGCCTCGGGGTTCTTGTAGTAGCCCTTCATCACGCCGTTGCCGCGGAACATGATCTCGCCCTTGGTCTCGCCGTCATGCGGCACCTCGACCATGCGCTCGTCCATGACGGTCACATGTTCGAGGAAGGGCATGGCCACGCCCTGCCGGGCCTTCAGATCGGCGCGCGCCGCGCCCTCGGTGCCGTCCCACTTGGCCTGCCAGGTGCATTCGGTGCCCGGCCCGTAGGTCTCGGTCAGCCCGTAGACATGCGTGACGTTGAAGCCCATGGGCTCGATCTTCGCCAGCGTCGAGGGCGCCGGCGGGGCGCCCGCGGTGAAGACCTCGACCACCTGCGAAAAGGCGCGCCGCTCGGCCTCGGGGGCGTTGATCAGCGTGTTGAGCACGATCGGCGCGCCGCCGAAATGGGTCACGCCCTCCTCGGCGATGGCGTCGAAGATCGGCTTGGCACGGATCTCGCGGCAGCACACCAGCGTGCCGCCGACCACCGGCATCATCCAGGTGTGGCACCAGCCGTTGCAGTGAAAAAGCGGCACGATGGTCAGATAGACCGGGTTCAGCACCATGCGCCAGGACAGCACCTGCCCCATGGCGTTCAGATAGGCGCCCCGGTGGTGGTAGACGACGCCCTTGGGCCGCCCGGTGGTGCCCGAGGTGTAATTGAGCGCGATGCTCTCCCATTCGTCCTCGGGCATGATCCAGGGCGCATCGGGCGCGCCCTCGGCCAGAAGCGCGTCATAGGTGGTGTGGCGCCCGCTGGCGGTGCAGCCCGCCTCGGCGTCGACCACCTCGATCAGCACCGGGCCCGGGCCCTCCATCTCGGCCAAGGCCGCCTCGGCGACCTCGATCACCTCGCTGTCGACGAGCGCCAGCTTGGCCCCGCCATGGGCGAAGATATAGGCCACGGTGCCAGCGTCGAGCCGGGTGTTGATCGCGTTCAGCACCGCCCCCGCGGCGGGCACGCCGAAATGCGCCTCGGCGTGGGCGGGGATATTGGGCAGGAGCGTCGCCACCACGTCGCCGGGCTGGATGCCGCGTCCGGCCAGCGCCGAGGCCAACCGGCTCACCCGCGCGGCATAGGCGCGGTAGTCGACCCGGTGGCTGCCGTAGGCCACGGCCAGGTGGTCGGGATAGACCTCCACCGCGCGCTTCAGGAAGGACAAGGGTGTCAGCGGGGTGTAATTGGCGGGCACCTTGCCCAGCCCGGTCTCGTCCGGCAACCAGCCCATGCTGTCCTCCCTTGCCCGTCACTCGCGCTCAGATTGCGGCCAAGCGCGGGCGCAGGCAAGCCTTGCGGCGGCCCTCGGGCTGGAGGCAAGCTGCGCCCGACCTGACCCCGCCACCCCGCCATCCCGGAGGCCCGATGTCCCGAAGCGCGCTTTCCGACGACAGCCGCGCCGCGCTCGACCGCGCGGTGCTGGTCTGGCTCGCCACCGCCGATGCGGAGGGCCGGCCCAATGTCTCGCCAAAGGAGGTCTTCCTGCCCGCGCCCTCGGGCGAGATCCTGATCGCCGAGATCGCCTCGGCCGGCAGCCTGCGCAACATCCGCGCCAACCCCGCGGTCTGCGTCTCGGCGCTGGACGTCTTCCGGCAGAAGGGCATGACCTTCCACGGCACCGCGCGGATCATCGCCCCAGAGGCGCCCGACTTCGCCGAGGCCGCCGCACCTCTGGCCCGAAAGGCCGGGCCCGCCTTCGCCATCCGCCATGTCATCGCGGTCAGCGTGCGCCGCGCCCGGCCGCTCCTCGCGCCGGGCTACCGGGTCTTTCCCGACAAGACCGAGGCCCAGATGGTCGCCGAGGCCCATCGCCTCTACGGCGTCCGCCCCGGAGGCGAGCGCCCATGATCATCTCGCCCGGGCGCGGCTATCTCTTCGTGCATATCCCCAAGACCGGCGGCACCTCGCTGGCGCTGGCGCTCGAGGCGCGGGCGCATCGCGACGACATCCTGATCGGCGACACCCCCAAGGCGCGCGCCCGGCGCAAGCGGCTGAAGACGCTGGGTCCCGCCGCCGGGCGGGTCTGGAAACACGCCAGCCTGCGGGACGTGGCGGGCCTCCTGCCCGAGGCGGCGCTGGCGCCCCTGAAGGTGGTCACCCTGGTGCGCAACCCCTGGGACCGGATGGTCAGCTATTACCACTGGCTGCAGGATCAGAGCTTCGACCACCCCGCGGTGCGGCGCGCCAAGGCGCTGAGCTTCGCCGATTTCCTCGCCGACCCCGCCACCGGCGCGGCCCTGCGCGCGGCCCCCTACGACAGCTATGTCACCCGCCCGGATGGGCGGGAGGCCGAGACGCTCTTCCTGCGGCTCGAACACCTCCAGACCGACCTGCCCGCCTTCGAGGCGCTCCTGGGCTTCCGGCTCGCGCTGCCCCATGCCAACCGCTCGGCCCGGGCCGAGGACTGGCGCGGCTATTACGACGCCGAGACCCGTGCCCGGGTGGCCGATCTCTGCGCCCCCGACATCGCCCGCTTCGGCTACCGGTTCGAGCCGGCCTGAGCGCCCTCTCCGACCATTTTCCGACCCGGGCCGCGCGCGCGGCGCTTGCATCCCCGCCCCGTGGCTCCGTAACACAACAGACGAGGAGCTTGAGGCAGGGAGGAGCCGCAAAATGACATATGCCGATGTCTACCAGTCCTGGAAGACAGACCCCGAGGCCTTCTGGCTGGAACAGGCCCGCGCCATCGACTGGGACGAACCGCCGACCCGCGCGCTCTACGACCGCGGCCATCATGTCTTCGAATGGTTCGCCGAAGGGCGGCTCAACACCTGTTACAACTGCGTCGACCGCCACGTCGAGGCCGGCCGCGGAGAGCAGGCGGCGATCATCTACGACA
Organism: Roseivivax sp.; assembly: GCF_054552075.1. Classification (NCBI taxonomy): domain Bacteria; kingdom Pseudomonadati; phylum Pseudomonadota; class Alphaproteobacteria; order Rhodobacterales; family Roseobacteraceae; genus Roseivivax; species Roseivivax sp. The sequence goes on from NZ_JBTOLZ010000006.1 coordinate 99,204, forward strand.
GCCCGGTGACCGGCACCAAGGCGACAATCACCTATGCCGAGCTTCAGGACCGGGTCGCCCGGCTGGCCGGCGCGCTGAAGGCGCGCGGCGTGGAAAAGGGCGACCGGGTGATCATCTACATGCCCATGGTGCCCGAGACCGCGGTGGCCATGCTGGCCTGCGCCCGGCTCGGCGCGATCCATTCGGTGGTCTTCGGCGGCTTCGCCAGCCACGAGCTCGCGGTGCGCATCGACGACGCCACCCCCAAGGCGGTGATCGCCGCCTCCTGCGGCATCGAGCCCGGCCGCACCGTGGCCTACAAGCCGCTGCTCGACGGGGCGCTCGACCAGGCCAAGCACAAGCCCGAGTTCACGGTGATCTTCCAGCGCCCCGAGGAAGAGGCCGGCCTGACCGAGGGCCGCGACTTCGAGTGGCACGCCTTCCAGGAGGGCGCCGAGCCCGCGACCTGTGTCCCGGTCGAGGGCACCCACCCGGTCTATGTGCTCTATACCTCCGGCACCACCGGCGCGCCCAAGGGCGTGGTGCGGCCCACCGCCGGGCACCTCGTCGCGCTCTACTGGTCGATGAAGAACATCTACAACGTCGACCCCGGCGAGGTCTTCTGGGCCGCCTCGGACGTGGGCTGGGTCGTGGGCCACAGCTACATCGTCTACGGCCCGCTGGTGCACGGCAACACCACGGTGCTTTTCGAGGGCAAGCCGGTGGGCACGCCCGACGCCTCGACCTTCTGGCGGGTGATTGCCGAACACGGGGTGCGCAACTTCTTCACCGCGCCCACCGCCTTCCGGGCGGTCAAGCGCGAGGACCCCAAGGGCGCGCTTCTGGAAGGCCACGACATCTCCAAGCTCCGGGCGATCTATCTCGCCGGGGAACGCGCCGATCCCGACACGGTGGAATGGGCGCAGGAGATCTCCGGCAAGCCGATCTACGACCACTGGTGGCAGACCGAGACCGGCTGGCCGATCGTCGCCAATCCCGCCGGGCTCGAGGCCATGCCGGTCAAGGTCGGCTCCCCCTCCGTTGCCATGCCGGGCTACGACGTGCAGGTCCTCGACGAGGGCGGCACCCCGGTGGCGCCCGGCAACCTCGGGGCCATCGCGATCCGCCTGCCGCTGCCGCCGGGCACGCTGCCGACGCTCTGGAACGCGCCCGAGCGCTTCCACAAGAGCTACCTCGCGCGCTTCCCGGGCTACTACGAGACCGGCGACGCGGGGCTGATCGACAAGGACGGCTACCTCTACATCATGGCGCGCACCGACGACGTCATCAACGTGGCGGGCCACAGGCTCTCGACCGGCGCCATGGAAGAGGTGCTGGCGGGCCACCCGGATGTGGCCGAATGCGCGGTGATCGGGGTCGCCGACGACTTCAAGGGCCAGCTGCCCATGGGCTTCGTCTGCCTGACCAAGGGGGTGAACCGCCCGCACGACGAAATCGAGGCCGAATGCGTCGCCCGGGTGCGCCAGCAGATCGGCCCGGTGGCGGCCTTCAAGCTCTGCAAGGTGGTGGACCGGCTGCCGAAGACGCGCTCGGGCAAGATCCTGCGCCGGACCATGGCCAATCTCGCCGACGGCCAGGACTTCAAGATGCCCGCGACGATCGACGATCCCGCCATCGTCGACGAGATCCGCGCCGCGGTGAAGACCCTGGGCTACCCGCAGAGCAGCGGCTGAAGCGCGCGTCCGCGGCGGCTCCGGGCAGTGCCGGGGCCGCCGCGGAGTATCTACCCTGAGAGCGGACGGGACGGTCGCCTTTCCGGTCAGTCAGCGCGCCAGCACCGACGCGATCACCCAGCGCGCCACGCTTGCCTCGCTCCCGCCAATCTGCCCATCAGGGCCCGCCGCACGACCTCACCCCCGCCCCGGCGCCTCGCGCCCGCGCGGCCCCGCGACCTCCACCACATCCGCCAGAAGCGCCTCCGCAACCGCCCGGCCCTCGGTGTTCTGCACCACGCTCACGACGCCGGTGCTCTCGACCACCACCGCCTTCACGTCGGCGAGGTCATGCACGTTCGACTGCCGCAGCTTGGCCATGAGGTCCTCGCGGGTGACATTGGCGCGCATCATGCCGTCCCAGAGGATCTCGCCGTCGCGCATCACCAGGACCGGCCGCGCGTCGATCAGCCGGCGCAGCCAGTCGACCCGGGTGCGCAGCGGCGCCATGGCCATCTTCCACAAATAAAGCGCCGCGATCGCCCCGATCCCGGTCCAGAGGCTCTTGTCCGGCGAAGACACAACCGCCGCCAGCACCGAGCCAATGGCCACGGTGACCGCGAAGTCGAAGGCCGACATCTTGGAAAAGGAGCGCAGCCCCAGAAGCCGCGTCAACAGGATGATCGCCGCCATGATGGCGACGGTCTTGACCAGCATGTCGAGAAATTCGGCCACCCCAGTGCCCCCTTCGCCCCGCGCGCCAAAAAAACGCCCCGCCGCGCCCCCGGTTCCCCACCCCCGTCGACGCGTCCGGGCGCCCCCGCCCCACCAAGCGCCACCCCTTCCAGGCCTGACCGGGCCGCAAATACTCCGGGAGCGCGAGGGCAGAGCTCTCGCTCCGGCCGGGCGGGCCTCAATGGCCCGGCCGGACGGACCGCCAGCCCAACCCCAGACAAGAAAAGCACAAACCCAACCACCCAGGCCCAGCCCCCCAGGCCTGACCGGGCCTCAAATACTCCGGGAGCGCGAGGGCAGAGCCCTCGTTCCGTCCGGGCGGGCCTCAATGGCCCGGCCGGACGGATGGCCCTCCCCCTCAGACGAATTGTTCGCGGATCAGCCGTTCCTCGAGCCCATGGCCCGGGTCGAAGAGCACCCGGTGGGCGATCTCCGGGGCGCTGCGGATGTCGACGCGCAGCACGTCGCGGACCGAGCGGCTGTCGGCCTCGGCCATGACCGGGCGCTTCTCGGGCTCCAGGACCTCGATCGAGACATCGGCGGTCTTGGGCAAAAGCGCCCCGCGCCAGCGCCGGGGGCGGAAGGCGGCCATGGCGGTCAGCGCCAGCACGTCGGCGCCGATCGGCAGGATCGGGCCGTGGGCGGAGTAGTTGTAGGCCGTCGACCCCGCCGGCGTCGCCACCAGCGCCCCGTCGCAGACCAGCTCGGCCATGCGCAGCTTGCCGTCGACCGAGATCTTCAGCCGCGCCGCCTGCGGCCCGGCGCGCAGGAGCGAGACCTCGTTGATCGCCAGCGCCTCGTAGGTGCCGCCGTCGGTCTGCACCGCGCGCATCGCGAGCGGCGTGATCACCGCCTCTTCGGCGGCGGCCAGCCGTTCGCTCAGATTGTGCTCGGAGTATTCGTTCATCAGGAAGCCCACTGTGCCGCGGTTCATCCCGTAGACCGGGGCGGCCAGCTCCTGCGTTCGGTGCAGCGTCTGCAGCATGAAGCCATCCCCGCCCAGCGCGACGATGACGTCCGCCTGGGCCTCGGCGTGATCGCCGTAACGCCGCGAGAGCGCCGCCTTGGCGGATTGCGCGATGGCTGCATGCGAGGCGGCAAATGCGATCCTCATCCGTCTCGACCTGTTTCCTGTCCTGCCTGTGCCGTTCCGAAACAAGCACAGCGGCCCGCAAAGCGCCAGCGGGGACGGCATATTGTCCCGAAACGCCGCTTGCGGGCTTTGTGCCGGCGGCGAAACGCGATACATCGCCGCCAGACCCGATGCCGGGGGCCCGGCGCCCCCAGGCCAGATTGCAAGGAGATCTGCCCATGAACGCGCCTCATCGTGACGACGGTTTCTTCACCGAGACGCTCGCCAGCCGCGACCCCGAGCTTTTCGCCGCGATGGAGGGCGAGCTTGGCCGCCAGCGCGACGAGATCGAGCTCATCGCCTCGGAAAACATCGTCTCCCGGGCGGTGATGGAGGCCCAGGGCGGGGTGATGACCAACAAATACGCCGAGGGCTACCCCGGCCGGCGCTACTACGGCGGCTGCGACTGGGTCGACGTGGCCGAGAACCTCGCCATCGACCGGGCCAAGCAGCTCTTCGGCTGCGACTTCGCCAACGTGCAGCCGAACTCGGGCAGCCAGGCCAACCAGGGCGTCTTCACCGCGCTCCTGCAGCCCGGCGACACGATCCTCGGCATGAGCCTCGACGCCGGCGGGCACCTGACCCATGGCGCCAAGCCGAACCAGTCGGGCAAATGGTTCAACGCGGTGCAATACGGCGTGCGCCAGCAGGACAACATGCTCGACTACGACGCGGTCGAGGCCCTGGCCCTGGAGCACCAGCCGAAGCTGATCATCGCCGGCGGCTCGGCGATCCCGCGGCAGATCGACTTCAAGCGCATGCGCGAGATCGCCGACAAGGTCGGCGCCTGGCTGCATGTGGACATGGCGCATTTCGCCGGCCTCGTGGCCGCGGGCGAGCATCCCTCGCCCTTCCCGCATGCCCATGTGGCGACCACCACCACCCACAAGACCCTGCGCGGCCCGCGCGGCGGCATGATCCTGACCAATGACGAGACCATCGCCAAGAAGGTCAACTCGGCGATCTTCCCCGGCATCCAGGGCGGCCCGCTGATGCATGTCATCGCCGCCAAGGCGGTGGCCTTCCGCGAGGCGCTGGAGCCGGGCTTCAAGACCTATGCCCAGTCGGTGATCAAGAACGCCCAGGCGCTCTCGGACCAGCTGATCAAGGGCGGGCTCGACACGGTGACCCATGGCACCGACACCCATGTGGTGCTGGTCGACCTGCGGCCCAAGGGCGTGAAGGGCAACGAGACCGAGAAGGCGCTCGGCCGTGCGCATATCACCTGCAACAAGAACGGCGTGCCCTTCGACCCCGAGAAGCCGACGGTGACCAGCGGCATCCGCCTCGGCTCGCCCGCCGGCACCACCCGCGGCTTCGGCGAGGCGGAGTTCCGCCAGATCGCCGACTGGATCATCGAGGTGGTGGACGGGCTGGCCGCCAACGGCCCGGAGGGCAATGCCGAGGTCGAGGCCAAGGTGAAGGCCGAGGTCGAGGCGCTCTGCGCGCGCTTCCCGATCTACCCCGGGCTCTGAGCGGCGGTTTCTTCGCCGAAGAATGACAGAGGGGACGCGGTGCATGGCCCGCGTCCTCTTTTTTTGCCGATGCTTATGGGTCGGCTTGGGCATTCGCGGGGGTGGCAGGCAGGCCGCTCTTGTCGCCCTGTGGCGTCCGGCACGCCGGGCGCCCAAGCCCGCCGCGCGTCCATCACGCCCGAACCTGCGCTCAGCCCAGGGCCAAGACCTCCGGCCCCAAGCCCCCTCCCCCCCCGCGCCCGTGCCCGCACCTTTGACCCCGCCGCCGGGGCGTGGTCATCTGCCTGCAACCGCTCCGCTCCCGTCTTCCCGAAAGGACGCCCCATGCAGATCACCCGCGCCGGCAACCGCCCCTCGCAGACCCCTTCGCCCGAGTATTTCACCGGGCGCGTCCGCATGGACCCGATCGGCGCCGCCGAGGAGCCGGGCCGCCACCGCATCCTGCGGGTGACCTTCGAACCCGGCGCGCGCACGAATTGGCACACCCACCCCTACGGCCAGACGATCCACGTGGTCTCGGGGCTCTGCCTCGCGCAGGTCGAGGGCGAGGCCATCGAGGAGCTGCGCCCCGGCGACACCGCCTGGTTTCCCGCCGACGTGCGCCACTGGCACGGCGCCGCGCCCGAGGTGGCCATGGTGCATATCGCCGTGCAGGAGGCCCGCGACGGCGCCACCGCCGATTGGGCCGAGCCGGTCTCGGAGGCGGATTACAGCGGCCCGCGGGCGGGCGGCTCGTAAGGCGGGCGGGCGGCTCGTAAGGGAGGTGCGCCTGGCGCATTGGGGCGGTCCGCGCTATCGGCCTGCCCCGGTTCCAGCGCGGAGGCCCCTGCGCGCTGACCGCCTGCCCCGCGTCAGGCGGTGACGCGCGCCCGCTGCGCGCTCAGAGATACCCGCGCCAGAGCAGCACCGCCAGCACCAGCGCGAACAGCAGGATCAGGTTGAAGGCAAGCCCGCCCAGCAGCCCCAGGAGCCGCCCGATCCGCCTGTCGCGCACATCCACGGTCTTCAACCAGTCCTCGGCCCGCGACCCCGCCGCCAGCGTCTTCGGCAGGTCGATCTGCCGGCCGAGCTTCGGATGCCGCGCGAGCGACCAGGCGCGCTCGACTTGATCGAGGTCGCGCCGGACCTTGCCGGGCAGAAGCCGCCCCGGCGCCGCGATCCGCCGCCGCAGCGGGCCGCGAGACGCGCCGAACTTCGCCTCGAGCAGACGCTCGAGCCGGGCCACCATCTTTTCCAGTTTGGGATCCGCGCGCATGGCGTCCTCCTATCCCGCCCCGGGCGCGAGGAAAAGCGGCTGGATGCCCGCGCGGCCTGCCGCTATCCATGCCTCATGCTGAACACCATCCGCCACGGCGACGCCTCCCTGCCCCCGCTTGTCATCGTCCATGGCCTCTACGGCCAGGCGAAGAACTGGACCCGCATCGCCCGCGCGCTTTCGGGCATTCGCCACGTCGTGGCGGTCGACCAGCGCAACCACGGTGCCTCGGATTGGCGCGAGAGCCACGGCTACGAGGACATGGCCGCCGATCTGATCGAGGTGATCGAGGATCTCGGCGGGCCGGTGGACCTCGTGGGCCATTCCATGGGCGGCAAGGCCTCGATGCTGGCGGCGCTGACCCGGCCCGAGCTGGTGCGCCGGCTGGTCTCGGCGGACATGGCGCCGGTGAGTTACGACCACGACCACCAGTCGGGCTACATCCGGGCGATGCAGGCGGTGGATCTGGAGCAGGTCAGCAAGCGCTCCGAGGCGGCGGCGCAGCTCGCAGAACATGTCTCGGACCCGACGCTGCAGGGGTTCTTCACCCAGTCGCTCGACATGAAGGAGAAGCGCTGGCTTCTGAACCTCGAGGTGCTGGGCCGGGAGATGCCGAAGATCCTCGGCTGGCCGGGCAGCGAGGGCGTTTTCGAGGGGCCGACGCTGTTCCTCTCGGGCGCCGAGAGCGATTACGTCATACCCGAGATGCGCCCCGCGATCCGCGCGCTGTTCCCCCGCGCGCGCTTCGCGAAGATCCGCGGGGCGGGGCACTGGCTGCACGCGGAGAAGCCCGACGAGTTCATCGCGGCGCTGGAGGCGTTTCTGACGGCGGAGGGGTGATGATGGGGGGGTGGCGAAGGGCTTCCTTAACCAAGAGCGCCCTTCGTCAATTGAGGAATTCGCTCACAATCTGCGACTTACCAAGGCTCGCACGCAGCAAAGAAGTCCCGTTGTTCGAACTGTCCCCCGACAAGGACACCGCCGAACATTGAATAGCCTACGTATCCGCCCATGCGGTTCTTGCCGTTGACTTCGCCACAGACCCGGCGCTCCTGTTCACCGTTTTCAAGCGTCACATCTACAGCCCGAATGTCGCGGAACTGAGCCGCTGCGGGGTCGAAGAAGTCTCGGGTAACAGTGGTCTCAATTTGCCTTACCTGAGAAGTAGTGAGCGGAACCGGTTCGCTTTTTGCGATCGGCGTCATCTGCATGCAGCCAGCCAAAAAGATGCCCAGAAGAGGTGTTGTCCATCGCATAAAATTCAATCCCAAGTTGCTTAAAGCCATAGAGAGCAATAGGAGCGCTGGCCCGATCAACCCCTTCCAACCAAGCACCACCAGAGGGCGCGCGCCGGACCGGGGGCCGGCGCTGCTGACTTCCAAGCTATGCGCTTTATCGCAGCAAGGTCAGGACGAAAGACAAGCTAGGCACGCCACCCCAAGGAGCGCCGGCCCAAGGGGCCGGTCCGGCGCGCGCCCGGCACCTTCGGTGCTATTCGGGTGCAAGAAGGGGATGGGTGCAGCGTTCGCTCAAATTGTGTGAGCGCGTGAAAATCTAAAAGACCGGAGACCGGTCTGCGAAAAGCGCCGACGCTGACCCGCCGCCCTCGGCCAACCCACGACCCGACACTCGCCGAACCGCGCCAACCTCGCCCCGACCTCACAGCCCCCGGCAGGTCCGTTCCGAGCGCGAGACGAAGGCCTCGTAGCGGTCCCAGAAGGCGTCGTCCCGGGCGGTCTTGGAGTATTTCACGTCATGCGCCTCCTGCGGGTCGCGGAAGAAGCGCGCCGCGCGCCGCGAATCGGAGCCGGTGAGCGTGTCGTTCGCCATGGCCTGCACGCAGCCGCAGAGCGCCCGACTGCGCGCCTTGCGGTCCGAAGCCATGCAGCCCGAGTAGATCGGGCCCGAGGCGAATTTCACCACCGGGGCCGAATAGGACGACCCGCCGCCGCCGCATGCCGAAAGGATCAGAAGTGCCGAGACCGCGCCCAGAAGCGCCCGTGCATTGCCCGTCATAACTCCGCCTGCTCATGCCTGGCCGGGTTTGTCCCGGCATTCTTGGGGACATGATGCCCGAAGCGGGGGCGCGCTGCAATTGACCTCTGGCCAAAAGCGCGCGGCCCGGCGGGAGGTGGCCAGCGGGCGCCGGGAGGTGCGGCAAAGGCGAGGGCGCATGAGCTCCGCATGGGCGCCTCGGCGCCTGCGCTGCCGCCGAGTTGGCGCTCCAGACACGCGCCCCAGAATGCCCTTGCCCCGGCACAGACGCTCGTTCCGCAGCAAATCCGCCGCGAGAGACGGCAAGAGACGCATTGATCACCGCACCAACGGCCCGCGCCCACATTTCACCCCGGCCGGATCTCGAAACCATCCGCCAGCGAGCCGCTCGCCGGGCTTACCGCCACATCCGAGACGCGCGCCATGCGCGGGCCCTGCCAGAGCCGCTCGCAAAGCGCCGCTACCTGCGCCTCGGGGCCCGCGATCTCGGCCTCGACGCTGCCGTCCTCGCGGTTGCGCACCCAACCCGAAAGGCCCAGCTCGCGCGCGGTCGCCTGGGTCCAGGCCCGGAAGGACACGCCCTGGACCCGCCCGGTGACGATCACCCGGATGTGCTGTCGCGCCATCTCGCCTCCTTCACCTCGTGCCGGGGCGGCGGGGCCCCGCGACACGGCGACCCCCAGCCTGTCAGCGAGGGGCCCCGGCATTCAACCCACCTTGACCGTGACGCCCCCCCGCGTCATATCCCAGCCCCATGACAACGCCTCTTTCGCGCATCCGCAACTTCTCCATCGTCGCCCATATCGACCACGGGAAATCCACCCTGGCCGACCGGCTGATCCAGCTCACCGGAACGGTCTCAGAACGCGACATGAAGGACCAGCTCCTCGATGCCATGGACATCGAACGCGAGCGCGGGATCACCATCAAGGCCAACACCGTCCGCATCGAATATCCGGCCAAGGACGGCGAGACCTACGTGCTGAACCTGATCGACACGCCCGGACACGTCGACTTCGCCTATGAGGTCGCGCGCTCCATGCAGGCGGTCGAGGGCTCGCTCCTGGTGGTCGATGCGACGCAAGGGGTCGAGGCGCAGACCCTCGCCAATGTCTATACCGCGATCGACGCCGACCACGAGATCGTGCCGGTCCTGAACAAGGTCGACCTGCCCGCGGCAGAGCCCGACCGGGTGCGTGAGCAGATCGAGGACGTGATCGGCATCGACGCCTCCGAGGCCTGCCTGATCTCGGCCAAGACCGGCGTCGGCATTCCAGACGTGCTCGAGGCCATCGTCCAGAAGCTGCCCCCGCCCGAGGGCGGCACGGCGGATGCACCGCTGAAGGCCATGCTGGTCGATTCGAAATACGACCAGTACCTGGGCGTGATCTGCATCGTGCGCATCGTCGAGGGCACCCTGAAGAAGGGTGACCGGATCCGCATGATGAAGACCGGCGGCACCTATGACGTCGACGACGTCGGCGTCTACCGCCCGGCGATGAAGGCGGTCGAGAGCCTGGGCCCGGGCGAGATCGGCTATCTCAACGCCTCGATCAAGCAGGTCCGCGACACCCGCGTCGGCGACACGATCACCCACGAGAAGAAGCCCTGCGCCCAGGCGCTGCCGGGTTTCAAGCCCTCGGTCCCGGTGGTCTTCTGCGGGCTCTTCCCGGTCGATGCCAACGACTTCGAGGACATGCGCGAGGCGATCGAGAAGCTGGCGCTGAACGACGCCTCCTTCACCTACGAGATGGAGACCTCGGCGGCGCTGGGCTTCGGCTTCCGCTGCGGCTTCCTGGGGCTTCTGCACCTCGAGGTGATCCGCGACCGGCTGGAGCGCGAATACAACATCGAGCTGATCACCACCGCGCCCTCGGTGATCTATCACCTCTATACCAAGGACGGCGAGCGCCGCGACCTGCACAACCCCGCCGACATGCCCGACATGACCTATGTCGGCCATATCGAGGAACCGCGCATCAAGGCGACGATCATGGTGCCCGACGACTACCTGGGCGACGTGCTGAAGCTGTGCCAGGAGCGCCGCGGCATCCAGATGGACCTGACCTATGTCGGCGGCCGCGCCATGGCGGTCTATGACCTCCCTCTGAATGAAGTTGTCTTCGACTTCTACGATCGCCTGAAATCGGTAACAAAGGGTTACGCCAGCTTCGATTACGAGATGATCGGCTACCGCGAGGACAACCTCGTGAAGATGTCGATCCTGGTGAACGACGAACCGGTCGACGCGCTCGCCATGATGGTGCACCGCGACCGTGCCGAGATGCGCGGCCGGGCGATGTGCGAGAAGCTCAAGGAGCTGATCCCGCGCCACATGTTCAAGATCCCGATCCAGGCCGCGATCGGCGCCAAGGTCATCGCCCGCGAGACGCTCTCGGCGATGCGCAAGGACGTGACCGCCAAGTGCTACGGCGGTGACGCCAGCCGAAAGAAGAAGCTGCTCGAGAAGCAGAAGGCCGGCAAGAAGAAGATGCGCCAGTTCGGCAAGGTGGAGATCCCGCAAGAGGCCTTCATCTCGGCCTTGAAGATGGACAGCTGAGGGGCGGTCATCGCCTCTCGCCACGGGCTTCGGGCCGGGCAGATGCCCGGCCTGGGCCAAGCCACCGCTAAAGCGCGGTGCCCTGCCCTCACAGCAACAAATCTAGCCCCGCCGTCAGCCGCCCTTCAGCGGCGAAGCCCTGACGCGGGGTCTAGCACCCGGGCCCCTAACGGCGCGTTAAAGCCCGCTCAGAATCCCGTCCCGCTCCAGAGAATCACGTTGGTATAGGGCACCACTTCGCCGGTGCGCACGAGGCAGACCGCCCCAGCGGAGAGCGCCTTCAGCTCGGCATGCGGCACCGTCTCGGGGGTCAGCCGTTGTGCGAAGCCTGCGCGGACTTCGGCGCCCGCCTCCTCCGCCACCACGGCGCGTTCGACGACCATCTCGGAGAGCACCGCGTCGAGCACCGGCCAGAAGCTCGGCAGCCCGCGCGTCACGGCGAGGTCGATGACCGCAACGCCGGGCGGCACCGGCAGGCCCGCGTCGCCGATCACCAGCGCGTCGGTATGGCCAAGCGCCGCCACCACGCGGGCCAGCTCGGCGTTGAGAATTCCCTCTTTTTTCATGCGCTTGCCTTTCCTTGCGCGGGGATCATCCCGCCCCTCACCCCGCCGCCTCGAGCTGGTCCAGAAGCGCCTCGGCGGCCTCTTCCACGAGGTCGAGCACGCCGTCGAAATCGCGCGTGTAATAGGGGTCGGGCACCTCGCTGAGCCCGGGCCGGCCCAGCGCCTCGGTGAAGAGCCGGGGCGCGGGCGCGCCCTCGGGTCGCAGTGCCTGAAGCGTCGCGAGGTTCTCCGCGTCCATCGCCAGGAGAAGGTCGAAACCGTTGAAATCACCCGCCGAGACCTGCCGCGCGCGCTGTTCCGAGAGGTCGTAGCCCCGGGCGGCGGCGGCGCGGATCATCGGCGGATAGGGCGGCTCGCCCAGGTGCCAGCGCCCGGTCCCGGCGCTGTCGAGCCGCAAAGCCAGCCCCCGCGCCCGGGCGCGCGCGCCCACGACCCCTTCCGCCACCGGCGATCGGCAGATATTTCCAAGACAGACGAAGAGGATAGATCGGATCATGCGCAACAGGCCCCGCGTGTGTTCCGGAGCCTAGCAGGCCAACCCGAGGAGGCAATCATGGCCCCGAAAATCGTGATTCTGACCGGCGCCGGCATCTCGGCGGAAAGCGGTCTCGGCACCTTCCGCGACAAGGATGGGATCTGGACCAAACACCGGATCGAGGATGTCGCCACGCCCGAGGCTTTTGCCCGCAACCCCTTGCTGGTGCAGGATTTCTACAATGCCCGAAGGGCGCAGGCGGCGGAGGCCAGGCCCAATCCCGCCCATGCCGCCCTGGCCGAGTTGCAGCGCGGCCACCCGGGCGAGGTGGTGATCGTCACGCAGAACGTCGACGGGCTGCACGAGGCAGCGGGCGCCGAGGTGCTGCACATGCACGGGGCCCTGGCGGGCGCGCTTTGCGGGGCCTGCAACCACCGCTGGGAGGCCCCGGCCGCCATGGGGGCCGAAAAGCCCTGCCCTGCCTGCAACCGCCCCGCGGCGCGCCCAGATGTGGTGTGGTTCGGCGAGATGCCCTACCACATGGAGGAGATCCTCGATCACCTGCTCTCGGCGGATCTTTTCGTGGCGATCGGCACCTCGGGCAATGTCTATCCCGCCGCGGGCTTCGTCGAGGAGGCGCGGGTGGCCGGGATCGAGACGCTGGAGATCAATCTCGAGGCCACCGAGGCTTCGGCGCTTTTCGACCGGACCCTGACCGGTCCGGCAAGCGAAGCGGTGCCGGACTGGGTGGCGGGGCTGCTGCGCGGGTAGCTGTGCGTTAAGCGGGTCGGGTGCTCGGAGGCTTGGGGGCCTAAGGGCCTCAAGGCTCAGAGGCTCAGAGGCTCAGAGGCTCAGAGGCTCAGAGGCTCAGAGGCTCAGAGGCTCAGAGGCAAGGCTGGCCGGGCGATACAGCCCGGCGCAACCTGCGACGCCGCGCGCGGATCCTAAGCAGGACACAAGCGCGTCACCCGCTCACTCCTTGGCGCTGTCGTCCTTGGCCGCGCCGTGGCCCATCTCCCCATGGCCCATCGCGCCATCACTCGAACCGTGATCCATCTCCCCGTGACCGCCATGCGCATCCTGCCGCTCGCGGTCGACCGGCACTTCGAGCGCCACCTCGCTGCCGTCCTCGAAGATCAGCGTCAGCGGCACGCTGGCGCCCTGCTCAAGCGCATCGGCGAGCCCCATGAACATCACGTGATCCCCCCCACGCGCGAGGCGGTGGCTGGCGCCCGGGGCGATCTCGATGCCGCCCTCGATCTCGCCCATGACCATCATGCCGTTGGGGTCCTCGCTGTGGCTGTGCAGTTCGACCCGGGCGGCGGCCTCGGAGGCGGCGCCGGTCAGGCGCATGGGCGCCGCGCCGGTGTTCTCGATCACCATGAAGGCCGCGCCGGTCGGCGAGACCGGCGTGGCCGAGCGGATATAGGCGTCCGAGACGCGGATCTCGGCGCTGGCAAGCGTGGCGGTTGCGGCGAGCGCCGCGGCGACAAGGGAGGTGCGAAGCATCTGCGGGGTCCTTTCCCGGCTGCTGAAATCTGGAAATTCTTCTTGGGATTTCAGAGCACTGCTGGCGGCGCCCGGGCCCGAGGCGCGGGGCCCCGGCGGCAGGAGGCATGGCGCGCGGCGGCCTCCCAGCGGGGGGCGGTGAGCACACCTTCGCGGGGGGCGAGGGCCAGGGTCTCGGGGTCGAGCGCCAGCAGCGCATCGCCCGCATCGGGGCAAAGCACGCTCTGGCGCACGGGGCGCCCGTCGCGGTCGAGGTGAATCACCACCCGCTCGAGCCCGGTGCAGAGCACGACGCTGTCCGCCGGCTGCGGCGCGGCGCGCGCGGCGGCCGTCTCGACGCTGGTCAGCGCGAGCAGGACGGCCAGGCAGAGGGAGAGGAGGCGGGCGTGCATGGGCGCATGTCTACCCGCTGGGCCGGGCGCGGGAAAGCCGCACCGGGGGTCTGGGGCCCGCGACCAAGCGTCCCTTCGCCGAGGGGGCGCTCCGGCACCGGGCGCGCGCGCCCCGCGCCGCCACGCCCCAGCCCGTCACACAACAACAAAAAAGGCGCGCCGCCATGCGGACGCGCCTTCTTCGCGTTCTTCCGAAAGGATCAGGCCTGGGCGGCGCGCGCCTTGGCAATCTCTTTCTTGACCTTCAGCGCCACGTCGGACAGCTGGCTGTCCTTCGCCTTCTCCAGGAACCGGTCGAGCCCGCCGCGGTGATCCACGGTGCGCAGCGCCGCCGAGGAGATCCGCAGCTTCACGCCACGGCCCAGGGTCTCGGACTGCAGGGTCACGTTGTTCAGGTTCGGCAGGTAGCGCCGCTTGGTCTTGTTGTTGGCGTGGCTGACATTGTTGCCAACCATCGGGCCTTTACCGGTCAGTTCGCACACGCGCGACATGGGTTCATCCTCGTCAATGTCAGGGCGAAAGATCGGTGGTCGACTTTCACCAAATGGAAAGGGCGCCGCGGGAGCGACGCCCGGAATCTCGTCGCGCTTCTCTAGGCAAGCGCGGGAGCGGCGTCAAGTCCTGAGGCCGGGCCGTTGCAGGTAGGTGGTCAGAAGCTCCTCGGCGGCGGCCGCCGCGGTCAGATCGCCGGTCTCCACCGCGCCCGCAAGCCGTGCCATGGCGCCTTTCACGGGCTCCCGGGCCAGGGTGGCGAGCAGCGCCTCGCGCACCTCGGCCTCGAACCAGTAGCGCGCCTGGGCCCGGCGGCGGCCATCCCAATGCCCGGCCTCCCGGCGCCATTCGGCCAGCGCCGTCATCTCGTCCCAGGCCTTGGCGAGCCCTTCTGATTCCACCGCCGAGACGGTCAGCGCCTTGGGAAAGCCCTCGGGGTCCTGCGGGCGCTTGCGCAGCAGCCGGAGCGCGCCGGCGTAATCCGCGCAGGTCCGCGAGGCGGCGGATTTGAGCTCGCCGTCGGCCTTGTTGATCAGGATGATGTCGGCCATCTCCATGATCCCGCGCTTGACCCCCTGCAGCTCGTCGCCGCCCGCGGGCGCCAGCAAGAGCACGAAAAGATCGGAAAGCTCGGCCACCACGGTCTCGGACTGGCCGACGCCCACGGTCTCGATCAGGATCACGTCGAAATCGGCGGCCTCGCACAGCTCGATCGCCTCGCGGGTGCGGCGCGCGACGCCGCCCAGGTGGCTCTGGCTCGGCGAGGGCCGGATAAAGGCGTTGGGCTCGCGCGAGAGCCGCTCCATCCGCGTCTTGTCGCCCAGGATCGACCCGCCCGAGCGCGCCGAGGAGGGATCGACCGCCAGCACCGCGACCTTCATGCCCTGCGCGGTCAGCATCATGCCGAAGGTCTCGATGAAGGTGGATTTGCCGACGCCCGGCGTGCCCGAGAGCCCGATCCGCAGCGCCTGGCGGCCGTGGTCGGCCTCCTTCAGCCGCTGCAGCAGCGCCACCGCATCGGCGCGGTGATCGCCGCGGCCGCTTTCGACCAGCGTGATCGCTCGCGCCAGGGCGCGCCGCCGGCCCGCCAGAATGTTCGCGCTTTCCGCCTCGATGTCCATCGCGCCCCCAGATGTGCCGGTTCCGCCTCGTTCTGACGCCGCCTCCGCCTCTTGTCCAGCAACCCGCAGATGCATACGAGGAGGGCCAGCTCGGAAAGGAACGCATATGGCAGACCCACAGATCGGCATCTACGGCCTTGGCACCATGGGGGCCGCGCTGGCCCTGAACCTGGCGGAAAACGGCGTGGAGATCGCCGTCGCCAACCGCAGCACGGAAGCGATCCCGGCCTTCCTCGACCGCGCCGGGCCGCTTGCTGCGCGGATCGCCACCGCCGAGGACCTCGACGCGCTGATCGGCGCCCTGCCCCGGCCGCGCCAGCTTCTGGCGATGATCCCCTCGACCGCGCCGATGGATGCGCTGATCGAGGAGCTGATCCCCAAGCTGGCCGAGGGCGACACGCTGATCGACGCCGGCAACGCCGATTTCCACGCCACCCGCGCACGCAGCGCCAAGCTGGCAGAGCACGGCATCCATTTCGTGGGTCTCGGCGTCTCGGGCGGCGAAGAGGGCGCCCGGCGCGGCCCCTCGATGATGTTCGGCGGCACCGAGGACAGCTGGGAGCGGCTGGCGCCGATGCTGCGCGCCATCGCCGCGCGCTTCGGCGATGACCCCTGCGTGGCGCATCTCGGCCCCGACGGCGCGGGCCATTTCGTCAAGACCGTGCACAACGGCATCGAATATGCCGACATGCAGATGATCGGCGAGCTTTTCGACCTGCTCGAGACCGGCGGCCGCGATGTGGGCGAGATCGCCGATATCTTCGCGGGCTGGAACGAGGGCCCGCTTGGCTCCTATCTCTTCGAGATCACCGCCGGGCTCCTGCGCCGCACCGACAGCGCCACCGGCGCGCCGATCCTCGACGTGATCCAGGACAGCGCCGGGCAGAAGGGCACCGGACGCTGGACGGTGATCGAGGCGGTCAAGCTCGGCCAGTCGGCCACGATGATCGAGGGCGCGGTCGCGGCCCGCGCCTGGTCTTCCGAACGCGACGCCCGCCGTGCGGGGGCCGAGGTCTTCGGCAGCGCCCGCGGTGCCGTCGAGCTTGAGGTCGAGACGCTGGAGGCCGCGGCCCGCGCGGCGCGGGTCCTGGAATACGCCCAGGGCTTCCGCATCCTCGCCGCCTCTGCCGAGGAATACGACTGGCCGCTGGCGCCCGCGCGGATCGCCGAGATCTGGCGCGCCGGCTGCATCATCCGCGCCAAGATGCTGGACGACATCGCGGGGGCCTTCGCCGAGGGCACGCCGATGGCCGACCTGATGCGCGCCGAGGCCTTCCGCGAGACGCTGGAGACGGGCATCCCGGCCCTGCGCAAGGTCGTCGGCACCGCCGTGGCCGCGGGGTTGCCGGTGCCGGTTCTGGCCTCGGCGCTGGCCTGGTTCGACACCATGCGCACCCCGCGCGGCACCGCCCGGCTGATCCAGGCCCAGCGCGACGTCTTCGGCCGTCACGGCTTCGAGCGCACCGACCGCGAGGGCAAGGGCTTCCACGGCCCCTGGTGGGATTGATGTGCTCGGGGGCGGGCCGGGTGCCTGCCCCTTTTCCTAGGGTCTTGGGACTGCCGGGGGCGGGCCCGCGCGCCGAAGGTCATTGGGCGTGGCGCAGGGCTCCTCGGCCCAACGGCTTGATTTGTGCGTTTATGAGCCCGCGCGCAGCGCCAGCCCAACGGCTCAAAATGACGGCGCGCCGCCCGACGGGACGACCCGTCACAAAGGCGTATCCAGGCGCAACCGCTCTCTCCTAGCAAGCCACCTCAAAACGCCCCCAAAAACCGCCACCCCCAAAACGCACCACACCACGCCCCCAAAGCGCCCCGCCCCTGCTTCAGCTTGGCAAAAATACCTCGGGGGCGCGGGGGCAGAGCCCTCGCAAAACCCTGAAGCCAACCCTACCCCCGCCGCTTCGCACGCAGCGTCGGATCGGCCTCGCGCGGATCCTCGGGCCAGGGGTGCTTGGGGTAGCGCCCGCGCATCTCCTTGCGCACCTCGGCGTAGGAGCTCTCCCAGAAGCCCGGCAGGTCCATGGTGGTCTGCACCGGCCGCCCGGCGGGGGACAGGAGCGTCACCCGGAGCGGCTTGCCCGCCACCTTGGGGTGGTCGCGCTGGCCGAACATCTCCTGCAGGCGCAGGCTGATCTCGGGGTCCGGCGCGCCGTAGTCGATCGGGATCGAGCGGCCGAGCGGGGTGGTGAAGGCGCCGGGCACCTGGGCGTCGAGCGTCTGGCGCGCGGGGTAGTCGAGCCTTGCCTCGAGGGCCGGCAGAAGGTCGAAGCGCCGCCAGTCCTCGCGGCTGGTCACGCCGGTCAGGAAGGGCAGGAGCCAGTCCTCGGCGGTCTCGAGCAAATGCGCCTCGTCCGAGGCCGGCAGGTCGATGCCCCCGGCCCGGCCGATCTCGATCCGGGCGAGGAAACGGCGGGCCTTCTCCGAGAGCCGCAGGCCCATTTCCGAGACGCCTTCGAGCATGGCGCGGGACAGCGCCTCGGGCGGGGCGTCGCGCCAGATCCGGCTGTCGAGCGCGATGGCGCCAAGGCGCTCTTCCTGGCGGGCGATGACCTTGCCCTCGCGGCGCGACCAGGCGCAGATGTCCTGCCAGGCGATGGCCTCGGGGAAGAGCGCGCGCAGGGCGCTCTCCTCGATGCGCAGGGCCTGGCGGATGCGCGCCTCGCGGCGGTCGCCGTCGAGGTCGGTCGCCACGATCAGCCGGGCGCCGCCGAGGCTGTCCTCCTCCGGCAGGGCCGCGCCGCTGCCGCCCGAGAGCCTGTAGCGCGGGGCGTCGCCCTTGCGGCGAAGCCCGATGCGGTCGGGATAGGCCAGCGCCGCCATCTCGGCGGGGCCAAGCCCCCGGTCGGGCCCGGCCCCGCGCGCGAGGCGCTTGGCCTCCGCCTGGATGCGGCTCAGGCCCGGGCGATGGACTTGATATGGCCGCCGTTCGGCGAAGCCCTTGGGATCGCGCAGCGCCTCGAGCCGAAGCGCCAGGTCGGCGGGGGCGCCCCGCAACGGGTCGCGTTCGGCCAGAAGCGCCGCCAGCGGCGCCGCGCCTTGGCCCGCCCGGGCCAGCATATGCGCGAGCCGCGGGTGCAAGGGCGTGCCCGCCATCTCGCGGCCATGGGCGGTGACGCGATGCTCGGCATCGAGCGCGCCCAGCATGCGCAGGAGCGCCTGGGCCTCGGCATAGGGCCCTGCGGGCGGCGGGGTCAGGAAGGGCAGATCCTCTGGGCCCGCCCCCCAGACCGCCAATTCCAGCGCCAGCCCGGCCAGGTCGGCGACCTCGATCTCGGCGGGCGGGAACTCCGGCAGCGCGCCCTCCTCGCCGCGGGTCCAGAGCCGGTAGGCACGGCCCGGCGCGACGCGGCCGGCCCGACCCGCGCGCTGCGCGGCCTCGGCGCGCGAGACCCGTTCGGTGACCAGCCGCGACATGCCCGAGCCGGGATCGAAGCGCGCCCGCCGGGCCAGCCCGGCATCGACCACCACGCGCACGTCCTCGATGGTCAGCGAGGTCTCGGCGATGGCGGTGGCCAGCACCAGCTTGCGGCCCTGGGGCTCGGGGCGGATGGCGCGGCGCTGCTCGGCGAAGGGCAGCGCGCCGTAGAGCGGGCGGATCATGGTGTCGGCAGCCAGCCGGCCCGAGAGTTTCGCCGCGGTGCGCCGGATCTCGGCCTCGCCGGGCAGGAAGACCAGGATGCCGCCGCTGGTCTCCTCGGCGGCCTCGGTCACGAGGTCGGCCAGCGCCTCTTCCAGGCGGCGGGACTTGGGGCGCGGGGTCTCCAGCCAGCGGGTCTCGACGGGGAAGCTGCGGCCCTCGGAGGTGATCACCGGCGCGCCGATCAGCTCCGCCACCGGGCCCGCGTCGAGGGTCGCGGACATCGGCAAGAGGATCAGGTCCTCGCGCAGGGCCTCGGCGACCTCGAGGCAGAGCGCGAGGCCGAGATCGGTGTTGAGCGAGCGTTCATGGAACTCGTCGAAGAGCACCGCGCCGACGCCTTGCAGTTCGGGATCGCGCTGCAGGCGGCGGGTCAGGATGCCCTCGGTCACCACCTCGATGCGGGTCTCGCGCGAGACCTTGGCCTCGCCGCGGATGCGGTAGCCGACGGTGGCGCCGAGCGGCTCGCCCAGCATCTCGGCCATGCGTTCGGCGGCGGCGCGGGCGGCGAGCCGGCGGGGTTCGAGAACGAGGATGGTGCCGGAGGTCAGCCCGGCCTCGAGAAGCGCCAGCGGCACGCGGGTTGTCTTGCCCGCACCGGGCGGGGCCTGGAGGACGGCGCGGCCGTGGGCCCCGAGGGCGTCGAGCAGCGCGGGCAGCGCCTCTTCGATGGGCAGGTGCGGCGCGCGGGTCATGCAAAACCTTTCCAAGGTTTTGCGGGGAATTTCACGGAAATTCCCGCGCGCCGCTCGGGGTGCGTGCCAAGGGCGACGCGGGTGCGCCGATCGGGCCAGGGTGCGCGAAACCTTCCCAAGGTTTCGGGAGGAATTTCACGGAAATTCCCGCGCGGCGCGCGGGTTGGGCGCCTGGGGTGACGCGTGGCCGCCGGGCGGGCCGGGGCGCGCGAAACCTTCCCAAGGTTTCGCCGGGAATTTTGCGAAAATTCTCGCCCGGCGCCCATGCAGCACACCCCGGGTGACAGGCGGGCGGTGTCCGGACAGGACCCCGCCCCGCTCACGCCCCGAGGCACCAGCGCATGATGGCCTTCTGCGCGTGCAGCCGGTTCTCGGCCTCGTCCCAGATCACCGAGGCCGGGCCGTCCATGACCTCCGAGGTCACCTCTTCCTCGCGGTGCGCGGGCAGGCAATGCATGAAGAGCGCATCGGGCTTCGCCGCCGCCATCAGATCGGCGTTGACCTGGTAGGGCCGCAGCATGTTGTGACGCCGCTCGCGCGCGCTTTGCGCGTCATGCATGGAAACCCAGGTGTCGGTGACCACGAGGTCCGCGTTCTCCACGGCCTTCTTCGGGTCGCGCTCGATGCCCACGGTCACGCCCTGGTTCCGCGCCAGGCCGACGAACTCCATCTCGGGATCGAGCTGCACCGGCCCGGTGAAGGTGAAGTCGAAGCCGAACTGCGCGGCGGCATGCAACCAGGAGGAGCAGACGTTGTTGCCGTCGCCCGACCAGACCACCTTCTTGCCGGCGATCGGGCCGCGGTGCTCCTCGTAGGTGAGGATGTCGGCCATGATCTGGCAGGGGTGGGTGCGGTCGGTCAGCCCGTTGATCACCGGCACCTCGGCGAACTCCGCCATCTCGGTCAGCACGCTTTCGTCGAAGGTGCGGATCATGATCAGGTCGACGAAGCGCGAGAGCACCCGCGCGGTATCGGCGATGGTCTCGCCGTGGCCGAGCTGCAGGTCGGAGCCCGAGAGCACCATGGTCTCGCCGCCCATCTGGCGCACGCCCACGTCGAAGGAGACCCGCGTCCGGGTCGAGGGCTTCTCGAAGATCAGCGCGACCATATGGCCGGCGAGCGGCTGCTCGGCGTCGGGCGAGGCCTTGGGCGCCCCGTCGCGGGCGGTCTTGATCCGCCGCGCGGCGTCGAGGATCGCCCGCAACTCGGCGGGGTCGGTCTTATGGATGTCGAGGAAGTGGTTCATCGGCTTCAGCTTTCTGCGGTCCGGCGGCACGGGGGTCAGCCCCGCGCGCACCGGAGACGGTCGATCGGGATCACGAGGCTTCGGCGGGCGCGAGGCTTTCGGCGGCGCGCGCGAGGCGGTCGGTGGCCTCGCCGATCTCCTCTTCGGTGATGGTCAGGGGCGGCAGGAGGCGCACCACGTTGTCGGCGGCGGGCACGGTCAGAAGGCCCGCGGCATAGCCCGCCTTCACCACCTCGGTGTTGGGCGCCTTGCAGACCAGGCCCAGCATCAGGCCCGAGCCGCGCACCGCCTCGAAGACCTCGGGGTGATCGGCGACGAGCCCCTCGAGCCGCTGGCGGAAGAGCCCCGCGCGGCGGCTGACCCCGGCCAGGAACTCGGGGTCGGCGATGATCTCCATGACCTTCAGGCCCACCGCGCAGGCCAGCGGGTTGCCGCCATAGGTCGAGCCGTGGCTGCCCGCGCTCATGGCCGCGGCGGCGCTCTCGCTGGCCAGGACCGCGCCCAGCGGGAAGCCCCCGCCGATGCCCTTGGCGACCATCATGATGTCGGGCGCGATACCCGCCCATTCATGCGCGAAGAGCTTGCCGGTCCGGCCCATGCCGCATTGCACCTCGTCGAAGATCAGAAGCGCGCCGGTCTCGTCGCAAAGCTCGCGCAGCCCCTTCAGGCAGGCGTCGGGCAAGGGGCGGATGCCGCCCTCGCCCTGCACCGGCTCGACGATCACCGCGGCGGTCTTCTCGGTGACCGCGCGCTTCAGCGCCTCGTGGTCGCCGAAGGGCACATGGGTGAAGCCCGGCAGGAGCGGCCCGAAGCCCGCGGTCATCTTCTCCGAGCCCGCCGCGGCGATGCCCGCCGAGGAGCGGCCGTGGAAGGAGCCGGTGAAGGCGACGATCTCGGTGCGCTCAGACTGGCCCGCCGCGGACCAGTGCTTGCGCGCCATCTTCACCGCCAGCTCGCAGCTCTCGGTGCCGGAGTTGGTGAAGAAGACCGTGTCGGCGAAGGTCTCGGCGACCAGCGCATCGGCCAGCGCCTCCTGCTGCGGGATCTTGTAGAGGTTGGAGACATGCCAGAGCGCATGCGCCTGTTCGGTCAGCGCCGCGACCAGCGCGGGATGGGCATGGCCCAGCGCGTTGACCGCGATGCCCGCGCCCAGGTCGAGAAAGCGTCGCCCGTCCGCCTCGATCAGCCAGGCGCCTTCGCCTTTCACGAAGGTCAGCTCCGCGCGGTTGTAGGTCGGCAGGACGGAGGGGATCATGGATGTCTCCTAGGCATGAAGGCCGAAGTGGTGCCAAGCACCCGGGGCCAAGTCAAGTTTCTGAGGGCAGATTGATGGGGACGCAGCGCGACGGCCCGGGCGCCGTCCGGCACCGGGCAGGGAGGACCTAGCGGCCTCGTCGGATGGAAGTCACACGCATCATGGGAAACGCCTTAGCCCGGAGCCTGCCCTCACGGCAAGGACATTCCGCCGGGCGCCGCGAGATCGCCGAAATTGCCCCCGCGAAAATCGGGGCTTTTCATTTGGCCTTTGTCACTTATAGTCCGCCCCATGACGATGACGGGCCATATCAGCTGCACGACGCCGCGCGACCTGCGCGCGCTGCCGCTTGCCCTGCTTCTTCTGCTTACCCGCCTCTGAGCGTGGGCCGCACCGGCGCGACCGCTCAGGGGAGATCGGGACACCGCGCCGGACCTTGAAGCCCCGCGAGAAGAAGCGACAGCAAGAGACGACATCATGAACACCACCGACAAAGACCGCGTGTTGATCTTCGACACGACCCTGCGCGACGGCGAACAGAGCCCCGGCGCGACCATGACCCATGACGAGAAGCTCGAGATCGCCGAGCTGCTCGACGACATGGGCGTCGACATCATCGAGGCCGGCTTCCCGATCGCCTCCGAGGGCGATTTCCGCGCCGTGGCCGAGATCGCCGACCGCTCCAAGCAGTCGGTGATCTGCGGGCTGGCGCGCGCGCAGCTGCCCGACATCGACCGCTGCTGGGAGGCGGTGCGCCGCTCCGAGCGGCCGCGCATCCACACCTTCATCGGCACCTCGCCGCTGCACCGGGCGATCCCGAACCTCAGCCAGGACGAGATGGCCGAGCGCATCCACGAGACGGTGACCCATGCGCGCAACCTCTGCGACAACGTCCAGTGGTCACCGATGGATGCCACCCGGACCGAGTGGGACTACCTGCGGCGGGTCGTGGAGATCGCCATCAAGGCCGGCGCCACCACGATCAACATCCCCGACACCGTGGGCTATACCGCGCCGCGCGAAAGCGCCGACCTGATCCGCCGGCTGATCGAAGATGTGCCCGGCGCCGACGAGGTGGTCTTCGCCACCCATTGCCACAACGACCTCGGCATGGCGACCGCCAACGCCCTGGCCGCGGTGGAAGGCGGCGCGCGGCAGATCGAATGCACGATCAACGGTCTCGGCGAGCGGGCGGGCAACACCGCGCTCGAAGAGGTGGTCATGGCGCTCCGCACCCGCGGCGACATCATGCCCTGGGACACCCGCGTCGATACCAAGAAAATCATGCATATCTCGCGCCGCGTCGCGACGGTCTCGGGCTTCCCGGTGCAGTTCAACAAGGCGATCGTCGGCAAGAACGCCTTCGCGCACGAGTCGGGCATCCACCAGGACGGCATGCTGAAGAACGCCGAGACCTTCGAGATCATGCGCCCCGAGGACGTGGGCCTCGCCGCGACCAACCTGGTGATGGGCAAGCACTCGGGCCGGGCGGCCCTGCGCGACAAGCTCAAGAACCTGGGCGTCGACGTGGGCGACAACCGGCTCAAGGACATCTTCGTCCGCTTCAAGGAGCTCGCCGACCGCAAGAAGGAGGTCTACGACGAGGACATCCTGGCGCTGGTGACCGCGACCACCACGGACGGGCACAAGGACCGGCTGCAGCTGGTGAACCTCGCCGTGACCTGCGGCACCGGCGGGCCCGCCGAGGCGACGCTCGAGATGGAGGTCGACGGCACCGAGGCCAGCGCCACCTGCCAGGGCGACGGCCCGGTCGACGCCACCTTCAAGGCGGTGCGCGAGCTGCATCCCAACAAGGCGCGGCTGCAGCTCTACCAGGTGCACGCGGTGACCGAGGGCACCGACGCCCAGGCCACGGTCAGCGTGCGGCTCGAGGAGGACGGCATGATCGCCACCGGCCAGTCGGCCGATACCGACACGGTGGTGGCCTCGGCCAAGGCCTATATCAACGCGCTCAACCGGCTGATCGTCCGGCGCGAGAAGTCCGGCCCCGGCTCGGACCAGAAGGAGATCAGCTACAAGGACGTGGGCTGAGGCCCGGTTTTTTGGGCCAGGAGCCTTGGGGCGCGCGGTCGGCGGATCGCGCGCCCCTTTTCTTTTGGGCGGCGCTTGGTTGTCCGGCTCCCGGAAGGCGGCGTTGCAGCTTTGAAGGGCGGCACGCGGGCCCGCGTTAAGGATTTGTTCACCTCCTCGGCGCAGTCTCCCGGGGCAAAGGATGAGGTGAGGCATGTCCTATCGCAGCAGGGCGCGCGCCGCGGCGCGCCGGTCTCCGGCCGCCCCCGGCCCGGAGGACAGAAGCGACCCCAGGGACCCGGGCCGCGCCGCCTCGGGCGGCTGTCGCGGCGGCAAGGTCGTCGCGGGCGCTGGGGATGGCGGCGCTCTGGTGGAGGCGCAGGGTCTTGCACTCGGCGCGGGCGCGCAGGCCGGCCCGCCGGGCGCAGGGGTGCCTGCCATCGCTCCACGTGTGGCGGGCGCAGAGGCGCAGGCTCAGGGCGCAGGGACACAGGCCGGTGCGCCGCGTGTGGCGGGCACTGGGGCCGGCGCCCCGGGCACGGCAGGCGAGGACGCCGCGCTTGCGCCTCTCGCAGCGCTCTTCGGCGATGCGCCCCGGCGGATCATCGTCTGCGATCGCGTGGGGCGGGTGATCTACCTCAACCCCGCCGCCCGGGCCTCCCTGCCCTCCCTGGTGCAGGCGGGGCTCCGTGCCGGTGGCTCCGTGGCGGGCGCGAAGGCGGCGGCGCTAAATGGCTCACCCGAGTTGGGCACCAAACGCCCCGCCCCGCCCACCGGCCCCGACCGCGCGGCGCTGCGGGCATTGGCGCAGATCGCCGAGACCGGACGCGCGCGGGTGCTCTCGCTGACCATCGCGGGCCAGCGGCACGCGATGCTCGGCTGGCGCGTGGGCGAACTGCCGGGGCTACCGCCGGGGCTCGTTGTCCTGAAAGACGCCGAACCGACCGCGCCGAGCCGGGGCCATGACCCGGCCGCGCGCCCGACCGCCGCCTTCGAGGAAGAGCGCCGCCGCCTGCGCAGCCAGGCCGCCTGGCTGTCGCGCATGGCCACCGCGGACGCGCTGACCGGGCTTCTGAACGCCGCGGGCTTCGAGCAGCGCTGCGCCGGGCGGCTGGCCGCAGCCAGCGGCGCCGCGGGCGCGCTGGTCTTCCTCGACATCGACCGTTTCAAACAGGTTAACGACCGCTTCGGCCATCCCGCCGGCAACAGCGTCCTGACCGAGATCGGCAGCCGCCTGCGCGCGGTGCTCGGCCCCCGCGACCTGGCCGCGCGCATCGGCGGGGACGAATTCGCGCTCTGGCTCGAGGGCGCGCGCCCCGAGGCCCTGCCCCGCCGGCTCAAAACCCTGCGCGAGGCGCTCGACCGGCCGGTCGCCCACATTTGTCCAGCGGAGAACACAGCGCAGGAAATCCCGGTGAGCCTCGCGATCGGGGCCGCCACGGCGCCGGGGGACGGCAAGGGCTACGCGCTCCTCCTCGCGCTGGCCGATGACCGGATGTATGCCGACAAGCGCGCGCGGCAGACCCGCGCCAGCGCCGGGCCTCACAGCATCGCGGGCACCACCTGATCCGGCGGGCGGTGCCCGTCGGCGAAGGTCTTCACGTTGATGATCACCTTCTCGCCCATCTCGAGCCGCCCTTCGCGCGTGGCCGAGCCCATATGCGGCAGCAGCACCACGTTCGGCAGGTTGCGCAGGTCGGGATTGATGTCGGTGCCGTGCTCGTAGACGTCGAGCCCCGCGCCCGCCAGCTCCCCCGCGCGCAGCATCCGCACCAGGGCGTTCTCGTCGATCACCTCCCCGCGCGAGGTGTTCACGATCACCGCGTCGGGCTTCATCAGCTTCAGCCGCCGGGCGTTCATCAGGTGAAAGGTCGTCGGCGTATGCGGGCAGTTGATCGACAGGATGTCCATCCGCGCGACCATCTGGTCGAGGCTGTCCCAATAGGTCGCCTCGAGCGCGGCCTCGGTCTCGGGGCGCAGCTTGCGGCGGTTGTGGTAATGGATCTGCATGCCGAAGGCCCGCGCCCGGCGCGCCACCGCCTGGCCGATCCGGCCCATGCCCAGGATGCCGAGCCGCCGCCCGCCGAGCCGCCCGCCGAGGAAGGCCGTCGGCGCCCAGCCCTGCCAGTCGCCCGCCTGCATGGTCGCCAGCCCCTCGGGGATGCGGCGGGTCGCTGCCAGCATCAGCGCCAACGTCATGTCGGCGGTGTCCTCGGTCACCACGCCGGGGGTGTTGGAGACCAGGATGCCGCGCGACCGGGCGGTGTCGACGTCGATGTGATCGACGCCCGCGCCGAAGTTCGCGATCAGCTTCAGGCGGTTGCCCGCCTGCCCGATCAGGCCCGCGTCGATGCGGTCGGTCACCGTCGGCACCAGCACGTCGGCCTCGCGCATGGCGGCGGCCAGTTCGGGCTTGGTCATCGGGGTGTCGTCATCCCTCAGCGACACGTCGAACAGCTCGGACAGGCGGGTTTCCACCGCCTCCGGCAAGCGTCGCGTGACGACAACACTCAGACGTTTTGACGGCATCCGAGCCCTCCTCATCTTTCCCGATCCGCTGATCGGAGGCAGAGTGTCCCAAGACCGGACGGGGCACAAGAACCCCGCCTCAAAAACTCGAGCAGAGGCCATGATCCAAGCGTTTACGGGCGTCCTCCTCGCCCTCGCCCTTCTCGCGCAGAGCGTCGCGGCCGAGGCCGCCGAAGAGCGCGGCCCCATCACAAATCTGCCGCTGCCGCGCTACGTCTCGCTGAAGGCCGCCGAGGGCAATGTGCGCCGCGGCCCCTCGCTCAGCCATCGCATCGACTGGGTCTACGTGCGGCGCGACATGCCGCTGGAGATCACCGCCGAGTTTGGCCACTGGCGCCGGGTGCGCGACCGCGACGGCGCCGGCGGCTGGGTGCATTACGCGCTGCTTTCCGGCGTGCGGACGGTGATCGTCGAACGCGACAAGCTGCAGATCCGCGCCCGCCCCGAGGACGCCGCCCCCGCCACCGCCGAGCTGGCGCTCGGGGTCATCGCGCGGCTCGGCCGCTGCGAGCCCGCCTGGTGCGAGATCGAGGCCGGGGGCTATTCCGGCTGGGCGCCGAAATCGGCGCTTTGGGGCGTGAAGCCGGGCGAGCTGCGGGAGTAAGCGGGGGGCGTCCGAGCGCGCCTGCGCCGCGGCTTCGCAAGAGACGCGCGCAACCCGCAAACCGGACAGGCCCTGAACCGCCCTGCCCCGCGTCACCGCACCTCTAGGAAAACCTCTAAACCTAGCCCGCGCCCGTCAGGCCGCGTCGTGGAACAGGATCGCCGCCTCCGAAGCGCTCAGCATCCGCCGCGCGCAGGCGCCATAGGCCTGGGGCATGCGCTCGACCTCGGGCACCACCCGCGCGAGCCGCGCCCGGTCGCCGGGATCGAGCGTGTCGAGCGCGGTTTCCCCGGGATGGAAGCTCTCGGATTCCACCCCATTGGCAAAGAGGATCTCGTGGCGCGGCAGCAGGAGGTGAATATAGGTCACCTCGCGCACCTGGGTGTCGCCCAGGACCGAGCGCCCATCGATCAGGTCCGAGGCCGCGACCAGCACCTCGTCGGTGTTGAAGAGCGACCGCGCCTTGCGCCCCTGCACCAGGAGCCGGTGCTGCGGCGAGACCAGCAGCTCCTCGTCCGGCCGCTCGATGCCAAGCGCGCCAGCGCGGATCCGCACCGGCCGGAGCTTCGGCAGCGCGAAGAGCCGCGCGCCGCTCATCCGGCGGCTGCCGATCCAGGCGATGGGCTGCAGCCCGTTGTCCTTGGTCTGCACCAGGTCGCCCTCGCGCAGATCCTCGACCGCGCGGCTGCCGCCCGCGGTGCGGATGCGGGTGCCACGGGTGAAGCAGATCACTCCGGTGCCGAGATGCGATTGCGGGTCGCCCTGGGCCCGGTCGAGGCTGTGATGCACGACCCAGAGATCGGTGCGCGGCGGCGGCACCGCGTCGACGAACATCAGCAGCGGCGCGCTGTCCGGGCCGACCTCGATCAGCGTGACGGTGAAGCTTTGCCGCCCGTCGGTGACCACGAAGCTCTGGTCGGCGAGCGGCGGTTCGGGCAGATCCTCGGCGGGGCTGCGGCTGCTATCCAGCGCCGCGCCCACGAGGCGCCGCACCATGCGCGCCGCGCGCTTCCTCAGATGCACGTCATCCTCGGTCCGTTCGAGTTGCAACACGGCGCTCGGTCCGTCCACACGCACCGCCTCGCCCTGCCAGGACCATACCGCCCCAACGTCGATCGACGCGACTGGTGCCGCGTCGAGCCCGTCTATACCCGTTTGAGACCACGAGATGACGAACGTGCCACGATAGCCCGTTCCCATTCTCTGCTGCCTGCCTCTGTTCTTTTTTTCTTCGGCAAACCTAGCAAGTCGCGATTGTTTCTCAAAGAAAGACAGCGAGCGAGGCGCCGCTTCGGGCCCGGTCGGAGGCCACGGGTGGCTTCTGCGCAACAGAAAGGGCGGGGTTTGGCGGGCGGGTGGCGGGAAATGCGGCGCGGCCCCTGCCCCGCCGAGACGCAAGCCAAGGTGCGCAAAACACACCCGGAGAGGCGCCCCGCACGCGAGGCACCTTCCCCTCAGGCGTCGGTGCTGTTGGCCCCGCCGATCTCCTCGGGGCGGGCGCGGGTCGCCCAGTCGCGGCCCGGTTCGGGCGCGGGCGGCTCGGCGCAGGTGCCCCGGTGCAGATGCACCTTGGAGACGAAATGCGCCGAGATCGGCGCAGTCACGAAAAGGAAGGCCATGACCAGCACCTCGTGCACCGAGTTCCCGCCGGTGGCGAAGGAATGCAGGATCGAGGCCATGATCAGCGAGCCGATGCCCAGCGTGCCCGCCTTGGTCGGCGCGTGCAGGCGCTTCATCGGGTCGTCGAGCTTCAAGAGCCCGTAGGAGCCCACCAGCGTGAAGAGCGCGCCGATGATCAGCGCCAGGGCCGCGGCAAATTCCAGAAGCTGGCTCATTCGATGATGTCCCCCCTCAGGATGAAGCGCGCATAGGCCACGGTCGAGACGAAGCCCAGCATGGCGAAGATCAGCGCACCCTCGAAGTAGACCTCGGAGCCCTCGGCGATGCCGAGCAGCACGATCAGGCCGATGGCGTTGATCACCATGGTGTCGAGCGCGAGGATCCGGTCGCCGGTGTTCGGCCCCAGGATCAACCGCACCATGGCCAGCACCTGGCTCAGCGCCACCGCGGCGACGGCGATGACCAGCGCCCAGTCGAACAGGCTCTCGGGAGGCATCATTCGAAAATCTCCTTCAGGCGGGCCTCGTAGCGGCTCTTGATCTCGTCGCGCACCGCCGCCGGGTCCTCGGCGTCGAGCGCATGCACCAGGAGGCAGCGCCCGTCTTCGGACAGATCCGCCGAGACGGTGCCCGGGGTCAGGGTGATCGTGCCCGCCAGTGCGGTGATCGCCTCGGGGGTGCGCAGCTCGAGCGGGATCGTCACCCAGCAGGACCGCATGTCGGCGTTGCGCCGGGTCAGCACGATCCAGGCCACCACGACGTTGGCGACCATGATGTCCCAGATCACCAGGCCCGTGTAGCTGAGCATCTTCAAGGGCCGGAAGCCCGCCGGCACGTTGGGCCAGTAGGGATAGGTGAAGAAGGGGATCAGGACCCCCAGGATCACGCCCAGGACCAGCGTGTTTAGCGTCAGCGCGTTCGACAGGATGCACCAGACCACGATCAGCAGGAGCGTCAGCAGTGGGTGCGGCAGGATGCGCCGGATCAGGCCGGGGCCTTCGGTGTCACGGGGTTCGGCCATGTTCAGTGCCCTCCGCTTTCGTCGCTGCCCTTGGCCGCGTCATCCTTGCCGCCCTTGTCCTTCTTGTAGCCCAGCGCGTTGCCACCCTCTTCGATGGTCTTGCCCTCGGTGCCGAGCACCAGGTTGATATAGGGCGCGGGGTTCAGAAGCTGGTCGGCGGTGGCCCGGAAATAGGCCGTCGCGGGCCCCGCCCAGAGCGAATGCACCGCGATCAGCGCCACGAGCCCGCCGATCGCCACCGCCGGCAGCGCGGCGGGCTGGCCCTCGGGGTAGTCGGGCTTGGAGGCGACGTTGTCCATCTCGCTGCGCGGGTCGTCCTGCTCCGAGGCGATCTGCTTGGCCTTCCAGAAGACGATGCTGCCGGCGCGGGCGAAGCCCACCACGGCGATCAGCGAGGAGCCGAGGATCACCGCCCAGGCCCAGACCACCAGCTCGCTGGTGAAGGCCGCATCCAGGATCATCAGCTTGCCGAGGAAGCCCGAGAGCGGCGGCAGCCCGGTCATGGCGATGGCCGAGGCGAAGAAGAAGCCCGCGATCATCGCGTTGCCGCGAATGGGCGTGGTCGCGTAAAGCCGCAGCCCCGCGCCGCCGCGCTGGGTCAGCACCAGGTCGGCGATCAGGAACAGCGCCGCGGTCGCCAGCGTGGAATGCACGATGTAGTAGAGCCCCGCGGTGATGCCCGCCTCGGTGAAGATCGAAATGGCGATGGTCACCATGCCCATCGAGCCGATCACCGAGAAGGCGACCAGCCGGTCGAGCCGCCAGGCGCCCAGGACGCCGACCATGCCGACGGCGAGCCCCAGAAGCCCCAGCGGCATCAGCCACCAGCCGTGCAGCCCCGCCACGATGTCCAGCTCTGGCGGGAAGACCATGGTGTAGATCCTCAGGATCGCATAGGCGCCGACCTTGGTCATGATGGCGAAAAGCGCGGCCACCGGCCCCGGCGCCTCGGAGTAGGAGGAGGGCAGCCAGAAGTGCACCGGCGCCACCGCCGCCTTGATCGCGAAGACGATGATCAGGAGCACCGCCGCCACCCGGATCCCGGCGTTGCCGTCCTCGGGGATCGCCGCCACCCTTCCCGCGAGATCGGCCATGTTGAGCGTCCCGGTCTCGGCGTAGATCGTGCCGAGCGCGAAGAGGAAGAGCGTCGAGCCCAGGAGGTTATAGAGCACGTATTGCGTGCCCGCCTTCAGCCGCCGCGCGCCGCCGCCGTGGATCATCAGCCCGTAGGAGGCGATCAGCAGCACCTCGAAGAAGACGAAGAGGTTGAAGAGGTCGCCGGTCAGGAAGGCGCCGTTGATGCCCATGATCTGGAACTGCATCAGCGCGTGGAAATGCCGCCCGCGGGCGTCCCAGCCCGAGCCGATGGCGTAAAGCAGCACCGCGATCGACAGCGTGCCGGTCAGCACCAGCATCATCGTGGCGAGCCGGTCGGCGACCAGCACGATCCCGAAGGGCGCGGCCCAGTCGCCGAGCTGGTAGAGGCTCAGCGTGCCGTCCGAGGCCTGGACGAAGAGCCCCAGCGCGATGACCAGCCCGAGGGTCGCGCCGCCCAGCGACACGGTGCGCTGGATGCCGCGGTGGAAGCGCGCGGTCAGCACGATGAAGGCCGCCAGGAAGGCCGGCAGCACGACCGGGGCGATGATCCAATGGCTCATTGCGCGTTCTCCTTGCGGCCTTCGCGCCCGTTGTCGAAGGCGGCCTGCGCGTCGTTCACGCGGTCGTCGTCGCCGCCCAGGTAGGCCCCGAGCGCGATCACCACGACCACGGCGGTCATCCCGAAGGAAATCACGATGGCGGTCAGCACCAGCGCCTGCGGCAGCGGGTCGGCATAGCTTTCCATGCCGTCGCGCAGGATCGGCGCGGCGCCGACGGTCAGCCGTCCGCTGGCGAAGAGGAAGACGTTGACCGCATAGGTCAGAAGCGCGGTCCCGAGGATCACCGGAAAGGTTCTCAGCCGCATCACCAGGTAGATGCCGGCCGCGGTCAGCACGCCGACGGCGCTTGCAACGACAAGTTCCATGTCAGGCCCCTTCCCTCGTGTCCCCGTCCCCGCGCGAGGGGTCGATGTCCATCGGATGTTCCGGATCTCGGCTGTCGGCGCGCCGGGCGAGCCGCGAGAAGCTCTCGAGCGACAGGAGCACCGCGCCCACCACCGCGAGGAAGACCCCGAGGTCGAAGAACAGCGCCGAGGCCACCTCGAAGGGTGCTAGGCCCGGCAGCTTCACGTAGCCGAAGCTCGAGGCCAGGAACTC
This sequence comes from Roseivivax sp., assembly GCF_054552075.1. Lineage (NCBI taxonomy): Bacteria > Pseudomonadati > Pseudomonadota > Alphaproteobacteria > Rhodobacterales > Roseobacteraceae > Roseivivax > Roseivivax sp. Next base: position 131,455 of record NZ_JBTOLZ010000006.1, read on the forward strand.
GGTCGCGGTGAACCAGGCGCCGATGCCGGTCAGCCCCGCCGCCAGCACGCCCGAGCCGATGATCCCGTGATAGGGGAAACGCTGCCGGTCCGAGGCCCAGGCAAAGCCCGAGGCCATGTATTGCATGACCACCGCCACCGCGACGATCAGCCCCGAGATGAAGCCGCCGCCGGGCTCGTTGTGGCCGCGCAGGAAGATGTAGACCCCGACCATGAGCACGATCGGCATCATCACCCGGGTCAGCACCACCATCATCAAAGGATGCATGTCCCCCGCCAGCGGCTTGTCGGCGACGCGGTTCAGGAGCCGCGCTCGCACCGGGCCGGACAGAAGCGTCTCGGTCAGCGCGTAGATCACCAGCGCGGCGATCCCCAGCACGATGATCTCGCCGTAGGTGTCGAAGCCCCGGAAGTCGACGAGGATCACGTTGACCACATTGGTGCCGCCGCCGCCGAGGTAGCTGTTCTCGAGGTGATAGCCCGAGATCGGCGCCATGACCGCCTCGCGGTTCAAGAGGTTGAAGCACAGAAGCCCCGCGCCGAGCCCGCCCAGCACCGCGACCGTGCCGTCGAAGAAGCGCTGCATCGGCAGGCTTTCCTTGGGCGTCCAGTCGGGCAGGAAGTTCAGCGCCAGGAGCATCAGGATGATCGTGACCACCTCGACCGAGATCTGCGTCATCGCGAGGTCGGGCGCGGAGAAATAGGCAAAGCCCACCGACACCATGGTGCCGATCACCCCCATGAGGATCAGCGCCAGAAGCCGGTTGTGATGGGTCAGGACCAGAAGCCCCGTCGCCGCCACCAGCATCAGCCAGCCGAGGCCCGCGGCGAGGTTCGGCAGTTCGGCCTCCTGGGTGGCGGGCGCGCCGGTGCCGGTCATCCAGGCATGGCCCGCCGCGGCGATGATCGCCAGCGCCAGGATCGCGGCGTAGCGGGTGAAGGCCCCGTCGTGCAGCGCCCCGGTCAGCCCGCGCGCCAGCGTGATGGCGCCCTGGATGATCGCGTCGAAGATGGTCTTGGCCTCGGGCCGCGGCGCCGCGTCCCAGCCCTTCTGCAGGCCGCGGTGCAGCGCCAGGAGGACCAGGCCGCCCGCGACGGCCACCGCCGACATGTAGAGCGGCGGCTTGAAGCCGTGCCAGATCGCCAGGTGATACTCGGGCACCGGCGAGACGCCGCCCAGCACCGCCCCGGTGACGAATTTCACGAAGGGCTCCGCCAGGAAGGGCGCCACGCCGATCACCACCACCGGCACCACCAGAAGCGCCGGGGGCAGCCACATGCCCGGATTGGGATCATGCGGATGCGAGGGGTAGTCATTGCGCTCGGGCCCGAGGAAGGCATGGGCGATGAAGCGGAAGGAATAGGCCGCCGAGAAGAGCGCGCCGAAGGTCGCCAGCACCGGCACCAGCCAGCCCGGACCGAAGAGCGTGGTCTTCACCGCCTCTTCCAGCATCATCTCCTTCGAGATGAAGCCGTTGAGGAGCGGAATGCCCGCCATGGCGAGCGCCGCGGTGATCGCGATGGCCGCGGTCACCGGCATCAGCCGCCTGAGCCCGCCGAGCCTGCGGATGTCGCGGGTATGCGCCTCGTGATCGACGATGCCCGCCGACATGAAGAGCGCCGCCTTGAAGGTCGCGTGGTTGAGGATGTGGAAGACCGCCGTCAGCACCCCGAAGGCCGTGCCGGTGCCCAGCAGCATGGTGATCAGCCCCAGGTGCGAGACCGTCGAGAAGGCCAGGATCGCCTTCAGGTCATGCTTGAAGAAGGAGATCACCGCGCCGAGGCACATGGTGATCAGCCCCGCCGTTGTGACCAGGTAGAACCATTCCGGCGTGCCCGAGAAGGCCGGCCAGAGCCGCGCCATCAGGAAGATGCCCGCCTTCACCATGGTCGCCGAGTGCAGATAGGCCGAGACCGGCGTCGGCGCGGCCATGGCGTGCGGCAGCCAGAAGTGGAAGGGGAACTGCGCCGACTTGGTGAAACAGCCCAGCAGGATCAGGATCAGCGCCGGGGTGAAGAGCTCGGAGCTCTGGATCGCCTCGCGCGCCGCGATGATGTCGGAGATGCGGTAGCTGCCGGCGATCTCGCCCAGGATCAGCGCGCCACCGATCATCGCGAGCCCGCCCGCGCCGGTCACCGCCAGCGCCATGCGGGCGCCCTGCCGGCCCTCGGGCAGATGCTTCCAGTAGCCGATCAGCAGGAAGGAGGACAGCGAGGTCAGCTCCCAGAAGATCAGCAGAAGCAGGATGTTATCGGAGAGGACAATGCCCACCATCGCGCCCTGGAAGAGCAGCAGATAGGTGAAGAACTCGCCCATGTGGTCGCCGCGCGACAGGTAATAGCGCGCATAGGCGATGATCAGGCAGCCGATGCCCAGGATCAGCGCCGCGAAGAAGAAGCCCAGGGGGTCGAGCCAGAGCTCGAGGTTCAGCCCCAGGACCGGCAGCCAGTCGACCCGGGCCGAGATCACCTCGCCCCGCCAGAGCGCCGGAAGATGGGTCAGAAGCCCGATGAGCGCGGTCAGCGATACGGCCAGGGTCACGCTCGCGCAGGCGCGGCGGCCCGCACCATACATCAGCCCGGGCAGAAGCGCCCCGAGGAATGGCAAGGCCACGATGAGGAAAAGCGACAAGACTACCCCTTCCCAGGAATGACACCGATGGCGGCGTTATTGCGAAAATTTTGCCCCGGTCTCAAGGCGAACCGGACCGGATTGCACGATTTCTGAGGCGAAATGGTGCGGAAACGGACCGGGTCAAAGCGGTTTCGGCAGCTCCGCAGCGTGGGGTTGCGCGCGCTCGGCGCGCCACCCGCGGCCCCGGTGCCGCTTTTTTCGGCAGTTTGGAAAAATAAGGACGGGCGTCGGGCGCTTGCCCGGGGCGCGAAACGGCTGTTTTGCCCCGCCCGCCCGGTCCAAAACAGCGCCGCGGGCCCGCCTGCCCCGGCGGAACGCTGTTCCCGGCGCGGGATGCGCGCCTGGCCCACCCCGCCTTGTCCCTGGCCGTCCGAGCGACAATTCAGAAGGGAGACACAGACACAATCGGCTTTGGGGATCCGACATGAAAACTCTTGCCACATCTTCCGCGCTGGCGCTTCTCGCCGCGCCCGCCTTCGCCGCCATCGACGGCCCGCTGGTCTCGGCCGCCGATCTGCAGGCCGAGCTGGGCCAGGGCGAGGTGCAGCTTCTCGACATCCGCGCCGAGGGCGAGGACGGCTACGGCGGCGGCCACATCGAGGGGGCGGTGAACGCGCCCTACGGCCTCTTCCGCGGCCCCTCCGACAACCCGGGCCAGCTGGTGCCCGCCGGGGAGCTGACCGCGACCTTCCAGCGCCTCGGCCTCGAGCAGGACAAGCCCGTCGTGGTGACCTACCAGGGCGCAAGCGAGACCGACTTCGGCGCCGCCGCGCGCGTCTACTGGACGCTGAAGTCCTCGGGTTTCGAGGAGATCGCCATCCTCAACGGCGGCATCAACGCCTGGGACGCCGAGGGCTTCGCGCTCTCGACCGAGGCGGTGAGCCCCGAGGCCTCCGACATCACCGTGAGCTGGGACGACAGCTGGACCGCCAGCGTCGAGGACGTGCAGACCGCCATCGACGGCGGCAGCGACACGCTCCTGCTCGACGCCCGGCCCGAGAGCTTCTGGAACGGCCAGCAGTCGCATCCGGCCGCCGCCAAGCCCGGCACCCTGCCGCAGTCGCAGTATTTCGTGCACTCGAGCTGGTTCTCGGGCGGCCCGGCGATCATCGACGCCGCCGCCGCGCGCTCGCTGGCCGAGGAGAACGACCTGTCCTCGGCGGAGAACCTGATCTCCTTCTGCAACACCGGGCATTGGGCCGCGACCAACTGGTTCGCGCTTTCCGAGCTGGCCGGGATCGACAACGTGAAGCTTTATCCCGAAAGCATGGTCGGCTGGTCGAACGCGGGCTATGACATGGCCAATGTGCCGGGTCCGCTCAGCACGCTGTGGAACCAGATCAAGGACGTCTTCTAAACCATGTCCCATGCCAGCGCGACGGGGGCCGCTGCGGCCCCCGCGACATCGCTTCTGACCCGCACCGGCCTTCTGGCCGGTGCGCTTGTTCTTGTCCTCGCCGTGGCGATGCTGGTGGGGCTGCGCTTCGGGCTGCTCCTGGCCATCGGCCTCGGCTTCGGCCTGGTGCTCGAGGGCTACCGCTTCGGCTTCGCCGGCCCCTGGCGGCGGCTCATCCGCGAGGGTGACCCGACCGGCACGGTGGCGCAGCTCGTCTCGATCGCCGCGGTGGCGCTGGTCGCCTTCCCGCTCCTGGCCTCGAGCGGCGGCGAGCTGATCGGCGCGCATGCGCCGGTGGGCTTTGCCATGATCGGCGGGGCCTTCGTCTTCGGCGCCTGCATGCAGGTGGTCATGGGCTGCGGCTCGGGCACGCTGGTCAATTCGGGCAGCGGCAACCCGGTGAGCCTCCTGGCCCTGCCCTTCTTTGCGCTCGGCAGCTTCTTCGGGGCCGATCACCTGCTCTGGTGGACCGGCTTCGGCACCCTGCCGACGGTGGTCTTCGAGGGCACGCTTGGCCTGCTGATCACGCTGGCCGCGCTGGCGAGCGTCGCCGCCGTCCTGATGTGGCGCGCCGCCCCCGAGCAGCGCAGCATCCCGCGCCGCTACTGGGTGGCGGCGCTGCTGCTCGCGGGCCTCGCGGTCCTGAACCTGGTGGTCGCGGGCCAGCCCTGGGGCGTGGTCTACGGGCTCGGCCTCTGGGCCGCCAAGGGCGCGACGGTGCTCGGCGCCGACCTCTCGGGCTCGAGCTTCTGGGGCACCCCGGGCAACATGGAGCGGCTGGGCGACAGCCTTCTGACCGACGTGACCTCGCTCACCAACCTCGGGATCATCGGCGGCGCCTTCTTGGTCGCGGCCTGGCGCGGCGGCTTCAGCCAGGGGCTGCCGAAACTGCCGGCGCGGGCCTGGGTCGCCACGGTGATCGCCGGGTTCCTGCTGGGCTATTCCTCGCGGCTGGCCTTCGGCTGCAACGTGGGCGCCTTCTTCTCGGGCATCTCCACCGGCTCGCTGCACGGCTGGGCCTGGTTCGTTGCGGCCTTCGGCGGCGCCTTCTACGGCGTGAAGCTACGCCCCTGGCTGGGGCTGGAGGCGCGCTCATGAGGACGCGCAAGCTGACCGCCGGGCTGACGCTGGCCTTCGTCCTGGGGCTCCTGATCCTCGATCAGGCCCAGAGCGGGCCGGTAAACCGCTTCCAGCAGCCCGCCGCCATCGCCTGGGGCAGCAACGAGAGCGCGGGCGGCGCGCATTGCGCCGCGCTGCCGCAGTAGGGACTGAGGACGCGGGACCGGGGGCGCAGGCATCCGGTCCTGCGCCGCCGCTCGTCCGAATTTTCCTGAAATACCGCCCGGGGCCCTTCAGCCCAGAAGCCGCGCCAGCCGCTCCAACGCGAAGAGATAGCCCTGCGTGCCCGCCCCCGCGATCACCGCATCGGCGCGGTGTGAGACATAGCTGTGGTGGCGGAAGCTCTCGCGCTTGTGGATGTTGGAGATATGCACCTCCATCACCGGTCCCTCGAAAGCGTTGAGCGCATCGAGGATCGCCACCGAGGTGTGCGAATAGGCCCCGGGGTTGATCACCAGCCCCGCGGAGTCGAGCCGTGCCTCCTGGATCCAGTCGACCAGCTGCCCCTCGGAGTTCGACTGCCGCGCCTTCAGCGCAAAGCCCAGCCGCTCGGCCAGCTCGGTGCAGTCGCGGGTCACATCCGCCAGCGTCTCGGACCCGTAGATCTCGGGCTGGCGCTGGCCGAGCAGGTTCAGGTTCGGCCCGTTGAGAAGAGTGATCTGTGTGCTCATGGCTGGCACCTCGCGCGGCAAATGCCGCCCTTGTGGGGCCTCCCTGCCCTGCCCGGCAAGGGGCGGGCGCCGGTCGGGCCCCGCGCTGTGGCGGAAAAACCGCCGCGCGGGGCTCGGGGCCAGCTCAGTCGAAGAGGTCCGGCCGCGGCCGGCCCAGAAGCCGGGCGATCGGGCCGCTCGGCGAGGCCGCGAAGCAGCAGGTCAGCACGTAGCGCAGCGGGTTCAGCTCCATCATCTCTCGGTCCCCCGGATCCGATCCATCTCTGCCCCGCCACCTAGCCCAGCCCCGTGACGCTGCCATGACACTCGGCGGGGGCCCGCCGCGCGCCGCTCTCGACCTGGGCGGCCCGGCGTGCCAGAAGCGGGCCGATCCAGACCCACAAGAGGGACAGCCCATGCCGTTCGACCGTTCGATCAAGATCGCCCCTTCGATCCTCTCGGCCGATTTCGCCGACTTCGGCCGCGAGATCCGCGCCATCGAGGACCAGGGCGCCGACTGGGTGCATATCGACGTCATGGACGGGCATTTCGTGCCCAATCTCACCTTCGGCCCGCCGGCGGTGAAGGCCTTCCGCCCGCATGTGAAAACGGTCATGGACGTGCATCTGATGATCGCCCCGGTCGATCCCTATATCGAGGCCTATGCCGAGGCTGGCGCCGACATCCTCACCGCCCATGTCGAGGCGGGCCCGCACACCCACCGCACCCTGCAGGCGATTCGCGCCGCGGGCATGAAGGCGGGCGTCGCGCTGAACCCCGGCACCCCGGCCGAGGCGGTGGAGCATCTTCTGCCGCTCGCCGACCTCGTTTGCGTGATGACCGTGAACCCGGGCTTCGGCGGGCAGAAGTTCATCGACCTGACCGAGAAGGTGCGCCGGCTGCGCGCGATGATCGGCGACCGCGAGACCCACATCGAGATCGACGGCGGGGTCGACACCACGACCGCGCCGCTGGTCGCCGAGGCCGGCGCCGACGTGCTGGTCGCGGGTTCGGCGGTCTTCAAGGGCGGCTCGGCGGATGCCCCCGGGGTCTACGGCGAGAACATCGCGGCGATCCGCGCGGCGGCCGGCCGGTGAGGATCGCCTTCGACCTCGACGGCACGCTGATCGACAGCGCCCCCGAGATCCGCGGCATCGCCAACGGGATCCTGGCCGAGGAGGGCCGCGCGCCCCTGAGCCTGGCCGAGGCCACCGGCTTCATCGGCAGCGGCGCGGGCGTCTTCATCGCCCGGATGCGCGCCGCCCGCGACCTGCCCGAGAGCGCCCAGGAGGACCTGCGCGCCCGCTTCGAGGCCCGCTACGAGGTGAGCTTCGGGCTGACCCGGCTGTATCCCGGCGTGCCCCGGGCGCTCGAGGCACTGGCCGCGGCGGGCCACCGGCTGGCGCTCTGCACCAACAAGCCGATCGGCCCGACCCGGGCGGTGCTGGCGCATCTCGGTCTGACGGGGATTTTCTCGGCGGTCTTCGGGGGCGACAGCCTCTCGGTGCGCAAGCCCGATCCCGCGCCGCTGCTCGCCGCGCTCGGGGCCATGGGCGCCGGGCCCTGCCTCTACATCGGCGACAGCGAGGTCGACGCCGAGACCGCCCAGCGCGCCGGGGTGCCCTTCCTTCTCTACTCCGAAGGCTACCGCAAGACGCCCGCCGAGGAGCTGCCGCAGGCCGGGCGCTTCTCGGATTTCGCCGAACTGCCCGACTGGGTCGCGCGGCTGGCGGGGTAGCGGTAGGGCGAGGGTTGTTTCGGGCGCAGCGCCGGGGTGAGCCCGGACGCGTCAGACGCGCCCTCGACCGTCCCACCCCGCCCGAACAGAGCGCCAGCGCCGTCCCGAGGGGTGGCGCCTCCAACAGCCGGGCGGCGCGCTTTATGGCAGCAAAATACCTCCGCCCCACGCCCTGCGCGTGTCCCTATCAAAAGCGCCGCCCCAAAGGGGCGGGACGGCGCTGGCGCGGCGGCCTGCGGCCTTGTTCCGCGCCGGGTGGGCTCGGGTGTGAGCGTCGGCTATTTCCAGACCGACAGAACATCACCTGCCCGAGGAGCAGCGAGGCACCCCCAGGCCAGCGGACAGCACCGCCGAGCCCAGCCCCCTACCCCAGCATCTCCACACCCACGGCGGTCGCCTCGCCGCCGCCGATGCAGATGGAGGCCACGCCGCGCTTGGCCTTGGCCTCGCGCATGGCGCCCAGAAGCGTCACCAGGATCCGCGCGCCGGAGGCGCCGATGGGATGGCCCAGCGCCACCGCGCCGCCGTGCACGTTGAGCTTCTCGTGCGGGATGTCGAGCTCCTTCATGGCGGCCATGGCGACCACCGCGAAGGCCTCGTTGATCTCGAAGAGGTCGACGTCCTCGACGCTCCAGCCGAGCTTGTCGAAGAGCGCCCGCTTGGCGTGGATCGGCGCGGTGGTGAACCAGCCCGGCATGCCCGCATAGGCCGCGTGGCCGACGATCCGGGCGATGGGCTCGAGCCCCAGCCGCTCGGCCTCGGAGGCCCGCGCCAGGACCAGCGCCGCCGCCCCGTCGTTGATCGAGGAGGACGAGGCTGCGGTGATCGTGCCCTCCTTCTTGAAGGCCGGGCGCAGGTTGGGGATCTTCGCCGGATCGATCCGGTCCGGCCCCTCGTCGCGGCCCACCTCGACCGCGCCCTTGCGGCTCTTCACCTCGACCGGCGCCAGCTCCCAGCCGAAGGCGCCGCTGTCCGAGGCGCGCTTGGCCCGGGTCACGCTTTCGATGGCATAGGCGTCCTGCTGGTCGCGGGTGAACTGATAAGCCTCGGCGCAATCCTCGCCGAAGGTGCCCATCGAGCGGCGGGTGCCGTCGGGGGCGATGTCATAGGCGTCCTCGAGCCCGTCGAGCATCATGTGATCGAGCATCCGCGAATGCCCGAGCCGCGCGCCCGCCCGGCCCTGCGGCAGGAGATACGGCGCGTTGGTCATGCTTTCCATGCCGCCCGCCACGGCCACGCCGACCGAGCCCGCGCGCATCGCGTCGAAGGCCTGCATCACCGATTTCATGCCCGAGCCGCAGACCTTGGAGACGGTCGTGCAGGGCACCGAGACCGGCAGCCCCGCCCCGATCGCCGCCTGCCGCGCCGGCGCCTGGCCGAGACCCGCGGGCAGGACGTTGCCCATGAGCACCTCGCCCACCGCCTCGGGGGCGAGGCCCGCGCGCTCAAGTGCCGCGCGGATCGCGGTCGCGCCCAGCTCGGTGGCGGAGACCCCGGAGAAGGCCCCCTGGAAGGCCCCGAGCGGCGTGCGGGCCGCCCCGCAGATCAGGATCGGATCGTCGGCTGTGTCGCGTGGCATCGCGCCCTCCCTTGCGCAGACAAGTTTCCGCGCAGTCTGACCGAGCCCCGCGGGAAGCGCAATTCGACGCTCAGGCCTCGACCTCGACCCGGCCCACCGGATGCGAACAGCAGGCCAGGATGTAGCCCGCGGCGATGTCCTCCTCGGAGATACCGCCGTTATGCACCATGAGCACCTCGCCCGCGGATTTGCGCACCTTGCAGGTGCCGCAGATCCCGAAGGTGCAACCCGAGGGGATGCGCAGCCCGTTGGCCCGCGACAGCGACAGCACCGTGTCGGTCTGGTGGCAGGGCACCGAGACGCCGGAGCGGGCGAAGACCACCTCGGCCTCCTCGGCCTCCTGCGGGGCGAGATGCTCGTAGTCCGGCACGTCCTCGGCCAGGGCCACCGGCGCGGCAAAGCTTTCCTGGTGGTAATGCTCCATGTCGAAGCCCATGCCGACCAGCGCCTCGCGCACCATGGTCATGAAGTCCTCGGGCCCGCAGCAGTAGATCTCGCGGTCGAGGTAGTCGGGCGCCATGAGGCCCAGCATGAGCTGGTTCATCCGCCCGAGGTAACCGGTCCAGACCTCGTAGGGCTCTTCCTCGGTCACCGCGAAGCTCAGGTGCAGCCCCGGCACCCGCGAGGCCATGTGAATGAGCCGCTGCCGGAAGATCAGGTCCGAGGGCCGCCGCGCGCAGGCGATGAGCCGCGCGTCGGGCTCGTGGCCGTAGTCGTAGAGGTAGCTCGCCATGGACATCATCGGCGTGATGCCCGAGCCCGCGGCGATGAAGAGATACTTCCGCTCCGGCGATCCGAGCTGGAACTGCCCCGCCGGCCCGTAGGCGCGGAGCCGCATGCCCGGGCGCAGGTGCTCGAACATCCAGCGGGTGCCCTGGCTCTCGGCCTGGCATTTCACCGTGACCGAGAGGACCAGCGGCCGCGAGGGGCTCGAGGAAATCGTGTAGGTCCGCTCCACCGGTCCGCCGGGCAGCGGCAGCTCCAGCGTGATGAACTGCCCCGGGCGGTAGGCGAAGGGCCGCCCCGAGGGCGCGCGGAAGGCGAAGGTCTTCACTCCCGGCGCCTCGGGCACCACCATCACGCAGTCGAGCGGTTCCTCGTCGGTCCAGTGATCCGCCATGTCCCCTCTCATTCCGCCACGTAGAGCGCCCGGCCGGTCAGCCGCGCGGTCATCACCCGGCAGTACCAGTCGACGAACTGGGACACGCCGCTTTCCTGCGCCGGGCTGTAGGGCCCGGGTTCATAGGCCGGGGAGTTCACCCCCAGCTGGTTCTCCTCGACGATGGCGCGGTCCTCGTCGTTGGTGTGCCGCCAGACCGTGGTCAGCCGCTCGAGGTCGTAGTCCTGCCCTTCGACCGCGTCGCCCCGGACGAACCACTTGGTGGTGACCGCGGTCTCCTCGGGGCCGATGGGCATCATCGAGAACAGCATCACCACGTCCGAGAGGAAGTGGTTCCAGCTGTTGGGATAGTGGAAGAACAGCAGCGAGCCCGCGTCGCGGATCGCCACATCGCCCACCAGCTTCTCGCAGGACGGGCCGCCGTCGAGCGTGTAGCTGACCGCCTTGCCCAGAAGCGGCACCCGCACGAAGCGCCATTGCTCGTCCGGCGCGATGGTGAAGCCCGAGGGCAGGCCCGCGCCTTCGCATTTCGCCAGATGCGCGGCGATGGCGGGATCGTCCCGCCCCGAGCCGTCGCCCGCGATATTGGGGTTGTCGTCGAAGCTGACGCAGAGCGAGGGATGGCTGCCCGAGCAGTGGTAGCACTCGCGGTTGTTCTCCATCACCAGCTTCCAGTTGGCCTTCTCGATGATGGTGGTCTCATGGGCGAGCTTGCAGCCCTCGAGCCCGTGCGGCCCGGCGTAGCGCCGCGCGGCGGCGGCCAGCGCGTCGAAGGCGGGCGCCTCGGCGGCGAGCGAAAGGAACAGGATGCCCGCCGCCTCGCGGCAATGCACCGGCTTCAGCCCGTGCCGGGAAGGGTCGAAGCCCGGCCCCATGTCGCGCGCCCAGAGCAGCCGCCCGTCGAGGTCGTAGGTCCATTGGTGGTAGGGGCAGACGAGCTTGGGGCTCGCTCCCTTGCCGGTCTTGCAGAGCCGCGAGCCGCGGTGCCGGCAGGAGTTGTGGAAGGCCCGCACCTGCCCGTCGGCGCCGCGCACGACGATCACCGAATAGGCGCCGATCTGCAGCATCATATGGGCGCCGGGCTTGGCGATCTCGGCACCCGCGCCGATCAGCAGCCAGTCGCGATACCAGATCTGCTCCATGTCGACCTCGAAGAGGTCAGCGTCGCGGTAGAGCGCGCGGGGCAGCGTGTAGCCGGGGCTGCGGCTCATCAGGTGGGCCAGCATGTCGGAGCGGGCGGTCATCGGGCGGCTCCCGTGTTGGGCGCGGTGGGGTTCAGGGTGGCCGCAAGGGAAGCGGAGTGCCTGTGCGGGGTGCGGCTCGGGGGTGCGGGGTGTCTGCGCAGAGCGCGGCTCAGGGGGGCGATACCGGACGCGGGGTGTCTGCGCAGGGTGCGGCTCCGGGATGCCGCAGCGGGCGCGGAACGGCGGCTCCCGAGGCGGCAGGTTGCGAAACCCGGCGTGGGACGGAGGCCGGCGGGACGGCGGGGCACGGAAGCCTGCGCGGGGCCGATGCGCCGGGGGCGGCGGGGCGCGGGACCGGAACGGTGTGACATGGGACCTCCCCTCTCTGGGCGCCGCCCCGAGGGCGGCTCTGGCCCCGAGCAATCCGCCAAAGCGCCCGGCCCCGCCTGTCGCAAGGCGACCCCGGCGTGCCTCTTTGCGACCAAACGCCGCTTTGCGGCCCCGCACCGCGAAAGCCCGTCCCGAGCGGCCCCTGACGCGATCGTGACGGGCCGGACGGGCGCCCAACCCGCCCCGAGGGCACGCACAAAGGGCACGCGGCCTTTTCCTTGTGGCCAACTGCCCCTAGTCTTCACCTTCGGTTGCCGCACCCGCCCGATGCGCGGGTTTAACCCCCGGGGAGAGAGCCGCCCAGATGCAGGCAGAGATGACCACCGACGCGCCCCTGGGCGGCCGGCCGATCGAGGAGCTGATCGCCTGCCCCCATTGTGACGCGCTCTACGTGGCGCGGATGCCCGAGAAGGGCGGCCGCGCGGTCTGCCGCGACTGCCACACGGTGCTGATCTCGCCCCGCCGCAAGGCCGGCGCGCGGATCATCGCGCTGACGCTGGCGGTGATGATCCTGGTGATCGGGGCGCTGTTCTTCCCCTTCCTCGACATCAACGCGCGGGGCTTCGGCAATTCCACCTCGATCCTCGACACCGCCTCGAGCTTCCGCTCGGGCTACATGACTTTCCTGTCGGTGGTGGTGGCCGCGGGGATCATCGTGATCCCGCTGATCCGCACGCTGCTGATCCTCTACGTGCTGGTGCCGGTGGTGGCCGACCGCCGGCCCTTCCCGCAGGCCCGCCGGGCCTTTCGCCTGAGCCAGGAGCTGAAGCCCTGGGCCATGGCCGAGATCTTCGCCATCGGCTGCGCCGTGGCGCTGGTCAAGGTCGCCGATCTGGCGCAGATCGGCTTCGGCCCCGCCTTCTGGATGTTCGCCGTGCTGGTGATCCTGGTCCTCTTCAACGACAACTACCTGTGCACCTGGTCGGTATGGAAATCGCTGGAACTGGAAGAAGAGTGACCGCCCGCGAGGCGGGGCTGGTAGCCTGCCGCCGCTGCGCCCGGGTCTGGCCGATGGGCCAGGACCGCTGCGGGCGCTGCGGCAGCCACCTGGTCTCGCGCGATCCGACCAGCCTGCAAAGGGTCTGGGCCTGGTGGATCGCCGGGGTGATCGCCTACATCCCGGCCAACATCTACCCGATGCTCAGCACCCGGACGATCGTGTCCTCTTCCGAGAACACCATCGTCGGCGGCGCGGTGGAGATCGCCAGCCACGGCTCCTACGGGGTCGCGGCGATCATCCTCATCGCCAGCGTGCTGATCCCGGTCGGCAAATTCCTGGCCATCGCCTTTCTCGCCATCTCGGCGCGGCGCGGCTCGACCGTGCCCGCGCGCAAGCGCACGCATCTCTACGAGGTCGTGGAGTTCATCGGCCGCTGGTCGATGATCGACGTCTTCGTGGTCGCCATCCTGTCGTCGCTGGTCCAGCTTTCCGTGGTCGCCTCGATTCGGCCCGGACCCGCGGCCTTTACCTTCGCCCTTTCCGTCATCTTCACCATGCTGTCCGCGCAGGCCTTCGATCCGCGTCTCATCTGGGATGCCCGCTCGCGCGAGGCCAAGAGGACCGATTAACCGCCCATGACCGACCGTCCCGAACCCGATGCCGTGCCCCTTGAAGAGGGCAAGCCGCCGCTCCGCGAACGCCTGTCGCTGATCTGGCTGATCCCGCTGGTGGCCCTGGCCGTGGCGCTGGGGGCGGCCTGGCGCAACTACGCCGACCAGGGCCCGCTGGTCGAGATTACCTTCGACAATGCCGCGGGCGTCAAGGCCGGCGAGACGCTCCTGCGCTACCGCGACATCGAGGTCGGCCTGGTCGAGACCGTGCGCTTCAGCGCCGACCTCGAAAAGGTCGTGGTCGAGGTCCGCATCGAGAAGGACTTGGCCGATTACATCGACGGCGACTCGCGCTTCTGGGTGGTCCGCCCCGAGGTCTCGGCCCGGGGGGTCAGCGGGCTCGATACGGTGCTGTCGGGCGTCTACATCCAGGGCGCCTGGGACAGCGAGCCCGGCGGCTTCGCCAGCCGCTTCGAGGGCCTGCCCAACGCGCCGCTCCTGGGTGCCGACCAGGAAGGCGTGGCCTTCCGCCTGCGCTCGGCCCAGGGGCTGCCCGCGGCCAATACGCCGATCTACTTCAAGGGCGTCGAGGTCGGCCAGGTGGCTGCCGCCGAGATCAACCAGGATGGCTCGGGCGTGGCCACCGAGGCGGTGATCTACGAGCCCTACACCCGGCTCGTGACCGACACGACGCGGTTCTGGGACGTCTCGGGCTTCTCCTTCTCGCTCGGGGCCTCGGGCGCGCGGCTGAACTTCGACAGCTTCGCCTCGCTGATCTCGGGCGGCATCACCTTCGAGAACATGGGCTCGGGCGGCGCGCCGCTGGCCGATGGGGCGGTCTTCGACCTCTTCCCCGACGAGGAGGCCGCGCGCGACGACTTCCTGGTCGAGGGCGACGGGCGCAGCGTCACCATGTCCATGGTCTTCGAGCAGAACCTCTCGGGACTTTCGACCGGGGCGGCGGTGGAACTGGGCGGCCTGCGCGTCGGCGAGGTCACCGCGATCACCGGGCTGGTCGACGCCGAGCGCTTCGGCGACGAGGACGTCCGCCTCCTGACCACCGTGCGGATCAACCCGGGCCGGATCGGCCTTGGCGACGGCGCGGGCGAGGAGGAGCTGTTCGACTACCTCACCTCGCGGGTCGCGGACGGGCTGCGCGCGCAGCTCACCAATGCCTCGATCCTGACCGGCGGGCTGAAGATCGTGCTGGTCGAGACCGGGACCGCCAGCGAGGCGCGCTTCGAGCGCGCCGCCGATCCCTACCCGCAGATCCCCACGACGCGGGCGGATGTGACCGACATCTCCACCTCGGCCCAGGGCGTGCTGCAGCGCGTCAGCGACCTGCCGATCGAAGAGGTCATGCAATCGGCCATCGGCTTCCTCGACAACGCCACCGCGCTCGTTGGCAGCCAGGCGTTGCAGGAGGCCCCGGACGAGCTGCAGGGCATTCTCGCGGCGGTGCGCGGCGTGGCCGAAAGCCAGGACGTCCAGGGCCTGCCCGGGCAGGTCTCGGGGCTCGTCGGCGACCTGCAGGAAATCTCGGGCTCGCTCAATGCGATCCTCTCCGAGCTCGAGCGCCAGGGCATCTCCGAAACGCTCGCCGGCGCGGTGGCGGACCTCGGCCGGGCGGCCGAGGGGCTGCCGGGCGTGGTCGAGGAGGTCGACGCCGTGGTCGCCCGCGCGGGCGAAGTGCCGCTCGATGCGCTCAGCGCCGATGTGCGGGCGCTCCTGGCCTCGGTGCAGAGCTATGTCGACAAGCCCGCCACCCAGGCGATCCCCGACGAGCTGGTCGCCGCCATGGACGAGGTGCAGGCCATCCTCGCCGATGTCCGCGGGCTGACCGGCGGCGCGGCGGTCCAGGGCGCGCCCGACCAGATCGCCGCGGTGCTAGGCGACCTCGAGGAGATCTCGGGCTCGCTCAACACCATTGTCTCCGAGCTCGAGCGCGAGGACATCGCCGCGCGGCTGACCGCGACGCTCGAGGACGTGCAGCGTTCGGCGGAAGGGCTGCCGGGCCTCGTGGACCAGGCCGAGGGCATCCTCACCGAGGCCGGCGAGGTGCCGCTCGAGACGCTGGCCAACCGCACCTCCGAGCTTCTGGCCTCGGCCGAGGCGATCCTCGACCAGCCCTCCACCCGGGAGCTGCCGGGCGAGCTGAACGGCGCGCTCTCCGAGCTGCGGCTGATGCTCGAGGAGCTGCGCGAGGGCGGCGTGGCCGAGAACGCCAACGCCACGCTGGTTTCGGCCCGCGATGCGGCGGCGGCGGTGGAAGAGGCGACGCAGCTTCTGCCCGGCATCGCCACGCAGCTGCGCAGCGTCGCCAACCAGGCCGGCGCCACGCTCAGCAACTACGGAAGGGAGTCCGAGTTCTCGCGCGACACGCAGCAGGCCATCCGCCAGATCGAGGCGGCGGCGGCGGCGATCGAGCGGCTGGCCCGGACCATCGACCGCAAACCCAATTCGCTCATCCTGGGACGGTGATCACATGACGATGTTGAAACTCTCGCGGCTGGCCGCGCTTGGCCTTGGCCTTCTCGTCGCGGCCTGCGGGCCGGAACCGCGCTTCGCCAGCCCCATCAGCCCGCCCGAGGCGCGGGTCGCCTCGGCCTTCCCGAGCCTCGAGGTGGTGGAGGTCACCCTGCCCTCCTATGCCGCCGACGAGCAGATCTTCCAGCGCGGCGCCGACGGGGCGATCGCGCCGGCGGGCACGCTCTGGGCCGATCTGCCGGCGCGGGCGATCACCCTGCAGCTGTCGCGGGACCTCGCGGTGATCACCGGGGTGACCGTGGCGCCCGAGCCCTGGCCCTTCCGGCCCTTCCCCGCCGCGCGGGTCGACGTGCGGCTCGAGGAGATGCTGGCGACCTCCGAGGGCACCTTCCGGCTCGCCGGACAGTATTTCGTCGCCCCCGAGGCCGGCGGGCGGGCCACGGCGGGGCAGTTCGCCATCGTCGAGCCGATCCAGGGCGACACCGGCTCCGCCGCCGCCATCGCCACCGCCCGCGGCCGCGCCGTCGCCCGCCTCGCCGAGCAGATCGCGCGGGAGGGGCTGTGAGGTGAGGGCGCGGGCGCCCTCTTCCTCCTGAGCGGAAGTGTGGAGGACGGTGGAGCGTTGCAGGGTCCGCGAGGCCGTGACGCGGTGAAGCCGGGCTTCCCCGTTCTCCGGGTCAACACGGTCCCCTTCCGCGCAACAGAGGGCGCGCGGCGGACCGGGGTCCGGCGCTGCTGTCCACTGAGCGAGGCGCTTTAACCCAGCAAGGTCAGGGCTAGCGATGATCTAAGCGCTTCGCCCACAAGAGCGCCGGCCCATCGGGCCGGTCCGGCGCGCGCCCGGCACCTTCGGTGCTATTCGGGCGCAAGAAGCGCGGCGTTACCTTCGGCGCCTCAATGTGCAGGACGGCGGTGCATTGGAGGAAGGGCGAAGCCGTGACGCGGTGAAGCCGGGCTTCCCCGTTCTCCGCGTCAACACGGTCCCCTTCCGCGCAACAGAGGGCGCGCGGCGGGCCGGGGGGCGGCGCTTCTGACGACTGAGCCGTGCGCTTTATCCCAGCAAGGTCATTGCTCACTGTGAGCTAGGCACGCCACCCCAAGGAGCGCCGGCCCAAGGGGCCGGTCCGGCGCGCGCCCGGCATCTTCGATGCTGTTCGGGCGCAAGGGGGTGCGGCGTTACCTTCAGGGCGGGAAAGTGCAGGACCGTCGCGCCGCGGAGCGCGCCAACCCTCCCTCCCCCGCATTACGACCCATCACGTTCCCGTTGAACCGATGGACGGGTCCGGCGCCCGGGTGCATTGATTGGCCGCATCCAACGCTGGAAGGTTGCCGCCCATGCTCGATGCCCGTCTCAGGCCGCTGATCGACCCGCCGCTGAACGCGGCCGGGCGGCGGCTGGCGGATATGGGGATCGGGGCCAATACCGTCACGCTGGCGGGCCTGGCGCTTGGCCTCGCAGCCGCCGCGATGATCGCGCTTGGCGCGGTGACCTGGGCGCTCCTGCCGCTCCTCGTCTCGCGGCTCGCCGACGGGCTCGACGGGGCCATCGCGCGGGCCAGCCGCAAGACCGACTACGGCGGCTATCTCGACATCACCAGCGACTTCCTCTTCTACGGCGCGGTGCCGCTGGCCTTCGTGCTGCTCGATCCCGCGCAGAACGGCCTCGCGGGCGCCTTCCTGCTCGCCGCCTTCTATTTCAACGGCGCGAGCTTCCTGGGCTACGCGATCCTCGCGGCCAAGCGCGGGCTGACCACCGAGGCCCAGGGCTCCAAGTCGCTCTACTTCTCCAACGGCATCCTCGAAGGCACCGAGACCATCGGCTTCTTCGTGCTACTCTGCCTTCTGCCGTCCCAGTTCCCGGCGCTCGCCTGGATCTTCGGGGCGCTCTGTTATCTGACCGGCGGGCTCAGGCTCTGGGCCGCCTCCGGTGTGTTCACCGACCCCAAGGAGAGACAATGACCCCGTTCCAGACCGCCCGGACGCTTGCCCTCGCGGCGTCGCTCGCCCTGCCCGCGCCCCTGGCCCTGGCCCAAGCTCCCGATCCCGCCGACTGGGCCCAGGTCACCGCGGCCGCCGAGGGCCAGACGGTCTACTGGCACGCCTGGGGCGGGGACACCGCGACCAATGACTTCATCTCCTGGGTCGGCGACCGGGTCATGGCCGAACACGGCGTCACCCTCGAACACGTCAAGCTCTCGGACACCGGCGATGCGGTCACCCGCGTCCTCTCCGAGAAACAGGCCGGCGAGGACGCGGACGGCGCGGTCGACCTGATCTGGATCAACGGGCCGAATTTCGCCGCCATGAAAGAGGCCGGCATCCTCTTCGGCCCCTTCGCCGAGGACCTGCCGAACTGGCAATACGTCGATGTCGCGGGCAAGACCGTGCAGACAGATTTCACCGTGCCGACCGAGGGGCTCGAGGCGCCCTGGGCCATGGCGCAGGTGGTCTTCATGTATGACACCGCCGACATCGACCGCCCCCTGCCCTCAGCCGAGGCGATCCGCGACTGGGCGGCGAACAACCCGGGCCGCTTCACCTATCCGCAGCCGCCGGACTTCCTGGGCGCGACCTTCCTCAAGCAGACGCTGATCGAGCTGGTCGACGACAACGCGGTGCTGGGCGCCCCGGTCGACGAGGCCGACTTCCAGGCGGTGACCGCGCCGCTCTGGGACTATCTCGACGCGCTGACGCCGAACCTCTGGCGCCAGGGCCGGGCCTATCCCGCCTCGGGGCCGGCGCAGATCCAGCTTCTGGCCGATGACGAGATCGACCTGGCGATCTCCTTCAACCCCAACGAGGCCTCGCGCAACATCGCGCAGTTCAAGCTGCCCGAGACGATCCGCACCTTCGTCCTCGAGGACGGCACGCTGGGCAATGCCTCCTTCGTGGCGATCCCCTACAACTCGGGCTCCAAGGCCGGCGCCATGGTGGTGGCCAACTACCTGATGTCGCCCGAGGCGCAGGTCCGCGCGCAGGACCCCGAGGTGCTGGGCTACAACACCGTGCTGGACATGCAGGCGCTCTCGGAGGAGCAGCGCGCTGCCTTCGACGCGCTGGAGCTGGGCGTCGCCACGCTCTCGCCCGCCGAACTGGGCCGGGTCCAGCCCGAGCCGCATCCGAGCTGGATGACCCGCGTCACCGAGGAATGGATCGAACGCTACGGCGTCGTCCAGTAACCGCATGAGCCGCCGGACGATCAGCGGAGCGGGGCCGTTCGCCGCCGCGCCGGTCCTGACCGTCTTGGTCATGCTGGGGCCGGTGGCGGCGGGGCTGGCGGGGACGCTGCTGCCGGCCTTCGGCTACCTGCCGGCGGCGGGGCTCGACGCGGTCTCGCTCGATCCCTTCCGCGACCTGGCCGATTGGCCCGGGCTCTGGCCCGCGATGCGCCTCTCGGTGACCACCGGGCTTGCGTCGACGCTTCTGGCGCTGGGGGGCGTGGCGCTTCTCTTCGCCGGCTGGTCGGGCACCCGCGCCTTCCGCGCGCTCGAACGGCTGCTGTCGCCGCTCCTCTCGGTGCCGCATGCGGCCATGGCCTTCGGGCTGGCCTTCCTGATCGCGCCCTCGGGCTGGATCGCCCGGGCGCTCTCGCCCTGGGCCACGGGCTGGGAGCGGCCGCCCGACCTTCTGATCGTGCAGGACCCCTGGGGCATCGCCTTGACCATGGGGCTCGTCGCCAAGGAGATGCCCTTCCTGCTGCTGATGGCGCTGGCGGCGCTTGGCCAGACCGACGCGCGGCGGCGGCTGCGGGTGGCCCAGGCGGCGGGCTACGGGCGGGTCGCGGGCTGGCTGAAGGCGGTCTTCCCGGGCATCTACGCCCAGATCCGGCTGCCGGTCTACGTGGTGCTCGCCTATTCCATGAGCGTCGTCGACGTGGCGCTG
This sequence comes from Roseivivax sp., assembly GCF_054552075.1. Taxonomy (NCBI): domain Bacteria; kingdom Pseudomonadati; phylum Pseudomonadota; class Alphaproteobacteria; order Rhodobacterales; family Roseobacteraceae; genus Roseivivax; species Roseivivax sp. The sequence continues at coordinate 151,185 of NZ_JBTOLZ010000006.1, forward strand.
ATCCTCGGGCCTTCGACGCCGCCGCCGCTCTCGGTGCAGGTGGTGCGCTGGATGAGCGACCCGGACCTCTCGATGCGGCTGGTGGCCTCGGCGGCGGCGCTGCTGCAACTGGCGCTGGTCCTGGGCGCGCTGGCGCTCTGGCGGCTGGGCGAGGCGCTCGTCGCCCGGCTTGGGCTCGCCTGGATCGAGCGCGGCGGTCGCGCGCGGCTTGCCGACCGGGTGCTGCGCCCCCTCGGCGTGGTCTCTGGCGGCTTCTCGGCGGCGGTGATCCTGGCCGGGCTCGCGGGGCTCGCGGTCTGGTCGCTCGCGGGCTTCTGGAGCTTTCCCGAACCGCTGCCCCGGGGCTTCACCGCGCAGAACTGGATGCGCCACGGCCCGGGCGCCTGGGAGGCGACGGGGCTCACCGCGCTGGTGGCGCTGGCCTCGGTGGGCCTGGCGCTGGCGCTGGTGGTCGGCTGCCTCGAGGCCGAATACCGCCGCGGCCGGGCGCTGAGCCAGGCCGGGCTCTGGCTCATCTACCTGCCGCTCCTGGTGCCTCAGATCGCCTTCCTGCCGGGGCTGCAGACGCTGCTCCTGGTGCTGGGCTTCGGGGCCGGGCCGGGGCCGGTGATCCTGGGTCACCTGGTCTTCGTCCTGCCCTACGTCTTCCTCTCGCTCGGCGATCCCTGGCGCGCCTGGGACGGCCGCGCGGGCACCGTGGCGCGGGCGCTCGGCGCGGGGCCGCTGCGGGTGCTCCTGCGCGTCCGGCTGCCGATGCTGATCCGCCCGCTCCTGACCGCCGCGGCGGTGGGCGTGGCGGTCAGCGTCGGGCAATACCTGCCGACGCTGCTGGTCGGCGGCGGGCGGGTGCCGACGCTGACCACCGAGGCCGTGGCGCTGGCCTCGGGCGGCGACCGGCGGGCGATCGGGGTCTATGGCGTGGCCCAGACGCTGGCGGTCATGGTGCCCTTCGCCGCCGCGCTGATGCTGCCGGCGCTGATCTATCGCAACCGCAGGGGGCTGCATGGCTGAGGGGCTGAGGCTCGAAGAGGTGGTGATCTGCCAGGGCCGCGCGCCCCTGGTGTCGCTCGACGCCGCGGTGCGCCCCGGCGAAGTGCTGAGCGTCATGGGCCCCTCGGGGGTCGGCAAGTCGACCATCCTGTCGCTGATCACCGGCTCGCTGGCGCCGGTCTTCCACTTCGAGGGGCGGGTGCTGCTCGATGGCGAGGAAATCACCGCGAAGCCCGCCGAGGCGCGGCGGATCGGGATCCTGTTCCAGGACGACCTGCTGTTCCCGCATCTCTCGGTGGCGCAGAACCTGGCCTTCGGGCTGGCCCCCGGCGGCAGCCGCGCCGCGCGCCGGACCCGGATCGAGGAGGGTCTCTGCGAGATCGGCCTCGAGGGCTTCGGGCCGCGCGATCCCGCGACCCTCTCGGGCGGGCAGAAGGCGCGGGTGGCGCTGATGCGGATGCTGCTGTCGGACCCCCGGGCGCTGCTGCTCGACGAGGCGTTTTCGGGCCTCGACCAGGGCCTGCGCGCGCAGATGCGCCGGCTGGTCTTCGAGCACGCCCGCGCCCGGGCGCTGCCGGTGCTGATGGTGACCCACGACCCCGAGGACGCCGAGGCCGCCGGGGGGCGGGTGGTGGACCTGGGGTCTGGGGGGTGAGGTTTGGGCCGGCTGGTGTGTGGCTGGCTGGTGCGGGGCGCCGTGTGTGGCGCGGCGCGCGGTTCCAATCGTGCCGAGATGGCGCAACGGCTTAGGTGGCGTCTCACTCCGACGTCCTAAGTGCCATCTCCCTTCGAGAACGAGACCAGCCCCCTCACGCTGCGCTTTGACGTGGCTGTGAGCCGATCCGCAGACCTAGCCGCCCCGAGCACCGGTCGAAATAGAGGCCGCGTCTCGCCTCGCGCCGCTCTCACCCCTCGCACCAGAGGGCGCGCGCCGGACCGGGGGCCGGCGCTGCTGACAGTCGAGCGGCGCGCTTTATCCACGCAAGGTCAGGACGAGGGGTGAGCTATGCGCTTCGCCCACAAGAGCGCCGGCCCAAGGGGCCGGTCCGGCGCGCGCCCGGCACCTTCGGTGCTGTTCGGGCGCAAGTGGAAGAGCGTCTCCGTTTGCGACAAACGGTGAAGGCGGTGCGGGTAGCGAAGGCAGTGAAGGCGGTGAAGGCTCGAGCGTCAGCTATTGGCGGGCAATCCGTGGCCCCACGCCGTCTCGGCGACAGGCCCCACGCCATGCCGACGACCGGCCCCACTCCGCCTAGACGACAAAGAAAAACGCCCGGCGGAGGTCCACCGGGCGTTCTTGTCTCAGCCCAGGCGCGCGGGGCTGCGCGGCGTCAGCAACCTCTTGCGGCGCGGCGCGTCACCAGCGGAAAACCAGCGCCACAACCCACGCCCCACACCAAGGATCACTCCGCCCGGGTGCCGTCCGCGTTATACGTCGCGAGGTAGGCGATCACATCCGCGCGCTCTTCCTCCTTGCGCAGACCGGCGAAGGACATCTTTGTGCCCGGCGCCCATTCGCGCGGGTTCTCGAGGAAGGCGTCGAGGTTCTCGGGCGTCCAGACCACGCCCTCTTCGGCCTTCTCCATCAGCGCGTCGGAGTAGTTGAAGCCCTCGACCGCGGCGACATCGCGGCCGACAACGCCGTTCTGCTGCGGGCCGACGCGGTTCTGCGCGTCCTCGCCCACCATGTGGCAGGCCATGCACTTGCGGTAGACGCGCTCGCCGGCCTCGGGATCGCCGGTGATCTCCATGCCTTCGCCGGATTCGTGGCTTTCGGCCCAGGCCATCCCGGCGGGCAGCATGGCAAGGACACTCGCGGCGAGAAGTTTGTTGAACATGATCTCTCTTTCCTCAGACTGATGCGACACGGAAATCCAGCCGGTCGGGTCGGACGCGCCCTTGTGCCGGGCCGGGCCGACCTTGCGGTCTGGGTCTCCTCCTTCGGTTCCCACGGCGGAAACTCTAGCGCAGCCCGGGAATTTGACCATGCCTCTTGTGTGTTAGGCGATAACCGGCGACCCGAGGCCGCACCTCGCGGGCGCTAAAGCGCGACCGCCGCGCCGGTCTCGGCCGAGCGCTGCGCGGCCAGCCCCATGCGCACCGCCTTGGCGCCGTCGCTCAGCGAGACCTCGACCGGCCCGCCCGAGCGGATCACCTCGAGGAAGCGGCGGTGCTGGTAGAAGGTCGATCCGTTGTGATCCCCGGCATCCAGCAGCGCCGGATCCACCGGCACGTCGAGCACCTGCTCGCCCGAGGGGTTGCGCGGGCTCAGCACCACCTGCGGCACCGGCGCGGGGCCCAGATGCTCGGGCCAGAAGCGCGTCGGCCCCGGCACCAGCGCCTCGATCTTGCCGCGCGGGCCGACGGCGCTCAGGTGCTCCTGATACTTCGAGCCCTCGGCGAACATGCAGAGCTCGAGCATCGCCCGCGCGCCGTTGTCGAAATCCACGATCGTATAGGCGTTGTCCCAGATGTCGGGGGCGCGGCCGTCATAGCTTTCCTCGCGGTGGTTCACCGACTGGCCGCCCGAGGCCATGACCCGCACCGGCTCGGCCCCGGTGGCCAGCCGCATGAGGTCGAAGAAATGGCAGCACTTCTCGACCAGCGTGCCGCCCGAGGTGGCGTTGAAGCGGTTCCAGGCCTGCACCTTGTCGAGGAAGGGAAAACGGTGCTCGCGGATGGTCAGCATCTTCAGCCCGCCGGTCTCGGCCTCGGCGCGCTCGAGCATCATCGCGATGGGCGGCATGTAGCGGTATTCCATCGCCACCCAGATCGGCGCGGGATAATCGCGGGCCAGCACCTCGACGCGGGCGGCCTCGGCCTCGCTGGTGTAGAGCGGCTTCTCCACGATCATCGGCAGCGGGCGGATCGCGGCGACCTCCTCCATCTGCGATACATGCAGGTTGTTCGGCGAGGCGATCAGCAGGCAGTCAAGCGTGTTCCGGCGCAGCATCTCGGGGATGCTGGCAACGAGCGCCGCATCGGGCGCCAGCGCCCCGGCCCGGCCGCGCATCTCGGCGTCCGGCTCGAAGATCGCGTCGACCCGCGCCCCGCCCAGAAGCTGGATGTTGCGGATGTGCTCCTGCCCCATCATGCCGGCGCCGATGATGCCGTAGTTAACCATGCTCAAGTCGTCCCTTCGTTATCTGAGGCGTGCCACGTAGCGGACGTGGCGGCTGTCGAACCAGGTGCGGGAATATTCCACCCGGGCGCCGTCGGCGGCCTGGCTCACGCGTTCGATGAAACCGGCGGTCTCGCCCGGCGTCAGCGTGGAGGCGCCGGGCACCCAATCGGGCACCGGCGCCACGCCGAGCCGGTCCTCGGCCCGGGTGATCACCAGGCCCAGCCGCTCGCGGTAGTAAAGATAAAGGCTCTCGGAGAGGTCCGAACGGTCGATCTCGGCGACCGCCGCGCCATCGAGCCAGATCTCCTCGAGCACCGCGGGAATGCCGCCGATGCGGCGCAGGCGGCGGATGCGGTGGCCCTCGGGGGCCGGGCCGAAGTCCGGCATGGCCGGCTCCTTTTCGCGGCGCTCCACGGCGATCAGCTCGGCGGTGGGCAGCCCGCCGCCCTCGACCAGCTCGAGCCGGAAGAAGGCGTAGAGGCCCAGCTCCTGCGGGGCGTGGCGCACGTAGTTGCCCGAGCCCTGGATGCGCTCCAGAAGCCCCGCCTCCTCGAGCCGCGCCAGCGCCTTGCGCAGGGTGCCGACCGAGACCTCGCGCTCGGCGGCCATCTCGCGTTCGGGCGGCAGCCGCGCGCCATCGGCCAGCCGCCCCGCCGCGATCTCGCGGATCAGGGTTTCGGCCACCTGGAGGTAGCGGGGAAGGGCTGTTTCGTCGGGCATCGATTCTGCGGCGAAAAATTGATACACTATTGATGCACATCAATGACGATGCTACGCAAGGGCCAATTCACGCCGAGCTTCCGAGGAATCACATGACCGTAGTGCCCGTCACCTCCGCCGATCTCGACGCCGCCGAGGTGTCCTGGTTCGCCGCGCTCTGCTCGGACGACTACCAGTTTCTCGGCGTGCCCGAGGGGCGGCTGCGTTCGAGCTGGGACCACTGCTCCTCGATCCTGAAGGAGGCCGAGGCCCAGGGCTTCCGCAACATCCTGTGTCCCTCGTCCTACCAGGTCGGCCAGGACGTGCTGTCCTTCGTGGCCGCGGGTGCCCAGGTGACCAAGGACATCAACATGCTCGCCGCGATCCGCTGCGGCGAGATGCAGCCGATCATGCTGGCGCGCACCGTGGCGACCATCGACCACATGATGAAGGGCCGGCTGACGCTGAACGTCATCTCCTCGGATTTCCCCGGCGAGAAGGCCGACAGCGCCTTCCGCTACCAGCGCTCGCGCGAGGTGGTGGAGATCCTCAAGCAGGCCTGGACCCGCGACGAGATCAACTACGAGGGCGAGGTCTACAACTTCAAGAACCTCTGGACCGACCCCGCCAAGCCCTACCAGCAGAACGGCGGGCCGCTTCTCTACTTCGGCGGCTACAGCCCCCATGCGCTCGAGCTTTGCGGCCAGCACTGCGACGTCTACCTGATGTGGCCCGAGCCCGAAGAACAGCTCGCCCAGCGCATGCGCGACGTGAACGCCGTGGCCGAACGCTACGGACGGACGCTCGACTATGGCGTGCGGGTGCACATGATCGTGCGCGACACCGAACAGGAGGCGCGGGAATACGCCGATTACATCGTCTCCAAGCTCGACGACGAATACGGCCGGCTGATCCGCGAACGCTCGCATGACGCCACATCGCTCGGGGTCAGCCACCAGGCGCGGGCGCGCGAGCTGGCCGACCAGTTCGGCTACGTGGAGCCCGGCCTCTGGACCGGCATCGGGCGGGCGCGCTCGGGCTGCGGCGCGGCCCTTGTCGGCTCGGTCGACCAGGTCATGTCCAAGATCGAACGCTACAAGCAGATGGGCATCCGCGCCTTCATCTTCTCGGGATATCCGCATCTCGACGAATGCCGCCACTTCGGCGAGAAGGTGCTTCCGAACCTCGAAACCTGCTCGCTGCCCCATGTCTATGGCCGGGTGCCGAGCGAGACCCCCGCGACCCCCCTCGCAGAAGGAGAGCGTAAGTGACCGTGTCCCGCGTCCAACTCGCCCAGGATCTGAGCCTCAGCCGCATCGTCTACGGCATGTGGCGGCTGTCGGACGACAGCGACACCTCGCCGGCCCATGTGCAGGCGAAGATCGAAGCCTGCCTCGAGCAGGGCATCACCACCATGGACCAGGCCGACATCTACGGCGGCTACGAGGCCGAGGAGGTGCTGGGCCAGGCGCTGAAGGGCTCGGACCTGCGCGACAAGATCGAGATCGTCACCAAGTGCGACATCGTCGCGCCGGCGGGGCGTTACGCCGACCGCCGGGTGAAATATTACGACACCTCCGCGGCGCATATCGAGGCCTCGGTCGACCATTCGCTGCGGCTGATGGGGATCGAGCATATCGACCTCTTGCTGATCCACCGCCCCGACCCGCTGATGGACCACCAGGAAACCGGCGCGGCGCTCGACAAGGCGGTGGCATCGGGCAAGGTCGGCCAGGTCGGCGTGTCGAACTTCCGGCCCTACGACTGGACGCTGCTGCAATCGGCGATGAAGACGCCGCTGGTGACCAACCAGATCGAATTGTCGCTCCTGGCGCATGAGGGCTTCACCAATGGCGACGTGGCCTTCCTGCAGGAACGCGGCATCGCGCCCATGGCCTGGTCGCCGCTGGGCGGCGGCTCGCTCTTTGCCGAAAGCTCGGCGCGGCTGCGCGCCAAGCTCGACGAGATCGCGACGGCACAGGGCGTCGACGCGGCGGCGGTGGCGGTGGCCTGGCTCCTGCGCCATCCCGCGCGCATCCTGCCGGTGATGGGCACCAACAACCTCGAGCGGATCAAGGGCCTCGGGGCCGCCGAAAAGGTTGAGATCGACCGCGAGACGTGGTTCGAGCTTTATACCCTTGCGCTGGGCCACGAGGTGCCCTGACATGGATGGTGGCATGAGCACGATGGACGAGATCTTCGAGCCCGGACCGGGCCGCGAGCGCGACTTCCGCGACGCGTTGGGCCGTTTCGCGACCGGGGTCACCATCGTGACCACCCAGACCGAGGACGGGCCGATCGCGATCACCGCGAACAGCTTTGCCTCGCTGTCGCTCGATCCACCGCTGGTGCTCTGGTCGCCGGCCAAGGCCTCGAGCCGCTTCAAGCCCTTTGCCGAGGCACAGCACTTCGCGATCCATGTCATCGCCACCGACCAGGCCGCGCTCTGCGGCGAGGTGGCCAAGGACGCGCGGCGCTTCCGCCCCGGCGACCTGACCGAGAACGAGAACGGCGTGCCGCTGATCGAATCGGCGCTGGCGCATTTCGAATGCGCCCGCGAGGCGGTGCACGACGGCGGCGACCACGTCATCGTGGTCGGCCGGGTCCAGCGGGTCCGCATGCGGGAGGGAGAACCGCTGCTGTTCCTGCAGGGCCGCTACGGCGCCTTCCAGGCGTTCGACTGACACCGGCCCGGCGCCCCGGGAGGGGGCGCGGGAGACTTGGACCGGCGCGCGCCCCGATGCGCGCAGGCAGGGGAGGAGACAGATGGGGCTGATCCGGGCTTTGCTCGTCCCGCTCGAGCTGTTCAACACCTGGGCGCTGGCGCTCGGGCGCTGGCTGGCGCTCCTGGCGCTGGGCATCATGGTGGTGGTGATCCTCGCGCAGGTCTGGTTCCGCTACGTGCTGAACAACGCCCTGCCCTGGCCCGACGAGGCCGCGCGCTTCCTGATGCTCTGGATGACCGGCCTGGCCGCACCCTCGGGGCTGCGCCGGGGCGGCTTCGTGGCGATCGACATGATCACCGAGGCCCTGCCCCGCAAGCTCGCCGACACGGTGATCCTGGTCCTGCTGTTCATGTCGATGAGCGTCCTGGCCATGGGCGTCCAGCTTGGCCACACGCATGTGAATTCCGGCTGGCTCTTTGCCTCCTCGTCCCTGCGGGTGCCGCTCGACCTGATCGGCGGCGAGGTCGTGAAGGTCAAACTCGCCTGGATGTATATGTCCGTTTTCCTTGGGATGATCCTGCTCGCGCTGGTCAACATCGAGCTGATCCTGCGCCGCATCCTGATCCTGGCCGGGCGCGGTGACGAGCTGTCGCCGCTGGCCCCCGCCGACCTGCCGGAGGCCGAGTGATGCTTGTCTGGTTCCTGCCGCTGTTCCTGCTGCTCCTGATGATCGGCCTGCCGGTCTTCTTCGCGCTCCTTTTCGCGCCGGGCGCGCTGCTCTGGCTGAACGGCCAGGAGCGCGACCTCGCGCTGCTCTACCGCAATCTCTACAACGGCATGGACAGCTTCCCGCTGATGGCCCTGCCCTTCTTCCTCTTGGCGGGCGAAATCATGAACCGCGGCGGCATCACCGAGCGGCTGGTGCTGTTCAGCCAGGCCTTCATGGGCCACCTGCGAGGCGGGCTCGCGCATGTGAACATCCTGTCCTCGATCCTCTTCGCGGGGCTCTCGGGCTCGGCGGTGGCCGATACCTCGGCGCTGGGTTCGACGCTCATTCCCGCGATGGAGCGGCAGGGCTATTCGCGCCGCTTCGCCGCGGCGATCACCGCGGCCTCCTCGGTGATCGGGCCGATCATCCCGCCCTCGGGCATCATGATCATCTACGCCTATGTCATGGGCCAGTCGGTGGCGGCGCTCTTCCTCGCGGGCATCGTGCCCGGCATCCTGGTGGGCCTCGGGCTCATGGTCATGGTGCGCATCCTCGCAGACCGCTTCGACCTGCCCAAGGCCGAGCGCATCGTCGCCCGCGGCGCCAAGATCGGCCGGGTCGAAAGCTGGGTGAGCTTCGCGCTCCTGCGGCTGAACCTCGCGGGCATCTTCTACCTGCTCGCGGGCCTCCTGCCCGAGGGCATGGCGGTGGGCGGCATCGCCGTCTACATCGCCCTCCTGATCCCCGCGCATTTCCTGCTGGTCTTCTACCGCAACCGCGTGGACGCGGATTTCCGCATCGTCTGCAAGAAGGCCGTGGCGCCGCTGCAGACCCCGATCATCATCCTGGGCGGCATCCTCCTGGGCGTCTTCACGCCGACCGAGGCGGCGGCCATCGCTGTCCTCTACGCGCTGATCATCTCCTACGGGGTGCTGGGGGCCATGACGCTGGCCGATCTGGCCGACGTGCTGCGCCGCTCGGCCATCGCCTCGGCCACGGTGCTGCTGCTGGTGGGTGCCGCGGTCAGCTTCAAGACCGTCGTCAGCCTCAGCCATGCGCCCGAGATCATGGCCGAGTTCATCCTGGCGCTCTCCGAGAACCCGCTGACCCTGCTGTTCCTGATCAACATCCTGCTGTTCATCGTGGGCATGTTCCTCGACGCAGGGCCCGCGATCATCATCCTCGGGCCGATCCTCGGGCCGGTCTTCACCTCGCTCGGCGTCGACCCGGTGCATTTCGCCATCATCATGTCGGTGAACCTGACCGTGGGGCTGGCGACGCCGCCCATGGGGTTGGTGCTTTTCGTCGCCTCATCGGTGTCAGGCGAGAAGGTGGAATCCATCTCGCGGGCGATCCTGCCCTTCCTCGCGGTGGAGGTTCTGGTGATCCTCTTGATCACCTATGTCCCCGCGATTTCCCTCACCATTCCGCGACTTGCGGGATTCGTGAACTGATCAGCATCCAAAAAACAGGGAGGACTACCATGCTGAAACAGACCCTCACCGGCCTCGGCCTCGCGGCGGCGCTCAGCCTCTCCGCGGGTGTGGCCCAGGCGCAGGAATACACCCTGCGCGCCACCGCCAACTCCAACGACCAGGACGAGGACTACGACGGCCTCGTGGTCTTCAAGGACTACGTCGAGAAGGCCTCGAACGGCGCGATCGAGGTCGAGCTCTTCATCGGCACCCAGCTTTGCGGCAACGGCACCGAGTGCCTGCAGGGCGTGGCCGACGGCTCGATCGACATCTTCGTGACCACCTCGGGCGGCGCCGCGGGCATCTTCCCCTACGTCCAGGTCTTCGACCTGCCCTACCTGATGCGCGACGACCGCATAGCCGAGGCGGTCCTGACCAACGGCACCTTCACCCGCACCCTGCGCGAGATGGGGCTCGAGGATTCCGGCGACGCGATCCGCATCATGACCATCGGCAACACCGGCGGCTGGCGGAACTTCGCGAACACCCAGAAGCGCATCGCCTCGCCCTCGGACCTCGAAGGCATGAAGATGCGCACCGTGGTCGCCGACCTGCCGCAGGAGCTGGTCAAGACGCTCGGCGCCTCGCCGACGCCGATCCCGTGGCCGGAACTCTTCACCTCGCTGCAGACCGGCGTCGTGGAAGGCGCCAAGAACGGCGTGACCGACATCATGAACATGAAGTTCACCGATGCCGGGCTGAAGCATCTCACGCTCGACGGGCACGCCTATATGGCTGCCATCTGGGTGATGAACAACGAGCGTTTCTCCTCCATGCCGGAAGAGCTGCGCACGGTGGTCGTCAACGGCTTCAAGGAGCTGCAGCAGGCGACCTTCGCCAGCCCCAAGCGCAAGCAGATCTCGGCCTACCAGGCCTTCACCGAGGCCGGCGGCGAGATCTACGTGCCCACCGCCGAGGAGATGGACGCCTTCTCCGAGGCCGTGACCCCGGTCTACGACTGGTTCGCGCAGAACGTCGACGGCGGTGAAGAGGTGCTCCAGGCGCTGCGCGACAGCGTGGCCGAGGCCGAAGAGCGCATCGACGCCGAAATCGCGGCCGATATCCAGTAAGGCCCGCGGGCCCCGCGCCATGGACGCGCGGGGCCACCCTTTTCTCCGCTTTCCCACATGCGTAAACGGCAGCCGCGCCGGCCCCCGGCCGCGCCCGAGCTATTGCCCAGACCCGGAGCCGAGATGACGACCCAGACGCTGCGCGACCGCTTCCAGACGATCTTCCCCGGCCTCGCGGTGACCGCGCTGGTCGCGGTGACGGCGGCCTTCCTGTCGGAACATTACGGCGCGCCGGCCATGCTGATGGCGATCCTCCTGGGCATCGCGCTGCATTTCCTCTCCGAGGAGGGGCGCACCGCGCCAGGCGTCGATTTCGCCGCCAAGGTGGTGCTGCGCTTCGGGGTGGCGCTTCTGGGCCTGCGGATCTCGGCGGGGCTGGTGGCCGACCTGGGCTTCGGCTTCGTCGGGCTGATCGTGCTGGCCACCGCGGCGACCATTGGCGTGGCGCTCCTGGCGGCACCGCTTTTCGGGCGGCGCCAGCGCTTCGCGCTGCTGACCGGCGGCTCGGTGGCGATCTGCGGCGCCTCGGCGGCCATGGCCATCGCCGCGGTCCTGCCGCGCGACGAACGCTCCGAACAGGACATCGTCTTCACTGTCGTCGGCGTCACCGTGCTGTCGACCTTCGCGATGATTCTCTACCCGATGCTGGCCGCCTGGCTGGGCTTCGACGCCACCGTGACCGGGGTCTTCCTGGGCGGCACGATCCATGACGTCGCGCAGGTCGTGGGCGCGGGCTATTCGGTCAGCGACGAGGTCGGCGACGTGGCCACGCTGGTCAAGCTGATCCGGGTCAGCCTCCTGGCGCCCGTGGTGCTGCTGGCCGCCCTGGCCTTCCGCCGCAGCGCCGAGGCCGGCAGCCGCCCGCCGCTCCTGCCGGGCTTCGTCCTGGCCTTCCTGGTGTTGGCCGGGGTGAATTCGACCGGGGTGGTGCCCGACACGGTCAATGCGCTGGCCTCGGACCTGTCGCGCTGGGCCCTGCTGACCGCCATCGCGGCGGTGGGCATGAAGACCTCGCTGCCGAAACTCATGCAGGTGGGCCGCGCGGCAATGCTGATGCTCTGCCTCGAGACGGTCTTTCTCGCGGGCTTCGTGGCGCTCGGCGCGATCTTCGTTCTGGGCTGAGCGCGGGCTCCGGTCCCGAGCCGAATCGTTCCGGCCCGTGGCCCGCCCGCCACAGGCTTGTCGCCTGAATTTTCGCGATTTTCCGAAGAATTCCGCATCCGCCCCGGCGACTTCCCGCCCAATTCGCGGGCTTAACCGGGATTCCTCAAAAAATATTCGTCAAGCTTGTGACGAGAGCCGGTTTTGAGCTATGCCTTGGACAGCCAGAACGTTATTCATTTTTTCGAGTCTTCGAACCTAAGGAGCTTGGCCATGTCTATTCGTGCGATTACCGCATCCCTCGCCCTCGCCGTGACGGCGAGCGCAGCATCCGCTCAGGGCACCAGCGCGGAAGCCCTGCAAATTGCTCAGGCACAGAACGCCTGCGGAAGCGGGGCGTCGATCCAGTCGGCCGAGTTCCTGCCCAACGGCAACGTCCGCGTGGTCTGCCTGCGCGCCGGTGGCGGCGATCTCGGCGGCACTCTGGGCGCCACCGGCACCGCCGTGGCCGGCCTGACCTTCGTGGCGATCATCGCGGCGCTTGGCGGCGACGGCGACGGATCCTCCAGCTCGGCAACTTCGGGCACGTCGGGCACCGGCGGCACCGACTGATCGGCCGATCAGCACAGGATTTGAAAGGTGGCCCCCCGGGCCACCTTTTCTGTTTGTGAGGGGTGTATATTCCGCACCTGGCACCCGGATTTCTTGCTATTCTGCACCCAATCCAGCCCTAGGCCCTTCACTGTCAGCCGACACCTGATAAAAGTTTCGCAAAAGAATTTGCCCCAGAAATTCGAGAGCGCGCCGTGAATAAAAGCTACTCCGCATTCCAGAACAGGCCGAGCGTCACCCCTCCACCGCAACCGGCGGACCATGACGACGAGATCGACCTTCTGGAACTGGCCGGCACGCTTTGGCGCGGCAAGCTGATGCTGGCGGGCGCGGCGCTCATCGCGCTCTTCATCGGGGCCTATTACGCCTATGTGGTGGCGGTGCCGAAATACACTTCGACCACCACCGTGGCGATCTCGGTGCAATCCTCGCCCATCGCGGACATCGAATCGATCGTGAGCGGCGTCTCCACCGAAGACGCCAGCATGAACACCGAGCTCGAGATCCTGCTCTCGCGCAACGTGCTTCTGCAGCTGGTGGAGCGGCTGGACCTGCTGGACGACCCCGAGTTCAACGCCGCGCTGCGGCCCGAGCCCGCCTTCTCGATCGGCAACGTGATGGAGGTCGTCGCGGGTCTGACCGGCGCCACGGCCAACACCGGCGAGGCGCTCACCGAGGAGGATATCCTCAACAAGACCGTGGAGAACCTCCGCGAAGCCATCTCCGCCAGCGTCAAGCGCGACACCTATGTCTTCAACGTCTCCGCCACGACGACCAGCCGGGCGAAATCCCAGCAGGTCGTGAACACCCTCGCCGAGGTCTATATCGACGACCAGGTGCAGGCGAAGTTCGACAGCCTGGAGACCGCGGTGACCTGGCTCTCCGAGCGCGTCACCGAGCTCGAGCAGGAGCTGAACGACGGCGAGGACCGGCTCCAGCAGCTGCGCACCGAGACCGACCTGATCACCCCCGAGGCGCTGCAGGCGGTGAACCGTCAGCTCATCGACGTGCGCAACCGCCTCGAGGAGACCCGCGCCGATGTCGACGCCCAGGCCGCCGAGGTCGCCATGCTGACCGGCGCGCTCGAGACCGAAGACCTCGAGCTTCTGGCCGAGGAACTGGACGACCCGATCCTCACCCGCCTGCGCTCCGAGGCCCAGGCCGGCGACGCCGAGGCGCGCCAGAGCTTCCTCGACCGCGCCGGGATGCTGGTCTCCCGGCAGGAGACCACACTAGCGCGGCTGCGCTCGCAGTCCGCCGCCCTCGAGGCCTCGATGCGGCGCCAGGAGAACGAGCTCCAGGCCCAGTCCGAGGACCTCTCGGCCCTCGAACAGCTCAACCGCGAGATCGAGACCACCCGCACGCTTTACGAGACCTTCCTGGCCCGGCTGAAGGAGGCCACGGTTCAGCGCGGGCTGATGAACGCCGACAGCCGCGTCCTCTCCGAGGCGACGCCGGGCCGCTACGTCGAGCCGCGCAAGGGGCTGATCCTGGCGCTTTCCATGGTGCTCGGCCTGATGATTGGCGCCGCCGTCGTGCTGGGCCGGCAGTTCCTGCACCAGGGCTTCCGCACCGCCGAGGACCTCGAGGCGCATACCGGCCGCACGATCCTCGGGCAGATCCCCAAGATGCCGATCAAGAAACGGCAGGGCCTCATCCAGTATCTCAACGACAAGCCGACCTCGGCCGCCGCCGAAGCGATCCGCAACCTGCGGACCTCGGTGCTGCTCTCGGATGTGGACCACCCGCCGCAGCTCATCATGTCGACTTCCTCGCTGCCCGGCGAGGGCAAGACCACCCAGGCCATCTCGCTGGCGCATAACCTCGCGGGCCTCGGCCGCAAGGTGCTGCTGATCGAGGCCGACATCCGCCGCCGGACCTTCCAGGAATACTTCGAGGTGCCCGCGAACCAGCCCGGCCTCGTCGCGGTGATGATGGAGGAAGCCTCGGTCGAGGACGCGCTGGTTCGCGACCCGCGCCTCAAGGTCGACGTGCTGATGGGCGACAAGTCCAGCCTCAACGCCGCCGACGTCTTCTCCTCGGAGCGCTTCAAGCAGTTCCTCGAGAAGATGCGCGGCATCTACGACACGATCATCATCGACACTCCGCCGGTGCTCGTGGTGCCCGACGCCCGGGTGATCGGCCAGCATGTCGATGCCATTGCCTTCACCACCGCCTGGGACCGCACCACAAAGTCCCAGGTCAGCGAGGCCATGCGCCAGTTCGCCACCGTGAACGTGCCGGTCACCGGCCTGGTGCTGAGCCAGATCGACCACAAGGGCATGAAGCGCTACGGCTACGGCGGCAAATACGGTGCCTATGGTGCCTATGGCGCGGGCTACTACGACAGTTGAGGCCCGCAGCCCTGCGATTGATGTCATGGACACAGACGCGATGGACAGGAACAGCGACACGCAGAATCCCCGGAACTGGTTCGCGGCCCAGCTCAAGCCCAACGGGCTGACGCTGGCCGAGCGCAACCTCGCCCGCCAGGGCTTCGCGCATTTCGCGCCCCGGCGGATGGAGACGACGCGCCGCGCGGGCAAGCTCACCAGCCGCCCGCGCCCGCTTTTCCCGGGTTATGTCTTCGTGCAGTTCGACCCCGCGGGCGCGGATTGGCGCAAGCTCAATGCCACGCGCGGGCTGACCCGCGTGGTGCTGGACGACCCGCGCCACCCCCGTCCCCTGCCCCAGGACTTCATGGCGGGCCTCCTGGCGCGCTGCGACCGGGACGAGGTGCTGGAGACCGTGCCCGCCTTCGCCGAGGGCGACCTCGTGCGGGTCATCAACGGCCCCATGGCCATGCTGGTCAGCCGCATCGAGGCGCTCGGCGACGACGACCGGATCCGGCTCCTGATGGAGTTCATGGGCCAGAAGACCCGCGTCACGGTACCCGCCGTCTATCTCGAGAAAATCGAGGCCTGAGCCACCCGCCCCGCGGCCCCAGCGCCTTGCCTTCGGGCCCGGGCGCGCCACCCTCAGCCGCGGTCAGGCCCGAGGGCCGCCTTCCAAGCTAGGACAGCATTCCATCATGGCAGAGAAATCCCGCATCTTCGGCGTCGTGGGCCTGGGCAATTTCGGCTCCACCGTCGCCCGCGAGCTCACCCGTTTCGGCAACCAGGTCATCGGCATCGACATCGACGAGACCCGGGTCTCGGCGCATGCCGACAAGCTCTCGCAGGCGCTGATCGTGGACGCCCGCGACGACCAGGCCCTGAAGGAGGCCGGCATGGGCGATTGCGACGTGGCGCTGGTGGCGCTCGGCTCGGATCTCGAGGCTTCGATCCTCTCGGCGATCAACCTCAAGCTGGTGGGCGTCGACAAGATCTGGGCCAAGGCCCGGACCAAGACCCACCACCGAATCCTTTCGCGGCTCGGCGTCGACCGGATCGTGCACCCCGAGGTCGAGGTCGGCCAGCACATCGCCCAGGTGCTGCACAACCCGCTGATCCGCGACTACATCAGCCTCGGCAACGGCTTCTACGTGGTGAACTTCCGCATCCCCAAGAGCCTCGAAGGCAAAAGCCTCGGCGACCTCGCCCATGGCGAGAAGTTCAACCTGCGCTGCGTCGGCGTGATGCGCGGCACCAAGTTCATCGCCCAGGACGGCGAGGCCTGCACCTTCGAGAGCGACGACCTCCTGCTGCTGCTCGGCCAGCGCGCCGACCTGCGGCGCTTCGCGGCGAGCCTCTGACATGGCGCTCATCGGCATGCGCTCGCGGCTCCTCGACCGCGTCGTGCGGCTCTCGCCGCCGATGCTCCTGGTGGCGCTCTATCTCTGCGTGATCGTCCTCGGCGCGGGGCTCCTGGCGCTGCCGATCTCGCAGAGCGGCGGCGTGGGGCTCTATGACGCGCTTTTCACCTCGACCTCGGCGGTCACGGTGACCGGGCTCGTGGTGGTCTCCACGGGCCAGGATTTCACCTTCTTCGGCCAGCTCGTGATCGCGCTTCTGATCCAGTTCGGCGGCCTCGGACTGATGACCTTCGCGGTCTTCGTCCTCTCGGCCATCGGGGTGAAGGTCGGCCTCGGCCAGAGGCTGGTCCTGCGCGAGGACCTCAACCAGTCCTCCTTCGGCGACCTCTTGCGCCTGGTGCGGGTGATACTGGTGGTCTCCCTCTCCTGCGAGGCCCTCGGCGCGCTCCTCCTGATGACGGTCTTCGTGCCCGAGATGGGCTGGGCCCAGGGCGGCTGGTACGCGGTCTTCCACGCGGTCTCGGCCTTCAACAACGCGGGCTTCGGGCTCGACGACGGCTCGCTGATGCCCTGGGTCGGCAACCCGGTGATCAACCTTGTGATCCCGCTCCTCTTCATCCTCGGCGGGCTCGGCTTCGTGGTCCTGGCCGATCTCTACGAGGCCCGGCGCTGGCGGGCACTGACGCTGCACAGCAAGATCATGCTCTACGGCACGCTCTGCCTGATCCTCGCGGCCTGGGCGCTCTTCGCGGCGCTGGAATGGCGCAACCCCGCAACCCTGGGCGGGCTCGAGGGCACCGGCGCGAAGATCCTCGCGAGCTGGTTCCAGGCGGTCACCCCGCGCACCGCGGGCTTCAACACGCTCGACACCGCGGGCATGGAGAACGCCACGACGCTGATGACCATGACGCTCATGCTGGTCGGCGGCGGCTCGACCTCGACCGCGGGCGGCATCAAGGTGACCACCGCCATCGTGCTGGTGCTCGCCACCATCGCGTTTTTCCGCAAGAGCACCGAGCTGCATGCCTTCGGGCGCAGCCTCGGCCTCGAAGAGGTGATGAAGGTCCTGGCGCTGACCACGGTCTCGATCCTGATCGTGTTCCTGGCGCTTTTCCTGGTGTCGATCACCTACCAGGGCAGCTTCATCAGCCTCGCCTTCGAGGTGGTCTCGGCCTTCGGTACCGTCGGCCTCTCGCTCGGCGCGACCGGAGAGCTCGACGCCCTCGGCCGCGCGGTGATCATGGTGGTGATGTTCCTCGGCCGGGTCGGCCCGCTGACGCTGGGCTTCTTCCTCGCCACCCATAGCGCCGTGCGCGTGCGCTACCCCAAAGGCCGGATCTACCTCGGCTGAGCGCCCGCCTCGCCTCGCCCCTCCAACAAGCCGCGCGCCCACGTCACCACGGCGCGCCGCCGCCCGCCACAAGCGCCGCTCCCCCCAACACCCAACCGCTCCCACCACAGCCCCACACCCTCTCCCGAAGCGCCCCGCCCCATGCTTCAGCTTGTCCAAATACCTCGGGGGTGAATGCGGGCGGCACGCCCGCAGAGGGGGCAGCGCCCCCTCCCCCGGTCCGGGACGCCAAAGGCGGCCCGGACCCAGCAAAAAACACCAACCGACCGCCCCGAGACCAACCCTCAGATCGGCAGCGCCGGGGTCACCCCGCTCTCCTCGAGCGCCCAGCGGGCCGACCAGGCGCCGCCCTCGCGTTCGAGCATCAGGTAGTTGCGCTCGGCGGTGTAATTGGTGCCGCGCCCGGGCAGCGGCGCGATGCGGATCGGGTGCTCGGGCAGCGGCGCCTCGCCGAGCCGCGCCAGGGTGCCCAGCATCCAGGCCCAGGCCTTGGGCGGGGCGCGATGGGCGATGCCCGAGGCCACCAGCTGGTGCACCGGCCCGCGCGGGCTGTCGAGCGTGGCGCGGGTCGCCAGGTGGATCTCGCCCGAAAGCGCGGTGACGTCGGACCCGCCGGCCTCGATCTCCAGGACCCGGCGCAGCATGCGCTGCCATTCGGCGCGATGGGCGCGGCTCTGCCATTGGTCGCGCAGGTCGTCCTCGTATTTCTGCATGGTCGGGATGGCGTTCATCAGCCGCTCGAGGATCGAGAGCCGGGGCCCCAGAAGCGGCACGCTGGAGACCAGGAGGACGCGTTCCTCGGGGGCCTCGGCCGCCGTCTCGAATCCCTGCCAGCCCGCCGGGCCCATGATCCGCTCCATGCCGCGCTCCGAGCGCAGGTCGGGGGCGATCACGCTGACCCCGGGCAGGTCGCGGCGGAAGGACAAGGAGCGGCCCTCGGGGTCGAGGAAAAGCGCCGGCACATCGTCCTCGGTCGCCGCCTGCTGGTAGAGCAGGAAAGCCTCGCGCGCCGCGCGGAAGAGCCGCCGCGCGATCGGATGCGCGGCCAGTTCCTCACCCAGCGAGCCCCAGCCGTCGCAGATATCGTGGTCGTCCCAGATCATCAGCGCGGGCACCTCGGCGGCCATCCGGGCAAAGCCCGCCCCGGCGTAGGTCAGCCGGTAGCGTTCGAGAAAGCCGCGCCGCAGGTGGTCCTCGAGGTGGTCGAGGGCCTCGGTGCCGGGCGCCTCTTGGAGGTCCTCGGGCCAGCTCTCGCTCAGCGCGTGGCCGCGGGTGACCTCGTCGGCATAGACCTGGTCGCCGCCGTGCAGGATCAGGTGGAAGGGCGATTGCAGATGCGCCTCGCGCATGTGCCGCCACATGGCGTTGCGCTCGGCCTCGTCGCGGTCGAGGTCGCCGTGCTCCTCGCCGTTGCAGGAGACGAAGCCGATGCGCAGGTCGCCGTCGAAATCCGTGGCGACGCGGTGGCTCACCCCGTCGAAGGCATAACTCGGGCGCCCGCCGCGCGGCAGGGCGAAATCGAAGCGCCAGACGCCCTCGCCGCCGATCTCGGCCAGGAGCTGCGGCGCCACGCGCCCCGCCTCGGTCTCGAGCTCGGGCGGCGGGCTCTCGGCACTGTCGGTCAGGACCAGGGCGGCAAGCCGCAGCGCGCTGTCGTCGAGCGCGCGGAAGATCAGGACGGGGCCGGCGGTCACGGGCATGGGGCACTCCTCGGGGCCCGGCAGGGCGCCGGGCGGAACAACGGCCGGGCGGATCCGCGGGCCCGGCGCCGCATTGCCAGCTAGGTCGGGTCTGGGTCTTCCTCAACACGCTTGCGGCGGAAAAGGATCGGCAGCACCCCGGGCAGCACCGCCGCGAGGAAGACCAGCCCGAAGGCGATCGAGGCCGCGAGCCCCGAGTAGCCGCTGGCGCCCGCCACCGGGAAAAGCGCCGCGGCCACGCCCTCGCGCAGGCCCCAGCCCGAGACGGTCACCGGCACCAGCATCATGAAAAGGATGAGCGGCACCAACCCCAGGACGGCGGCCAGCGGCAATTCCGTGCCGATGGAGCGCGCGCAGGCATAGAAGGCGAAGATGTTGCAGGCCGCGGTGATCAGCGCCAGCGGCACCTGGTAGGCCAGGATGCGCGGCTTCAGAAGCGAGGCCTCGAGCGCCGACCACAGGTCCTGCAGCGCCCGGCGCTGAGGTCCGGGCAGAAGCCAGCCGAACCAGAGAAGCACCGGCAGCGCCAGGCAGATCAGCAGGAAAGGCGCGGTGATCGAGGTCAGCCAGACCGGCCAGCGGAGGCCCCCGGGCTGCACCGTGGTCACCACATAGGTCACCGCGAAGATCGCGAAGATGCCCGCCTGCTGGGTCAGCCGCTCGAAGAAGACGCCCTGGGCCGCGCGCAGGAGCCCCGCCGCCTTGCGCGCCCGGAAGGCCCGGCCCGCGTCGCCCACCATGCCGCCCGGCAGCGACTGGTTCACGAATTGCGAGAGGTAATATTCCGCCAGCGCGTGTTTCAGCCCGAAGACCTGGCCGAGCCGCCCGGCGATCAGCTTCCAGCGCACCGCCGAAAGGATGGTCTGGGCGCTCATCACCAGCCAGGCCAGCGCGATCCAGCCCAGGTCCGCGCGGCGCAGGATCCGCAGCGCCTGCTGGCCGTCCACCGCGAGCCAGAGCAGCGTGAGCAGGGTGAGGCTCACCAGGATCTGGATCACGCGGAGTTGCGTCCGAGATAGCCGCATCGCCGCCGCCTATGATGCCCACGCCAACATGCCGCGCCTATACGCCCTGGGTGCGACCGGCACAACACGCGCGGGCCGGCGCCCCGGGACGCGGGCGGGGTTCCGGGCAGTCTAGGCCGGGCGGCGGCAAAAGTATGCCCGCAGGGCGCGCGCGCCCGGCCGAGCGGTGCATGGGCGGCACGCTTGGGTGCGCAGCGCAGGGGCTTGGCGGCTCACCCGCCCTGCACGCCCTCGAGCGCCGCGGTCAGGTTGTGTTCCAGCGCGTCGGAGAGATAGCCGCCCTCCTGCACGAGCAGCAGCGGCAGCCCCGACGCGGCCAGCGCCGCGCCGATCCGGGCGAAGCCCGGGGTGGTGACCGCCATGCCCTGCAGCGGATCGCTCTCATGGGCATCGAGCCCCAGCGCCACCACCAGCACATCCGCCCCGAAGGCCCGGACCGTGGCGAGCCCGCGCTCGAGCGCCTTGAGGAAGGCCGCGTCATCGGCCCCGCGCGCCAGCGGCAGGTTCAGGTTGGCCCCGCGCCCCGCGCCTTCTCCGCGCTCGTGGGCATGACCCCAGTAGAAGGGATAGAAGCCCGCCGGATCGGCGTGGACCGAGACGGTCAGCACGTCGCCCCGCGCGTAGAAGATGCCCTGGGTGCCGTTGCCGTGGTGCACGTCGACGTCGAGGATCGCCACCCGGCGTCCCTCGGCCCGCAGCACCTCGGCGGCGATGGCGGCATTGTTGAGAAAGCAGAAGCCGCCCGCGAGATCGGCGAAGGCGTGGTGCCCGGGCGGGCGGCAAAGCGCGTAGACCGGCCCCTCTCCGGGCGCGCGGGCCAGGGCCTGGGCGGCTGAAACTGCGGTCTGCGCCGACCAATAGGCCGAGCCCCAGGTCTCGGCCCCGATCGGACAGGCGGTGTCGGCCTGGTGATACCCCGCGAGCCCCGCCGGAGAGGCCGGGTAGCTGTCGCTGCGGTTGGCGGGATGCACGTTCGGCACCACCTCGGGCCCCGCGCCCGGCAGCCGCGCCCAGCGGGTGTGGATGGTCTCGAGAAAGCGCAGGTAGTCGGCGCCATGCACCGCCGCCAGAGGCGCCATGCCGTGGTCCGAGGGGGCCTCGAAGGTGCAGCCCGCCGCCTCCGCCCCGCGCTTCAGCCGCGCCGCCCGCTCGGGCTGTTCCGGCGAGGGCTGCAGGATTCCCGCGACCAGGAAGGTCTGCGGGTCGTGACGGCTTTGGCGGTCGTCGAAGAAGGCGCGCATGGGGGCTCCGGGGGTCAGGGTCGGGATGCCGGGAGCCTAGGGGCGGGCTGCGACGGTGGGAAGGGGGGGCTCCTGGGGCAGGGTCGGGATGCCCGGAGCCTAGGGGCGGGCTGCGACGGTTGGAAGGGGCTGCCGGCGCGCGCCGACGCCCGGCCCCGCGCATCCGCCGAAGGCCCCCTCCCCCCAACAAAAAACCCGCCGGCCCCCATTCCAGGGACCGGCGGGCGTCTTGTCGCCAAGACCTCTCGGCGTCAGCCGAGGATCTCGTTCAGCGTCTTCGAGGGGCGCATCACCGCCGAGGTCTTGGCCTCGTCGGTGTTGTAGTAGCCCCCGAGGTCTACCGCCTGGCCCTGCGCGGCGGCCAGCTCGCCGGTGATGGTCTCGGCGTTCTCCTCGAGCGCCTTGGCGATCGGGGCGAAATGCGCCGCGATCTCGGCGTCCTCCCCCTGGTCGGCCAGCGCCTTGGCCCAGTAGAGCGCGAACCAGAAGTGGCTGTCGCGGTTGTCGGGCTGGCCGACCTTGCGCGAGGGCGAGCGGTCGTTGTCGAGCACGCCCTGCGTCGCCGCTTCCACCGCCTGGCCCAGGACCCGCGCCTTGGCGTTGCCCTGCTGGTCGGCCAGGAACTTCAGGCTCTCGCCCAGGGCGCAGAACTCGCCGAGGCTATCCCAGCGCAGGTGGTTTTCCTCAACGAGCTGCTGGACGTGCTTCGGGGCCGAGCCGCCCGCGCCGGTCTCGAAGAGCCCGCCGCCGTTCATCAGCTTCACGATCGAGAGCATCTTCGCCGAGGTCCCGAGCTCGAGGATCGGGAAGAGGTCGGTGAGATAGTCGCGCAGCACGTTGCCAGTGATCGCGATGGAGTTCTCGCCGCGGCGGATGGTCTCCAGCGTCTGCCGGGTCGCCTCGCGCGGGGCCATGATCGCGAACTTGTCGGCCACGCCCTCGGCCTCGAGGATCGGCTTCACGAAGCGGATCAGCTCGGCGTCATGGGCGCGCTTGGCGTCGAGCCAGAAGATCGCCTCGCAGCCCTCGGCGCGCTGGCGTTCGATGGCCAGCTTCACCCAGTCCTCGATCGGCGCCTTCTTGGCGCTGGCCGAACGCCAGATGTCGCCGGGCTCGACCGCGTGCTCGTGGATCACCTCGCCGTTGGCGGCGGTCATCCGCACCTTGCCCTTGGCGGGGATCTCGAAGGTGGTGGGATGCGAGCCGTATTCCTCGGCCTTCTGGGCCATCAGGCCGATGTTCTGCACCGTGCCCGAGGTGGTCGGGTCCAGCGCGCCGGTCTCTTTGAAGTAGGCGATGGTCTCGTCGTAGACGGGCGCATAGGAGCTGTCGGGGATCACGCAGTTGACGTCGTGCTGGGCGTCGTCGGGGCCCCAGCCCTTGCCGCCGGCGCGGATCACCGCGGGCATCGAGGCGTCGATGATCACGTCCGAGGGCACGTGCAGGTTGGAGATGCCCTTGGAGCTGTCGACCATGTACATCGGCGGCCGCTCGTCCATGACGCGCTTGATCTCGGCCTCGATCTCCTCGGCCTTGCCGGTCTCGGGGAGACGCGCCATCAGGTCCTTGATGCCGGAGTTCGGGTCGACGCCCGCGGCCTTCAGCGCGTCGCCGTATTTCTCGAACACCGGCTTGAGGAATTCCTTCACCGCGTGGCCGAAGATGATCGGGTCGGAGACCTTCATCATCGTCGCCTTCATGTGCAGCGAGAAGAGCACGCCCTCGGCCTTGCTGGCGGCGATCTGCTCGGCCAGGAAGGCGTCGAGCTTCTGGGCCGACATGAAGGTCGCGTCGACCACCGTGCCCTCGGGGAAGTCCACGCCTTCCTTCAGCACCGTGACGCTGCCGTCCTCGGCCTCGAGCTCGATCTTCGCCTTGCCGGCCTGGGCGCCGCTGAGCGTGGTCGAGGTCTCGTTCGAATAGAAGTCGCCGCCCGACATGCTGGCCACGGTGGTCTTGCTCTCGGCCGACCAGTTGCCCATCGAATGCGGGTTCGCCATGGCGTAGCTCTTCACCGGCTTGGCGGCGCGGCGGTCGGAGTTGCCCTCGCGCAGGACCGGGTTCACCGCCGAGCCCTTGATCGCGTCGTAGCGCGCGCGGGCGTCCTTCTCGGCGTCGCTCTCGGGCGCCTCTGGGTAGTCGGGAATGTCGTAGCCCTGCCCCTGCAGCTCGCGCACCGCGGCCACGAGCTGCGGCACCGAGGCCGAGATGTTCGGCAGTTTGATGACGTTGGCCTGCGGCTCCTTCACGATCCGGCCCAGCTCGGCCAGGTCGTCGCTGCGGCGCTGCGCCTCGGTCAGCTTTTCGGGGAAGGCCGCGAGGATGCGCCCGGCAAGCGAAATGTCCTTCATGCCGACGCTAACGCCCGCGGCATCGGTGAAGCTGCGGATGATCGGCAGAAGCGAATGCGAGGCAAGCTCGGGCGCTTCGTCTACCTTTGTATACACAATATCCGGATATGCTTTGTCGGTCATGGCCTCGTCCTGTGCAGGTTTCGCCGAGACCACTACAAGACAATTCCGCCCGGGTCCACGGGGCCGGGAGGGCTAGGCGCCCCCGGCGCCGATGACAGGTGTCAGGCGGTGAAAGAGGCGGCGCTCAGGCCGCGATCACCCGCATCCGGTTGCTGCCGTCGTCGACCAGCTTGGGGATGTCGAAGTAGAAGGTCGAGCCCTTCCCGATCTCGCTCTGCACCGCGATCCTGGCCTGGTGGTTGTCGAGGATGCGCCGGGTGATGGCGAGGCCGAGCCCGGTGCCGAGACGCTTCTTGCCGTCGGCGGCCGAGATTTGCGCGAAGGTGTCGAAGAGCTTCTTCTGGTTCTCGCGGCTGATGCCGGGGCCGCTGTCGCGCACCGCCACCCGCCAGCAATTGCCGTTGTCGGCCAGGGACACGGTGACGACATCCCCCGAGGAGGAATATTTCGCCGCGTTCGAGACCAGGTTCGACATGACCTGCATGAGGCGCGCCTGGTCGGCCTCGACCATCGCGTTGTCGCAGTCGGATTCGAGCGCGATCCGCACGTTGAGCCCGCTGGCATAGGTCTGCAGCGTGGTTACAGCCTCGTTCACCAGGCCGTTGAGGTCGATGTGCTTCTTGTCGAAGGCCATTTTGCCGGCCTCGATCTTCTCGACGTCGAGGATGTCGTTGACGATGAACAAAAGCCGGTCGCAGTTGCGCTCGGCGATCTCGACGACACCCGCGGCCTCGCGGCTCATGTCCTGCTCGAAGCGGCCGCGCAGCATCTTGATGGCGCCGGAAATGGCGGTGAGCGGCGTGCGCAGCTCGTGGCTGACCACCGAGACCGAGGAGAGCTTGGCCCGCGCCAGCGCGTGGCGCTCGCGGATGTCGCGCAGGATCGAGATGAAGACCCGCTCGCCGTCGGCGGTCTCGAGGATGCTGGTCGAGACCTCGACCGGCGAGCCCGCGAGCTTGCCCTGGGCGTAGGTCGCATCGACCTTGCCTTCGAGCAGCGGCGCCACATGGGCGCGGAAGCGGTCGATCTCGAAATCCTCGCGGATGTCGCGCATGGATTTGCCCGCCACCTCGTCGAGCGCCCAGCCGAAGCGGTCGCAGGCCGCGCGGTTCATGTAGCGCAGCGAGGTGTCGTCGAGATTGTAGATGAAGACCTCGTCCTGGAGGTTGTCGAGGATCGCGCGCATCTGGCGGTCACCCTCGGCGGCGCGCTGCTCGGTCACGTCGGTGCGCACCGAGATCGCCTTCATCAGCTTGCCGCGGCGGTCCATCATCGGGACCACGGTGACCTCGAACCAGCGCCGCTCGCCGTTCTTGGTGACCGAGCAATGCTCGCCGTGCCAGCTCAGCCCCTGGTCCAGCGACTTGCGGATGACGTGGAAGGTGTTCTCGCCCTCGGCGCATTCATGCAGGAAGCGCGGGGTGCGGCCGATGGCTTCGCTGCGGGTGTAGCCGGTCAGCTCCACGAAGCGCTCGTTGACGTCGATGATCGTGCCCACCGCATCGGTGACCGAAACGATCGCATGGGTATCGAGCGCCACGCGCATCGCGGCGTTTTCCTTGCGCTGCATCATCAGCATCTGGTCGCGGCGCAGGCTGGTCTGCTGGAGCTTGTAGAAGGCCCCCACCGCCACGAACAGAAAGGCGGTCAGCAGAAGGTAGATGTCGGGAGATCGGGCTTCTTCGGATTCGACGGTGGCAAAGGCTGTGACGATGAAGGTGGCCAGCAGTCCGATCATCACCAGTCGAAGCGCAAAGGCCTGTTTGTTTCTAACGGAGAACACCCGTTTCACTGCCCTGTACATTTAAAAACCCTTACCAAAATCGAACCAAAGACCATTTTTGATTTGTCCGGAAGTTAACCCGAGATTTGGGCATAACTTTGGCAGTGCGGGAAACGCACTGTTCACGAGACAGCGACAAGGTCTTCAGCCTTCCCCCGAGGGAAGGTTATGTCGACGAAGTCCTTCGTTTCGTTGACCTTCCGGTAACGGAAGGTGCCGCCGGCGCGGCTGACCAGCCGTTCGGCGACGGCCAGATCGAGCGTCAGATCGGCGGCACCGGCGCGGTCCGGGTCGTCGGAGGCGGGGCCGAAGAAGCGCTCGGTCAGCACCGGTTCGGTGCGTTTGCCCGAAATCACGAAGGCCAGCGACACATGGCGGTCGGTGGCGGCCACGCTCAGTTCGGCCTTGCTCTCGGCGAAGCCGTCGCGGCCGTGGCGCAGGATCGCCCCCAGCGCGTTGCGCACCGTCTCGCCGTAGGGCACCGGCAGCGGCCCCTTGGCGTGACGCAGGTCCAGCGTCATGCCGCGCGGCAGGGCGGCGTCGAAAAGCGTGCGCTGCTCTTCCAGCAGCTCGCCCAGGAGCACCTCGCCGCTGTCGGGTGCCTCGCGTTCGGCGCGCGCCACGTCGAGCAGCCGGTCGATCAGCGCCATGAGGTGGCGCGCGGACTTGCCGATTCGTCCCGCGTGGCCGGTGATCTCGCCCTCGAAGGCGGTCAGCTCCCCGCCCTCGATCCGCGCCGCCAGCGCCGCCCGGGTGGCGAGCCGCTCGGGCCGTTCGAGGAAGGCCGCCGAGCCCATGAGCACCGCCAGGGGCGTGCGCAGCTCGTGGCTCATCCGGTCGAGGAAGACGGACTTGGCGCGGCTGCCCGCCTCAGCGGCGCGGCGCGCCTCGACCAGCTCGGTGATGTCGACCCGCAGGCCCACGGTGCTTCCGTCCGACAGCCGGTGGTCGGAGACCTTGATCCAGCGCCCGCCCGCCAGCTCGTGGATGAAATGCCGCTCGGGGTGCATCCGGGCGTTCAACCGCTCGCGGATATATTCCGGCTCGCGGCCCTTGGCGTCGGCGTATTCGCCCCGCGCCACGCCGTATTCCAAGAGATCCTGGAAGCGCACGCCCGGCTGGATGATCCGCGCCGAGCGCGGGTAGTAGCGGCGGTAGGTCTCGTTACACAGGACCAGCCGGTCCTCGGGGTCGTAGAGCGCGAAGCCGTCGTCGATGGATTCGATCGCGGTGGTCAGCTGCTCCTCGGCGCTGCGCCGCGCCCGCGCCGCGCGGTCGAGCAGCAGGTAGACCATGAAGACCAGCGCCCCGATGCCGAAATAGCCCAGGAGGATGCGCCCGGCGAAATCGGTCCAGGTCGGCCAGCCCTCGGAGGGCACGACCGAGAGATACCAAAGCCCGTCCGGCACCACGAGCTGCACCATGACCGGCTCGCCCTCTTCGGGGTTGGCCGGGCCATACATCTGCTGCCGACCCTCCTGGCGCGCCTCCTGCTTGGAGATCGCCAGTTCCAGCTTGGCGGTCCGCGCCATCTCGACCGCGCCCGAGAAAAGATCCTCGAGCAGCGCCACCACGCCCACGACGCCGAAGACCTCGTCGCCGCCGATCTCGGTCACGCCGATGCGGGCGATGATGCCGCGCCCGCCCTGGATCAGGTTGACCGGCGCCATCATCACCACGTCATCGCTGCGCATCGCCGCCTCGACGTTCGGGAGCTGGCCGGGCAGGTCGCGGTAGTCGACGCCCAGGACCGAGGTATTGCCTTCCAGCGGATAGACGTAGCGGATCACATAGCCGTCCGAGGCGCCGATGTTGATCAGCCGCAGCCGGTTGTCCGAGGGGCCCTCGGGGCTGAAACTGCGGGCGATCCGGGCGAAGACCTCTTGGTCCATGGTGGTGTCGCGGGCGATGGCGGTGGCGACGCCGCGTGCGGCCTGCAGGATCTGCTGCACCGAGGCATCGAGCTCGGCGCGGATCATCTCGGCCTGTTCGCGGGTCTGCAGTTCTTGCTCCGCGCGTTGGCGGTCGACCAGCAGCGACACGGTGAAGGCCGTCGCGACCAGGATCACCACGACGAGTTCAGCGGCGACCACGGCGTGGCGCCACGAGGTCTTGAGGATGGATGCGCGCATTCAGGTTCGGCCCGATATCGTTCGCTTTTTTCTGCTCGTCGCGCGTCGAGGCGCGTTCACGGCACCGTGATGCCAAATCTCCGCCCGGCCTATCCCCTATCCGGGCCGAGTTCCGACATTGTTGCGCGAAATCAACGGCGGGCGTTTTTTGTCGTTGGCAATTGCGCGCGGCCTCTGCCACAGTCCCGGAAAAAAGGACGGACCGTGAGCGAGCTTTCCCATATCCTGCACATCGAGGATGACGCCGACATCCAGGAAATCGCCCGTCTGGCGCTCGAGATGATCGGCGGGCTGACCGTCACGCAGTATTCCGACGGCACCCTGGCGCTGTCGGATGCGGAAACGCTGAGCCCGGACCTTTTGCTGCTCGACCAGATGATGCCCAACATGAGCGGCGAGGAAACGCTACTGGCGCTGCGCAATTTCCCGCATCTGAAGGATGTGCCGGCGATCTTCATGACCGCCCAGACCGAGGACAGCTCGGCCTCGCTGGTCGAACGCACCGGCGCGGTGGGCTTCGTCACCAAGCCGTTCGACCCGATGACGCTTGCCGATCAACTGCGGGAGATGCTGGCGGCGCGCTGAGCCTCTGGGCCCGCGCGCACCACAATAGATCAGAGGGGATCAGGCCGCGGCCTGCTCCTCGAGGATCTGGTCGATGTCGTCCAGAAGCCCTTCGAGCGCGGCCGAAAGCGTGGCCTCGTCGCGCGGATTGGCGGGCTTGTTCAGGTAATGCTCGATCGCGGTATCAAGGCGGCCCGAACGCGCGCCCAGCGCGGCGAAGCCCAGCGAGCCCGCGACGCCTGCGATCCGGTGGACCCGGAGGCGGATCTCTTCCCAGACGCGGGCGCGGTTGGCCTCGCCCTTGAGCAGGCCCGACAACGAGTCGAGCTCGGCGAGCCGGGTCTCCAGGCCCGAGAGGAACTTTTCACGGATCGCGGTGATCGCCGGGTCCGGCTGAACCTCACGGGCCTGCATGTTCATGCTGCGATACCTCCAAACAGACGGTCGAACAGACCGCCGCTACGCTTCGGCATGGGATGGACGGCGGCAAGGCCGAGCTCGCGCGCCACCATCGCTTCGGCGATGCCCTCGGCGCTGAGGACCGCTTCGCGCATGGCCTCGATCCGGGCCCCGCGCGAGGTGATCCGCGACGCGCTGGACGAGCCGACCACGATGTCGAGCACCACTTCCTCGCCCGAGGCGAGCGTCACGTCGAGGCCCGAGGCGTCGGACATGATCGAATGGATGATCTCGTCCTCGGTCATGTCGGTGCCGCCATGCACCACGAAGCTCACCACGCCGTTGCCGGCATGCGAGATGAAGTAGTTGGCGCCCGACAGCACATCGGTGACCGCATCGGCCAGCGAGTTGATGATGAAGTGGTAGTCATCGCCCGTCGACTTGCGGTGCAGCTCGCTGGCGTTGACCAGCTTGAGCGCGAAGAACAGCATGCCCGAGCTGCCGACCGGCACGCTTTGCAGGTAGCTTTCCAGCGCGTGGTTGTTGATCGCATAGGGCACGTCGTCGAGCTGGAAGGGCTCGGCCAGGCGCGGCAGCGGCGTCTGCGGCGCGTCCACGGCGGCGGCGGCCAGCGCCTTCTGCTGGCGGCTGACCTGCTCGGCCAGGCCCAGGCGCACCTTCAGCTCGGTCGGCTCGAAGGGCTTGGTAACATAGTCGCTCGCCCCGGCCGCGAAGGCCCGGTCGAAGTGATGTTTGTCATCGAGGCGCGACACCATGAGAATCGGCGTCTGCGCATACTGCGGCATCGCGCGCACCGCCCCGGTCAGGGCCACGCCGTCGATGCCAGGCATCATAATGTCGAAAAGAAAACAGTCGAACCCGCGGTCGGTCCGTTCGATCACGCTCACCGCTTCTTCGGCGGAACTTGCGGTGGCGAGGTCGGTGTAACCGGCTTCACTCAGAACCGTCCGCAACAGGTCGAGGATGATCGGATCATCATCTACTGCCAGAATGCGCATCGGTTGCCTCCAGTCGGTCGGCAAGACGGAATTGTCCTACCGGATGCGACCAACTTCGTGGTTAATCGTGATCGAAATGAGGCGAAAAAGGGGATTCACCGTCGCATTCAACGCAATCCGGTAAACCCAGCGTTGCAGAAATAGAAAGGCCGCAGGGGTCTGCCCCGCGGCCTTTCCACTCAAGCGCTTGATCTTACTGCGTCAGCCCGGTGCGCACGACACCCGCGGTGGTGTTCAGAAGCGTCGGGAAGACCTGCTGAAGCGCGCGGTTCCACTTGGTGATCGGCTGTTCCTCGACGAAGACCACGTCGTTCGGGCGCATCTCGAAGCGCGTCGCAAGCGTCAGGTTCACCGCGTTGGCGGCGTTCAGATGCCAGGCGGTGACCGCTCCGAACTCGGCCGGATTGGCCGAGGCGCGCAGCACGTAGATCTCCGACGGATCGCCCGTAGTGGTCGGGAAACCGCCGCTGTCATAAAGCACATCGGCCAGGGTGACCTGCTGGTTGTAGGGCATGACGTAGCGGCTCTGCTCGCTGACCTCGCCGGCCAGATAGACGAAGTCGCGGTCCTCGGCGCCCAGCTCGAGCCGTGCGCTGAAATTGTCGCGCACCTCGGACAGCTGGCCGCGACGCAGAGCCACCTCGGCCTGAAGCTCCTGGATGGCGTTGCGCCGCGCTTCCTGGCGGACGGTGATCACGTCGATCCGCGAGCGGTAAAACTCCAGCGCCTGCTCGAGGTCGTAGCTCGTGTCGACATAGATCGCGTCGCCGTCGGTCAGCCGCACGCGCTGCAGGTCCGGCCGCGAGAGGAACTCCTCGTAGGGGATCTGGTAGAGCGTGCCCTCGCGGTAGATGCGGATCGAGGCAAACTCTTCGTTGGTGACGCGGATGCCGCCCGCGGCGGTGACCGCCTCGCCCAGGTCCAGCGTGTTGAGCGTGATCGGCACCAGCGTCGGGCTGCCGACCGCGCCGCCAACCACGACCCGCTTGGAGTTGAACTCCGCCACCTCGAGCGAGAAGGCCGGGTCGATCTGGTTCGAGACCAGCGAGTCGAAAAGCATCGCCTCGGCCTCGTCGATGGTCATGCCGGCAACCTGCACCGGCCCGATGTCGGGGATCGCGATGGCCCCGTCGTCGCGCACGGTATAGCCCTGCCGGGAGTTCTGCGCGGCCAGGAGGCCCGACAGTTCCTCGACGGTCGAGCCGGCGGATTTCGTCGCCAGCAGAAGAATGTCGCCGACGCCGATGCGGTAGGGCTCGGCCGGGACCTGCGGCGGCACGCGCAGCTCCAGCGCCTGGCGGCGTTCGTCGGGCAGATAGGGTTCCTCGGGCAGCGCGCCCACGCCGCGTAGCTGACCGCCGCCGGCGGCCTGGTAGAAGACCTCGGGCAGGGTCTTCGGCGCATAGGGCGCGCGGTTCGCGACCAGCACCGTCTCGGGGTCGACATCCACGACGCGCACTTCGGCGCCACCGGCCTGGCGGCTCACCGAGGGGCTCGTGTAGGATACGCCGCATCCCGTCAGCGCCAGCACGGCGACGGCCAGCGCCGATCCGAACAGAGCTTTGTTCATCTGATAGTCCCTCATCTTCCGTCCCTGTCTGGCGGGGTCAGTTCAGTCTTTCGGTTATGATGACACCCACGCCTTCACTGATCCACTGCCGCGCGCGCAGCATGGTGCCGTCGGCGGCGCGCCAGTAGCTGTTGGTGACCTCGCGGCCCGGGGTGGTGCAGGTCTCGTCGGTGCGCACGGTGGCACGGGCGCGCCCCAGGATCACGATGTCTTCCGATGTCCGGGCGCTGACCCGGCACTGGAAGGCCTCGAACTCGGGCTGCGAGAGCCCGTCGAGCGTGGTGTGGAAGCGCGGGTAATAGCCGCTGCCCCCCTGCCCTTTCGAGGCCGCGACCGAGCCCGCGATGTCCGCAGCCATGAGGTCGTCGCCCAGCGAGCGGGTCGAGACCACGAGCCCGTCGCGCGTGGAGATCGCCGAGGTGCCGTCGGGCGTGCGCCAGGTGGTGACACCGTCGAGCTCCTGCAGCGGCTGCACGGTGGATTCGCGGCCCAGCCCCTCGACGCCGACATAAAGCAGCGGGTTGTCGACGGTATCGACCAGCTCCTGCGTGAGCCCGGCCCGGAAGGCGCCGAAGGGCGGCTGTGCCGCGCAGCCCGCCAGGAGCGCCAGCGCCGCCAGAGCTGAGAGAGTCGCGAGAGGCTTCATTTCCAGAACCTCCCCCAGCCGTTGCGCAGGGCGTCGCGCTGGTTCTGGTTGACCCGCTGGTAGAGCCGGTCGCGGATCGTCAGCCGCGCGCCGCCGTCCCGCAGGATCGGCTTGAGGTTGTAGCCGAAGGTCTGCCGGGTGGGGTCGCCGCGCGCCCAGTCGATCGGGATGGTGATCAGGATGCCCTTGTCGAAGGAGCCTTCGCCGAACTCCTCGAAGGGCACATCGGTCAGCGTCGCATAGGCGCCGACCTTCCAGCCGTTGGCAAAGCCGCGCTGCAGGGTCAGCGTCGCGCCCCAGTCGCCGGCCAGGTAGCGCCCGGCGTCGAGCTGCGCCTCGAAGCCGTTGTCCCATTCGTAATAGACCGAGGCGAAGCCGGTGGCGGTCTCGTAGTCACGGAACTCGAAGCCCTGGTCGAAGGCGCGCTGCTTGACGTAGTTGGCCTCGAGCCCGAGGCCGAGGCTGCTGTCGACCGGCTTCCAGAGAAGCTCCGAGGAGACGCCGCCGAAGTGGCGTTCGAGGTAGCCCACGGTGACCCGCCCGTAGAGATCCCGGCCGGGCTTGAAGAAATAGGTCGCGGTCAGATCGGTCAGATCGAGTGGGCCGGTGCGCTCGTAGATGTTGGTCTCGCTGCGCACCCGCGGCAGCACCGAGTTCGAGACCCGGGTGGAGTCGTCGAGGTTGCCGAAGACCTTCTGGCGCACCGCGCCCCGCAGCACCACGCCCGGCGCGGGCTCGGCCGTCGCTTTGAGCTGCACGCCCGCGTCGAGCCGGACCGGCGCGTCTGGGTCAAAGAGGCTCGGCTGGAGGTAGGGCGAGATGTCGTATTCGAACCGCGGATAGGTGCCCGGCCGCGGCGCGGAGCCTTGGGTCACCGGCGCGATGCCCGCGCGGGCGTAGCTTTCCCAAGAATTGTCGAGCGAGAAGGCCAGATCTTCCATGTCGGCGCGGCGGATGGTGACCTGCGAGCCGGCAAGCCCGGTGACCATGGGCACGATCACGAAGGTGTCGACCGAGGCCGGCATGGAGGCCGTCAGGATCCGCGCCGTGCGCCCGATCGCCTGGGCATTGGCGCGCCAGCGGTTGTTCTCGATCTCGACCCGCGCGGTGCCGCCCTGGATCGAGAGGCCGTGCAGGAAGATTCCCTCGGCCTCGAGCACCTCGGCCAGCTGGTCGGTCGCGGTGGCGCCGCCGTCGTCGAGGGTCCAGCCCAGCGCCTCGGCATCCACCTCGCCGCGCGGCGTGACCGGGTAGGGCGCGGCATCGCCGCCGCCGAAATAAGGCGGGTTCTTGGGGTTGAGCGCGAAGGTCAGGTTCACCCCGACCTCGGAGCCGTACATGTAGCTCGCCGTGAGGTTCACGCCGTCGCGCAGGGCGTAGCGTAGGCCGAAGTTCCAGGGCGAGCGGTAGTTGAAGGTGGGGCCGTCTTCCCGGAGGTTGGCGTCGGAAGAGTATTCAACGGCAAGACCCAGCTTGTCGGTCGCCTGGATCTCGATGCCGCCGAAGAAGGCCGCGTCACCGCGGAAGAACTGGTCGAATTCGGCTTCGCCGCCGACACCGAAATCGCGTGCCGGCCGGGTCTCGAAGTTCTCGTTCAGCGCGCCCAGCGGGTTCGTGAACCCGTTGTGCGAGCCAAGCCGACCCCAACCAAGACCTCCGGTCACACGCAAGCGCGGGGTCAGATGTTTGGTGGCCACGAGGTATTCGGAGGCGTAAATCCCGGTGCCGATCAGGTCGTTGATGCCCAGTGACAACGCGGGACGCGACGCAGTCTCGCTCAGCAACTTGAAATGCAGGGAGAAGCTTCGGTCGTAGAGCGGGTCATCCGGGCCAAAGAAATTCGCGATCCGCGAATACCGAAACGACCCCGTCACCCGCGGCAGGATCTGGAACGAGCCCGTCAGGCGGTTGGTGCCCCCAAAATAGGCATCCGTGACCGACAAGTCCGCATCGGGAAAGCTCAGCGCGTTGGGCATGTCGAGGAGGCCCGGCAGGCCGTAGTTGTTGCGCCAGGTCTCGAAGGTCTCCGCGCCCGCGGCCGAGCCGGCCGCGCAGGACAGGACCGCGATGGCGGCGAGACGCTTCACGACAATTCCCCCCTTTGGACGTCTCCTCGTGCTTAGTGCATCCCCGGGCGCGCGGCACCCCCGGGGGGCGGCCCGCGCCGGCGCCAAACCGCCGGCTGTGGCGGGGCGGACACAGTTCCGAATAATCTGGAAAGTTATCCACAGGCGAGGCGCCTGACGCCCCCGTGACCCCAGGCCAAGCCCCGCCCCCGTGGCCTTTCGGCGCCCGGATTGGTAACAGGGGCGGACCCGAAAAAACCAAAAGGGCTCCCGCGTGATCAAATCGCTTCTCGACCGCTTCCGCAAACCCGCCGGCGCGCGCTTCGAGCCGCCTGCGCCCGAGGTGCCCTTTGCCGCGGTGGGCGACATTCACGGACGGCTCGACCTGCTCGAGGAGCTACTGCCCCAGCTGCCGCAGGGCCACCAGATCATCTGCGTCGGCGACTACGTCGACCGGGGGCCGGCCTCAGTGAACACTCTGCGGTTCCTGAAGGACCACCCGGAAATCCTCTGCCTCAAGGGCAACCACGAGGACATGCTGCTCGACTTCATCGACCGCCCGGACGAGCGCGGGCCGCGCTGGCTGCGCAACGGCGGGCTGCAGACCCTGGCCGACATCGGCGTGCGCGGGATCAGCGAGACGACCCAGGGCGAGCCGCTGATCGAGGCGCGCCACCGCATGGCCGAGGAGATGGGCGCGGAGCTGATTTCCTGGGTGCGCGAGCTGCCGCTTCTGCACGAGACCGGCAATGTCGCGGTGCTGCACGCGGGCGCCGATCCGGCCAAACCGCTGAGCGCGGCGGACAAGCGGACGCTGATCTGGGGACACCGCGACTTCCTGCAGGTGCCGCGCCAGGACGGCACCTGGGTGGTGCATGGCCATACGATCGTCGATGCGCCCAGCGCCGAGGACGGGCGCGTGGCACTCGACACCGGGGCCTATGCGACCGGCCGACTGACCGCGGGCGTCGTCGAGGCGGGCGAGGTGCGCTTCATCTCCACCTGAGCGGCGCGGCGCCTTAGCCGCGCGCGCCCGCCTGTCGGGCGGCGGCAAGCGCGGCGCGCAGGGTCTCGGGCGCGCCGATCTGATTGGCCAGCACCAGGATCAGGCGCGCGTTGAAAGCGGCGCTTTCCTCCTCGCTCAGGCCCTCGTGGGCGGCGAGGAGGTCGGCGTAGAAACCGTCCGGGTCGGCCAGGTTTGGGTCGGTGACGAACTCGCTCATGTCATCTCCCTTCCGAAAAGCCTGTCGCAGGCGGCGCGGATGGCCTCCGCTTCCGGGGCCGCCCAGCGTGCCGCGACATGCTGGTCGGGGCGGAGCAGGTAGACCGCCTGCGTGGCCTCTCCCAAATACCGGGCGGCCAGGGCGCCGCTGGCGTCATCACTCGAAGACAGCGCCAGGTGGGTCACGCCCTCGGGCAGCGCCCCCTCGGGCAGCGCGCAATCCAGCGTCAGAAGCGTCACCCCCTGCCCCAGCCGGCCGAGCAGGTAGCCCTGACCCAAGGGCGCGTCGGGACACGGGCTGCCGGGTCGGGTGCGCGCGGGGCCGCCGGGCAACGCATCGGCGCCGTTCAGCGGGCTGCCGTCATAGCTGCAGGGCAGCGACAGCCGCCCCGAGTTGACCAGCGGGCGGGCGAAGGGGAAAGCCTCGGCCAGGTCCAGCACCGCGTTGCGGAAGACATGGCTGATCTGCGACTTGGGCGTGATGAAATCCGTCGAGCGGCTGGAGTTCAGGATGTTCTCGTCCGCCGCCTGCCGCCGCTCGCTGTCGTAGCTCTCGAGCAGCGCCTCGGGCGCAGCCCCCTGCAGCACCGCGGCCAGCTTCCAGCCCAGGTTGTCCACGTCCTGGATGCCGGAGTTCGCCCCGCGCGCGCCGAAGGGCGAGACCTGATGCGCGGAATCGCCCGCGAAGATCACCGGGCCGTGGCGGAAGCGGCGCATCCTGCGGCACTGGAAGCGGTAGATCGAGGTCCAGACGATCTCGTAATCCACGCCTTCGCCCAGCATGGCGTCGAGCCTGGCGCGCACGTTCTCCTCGCGCAGCTCCTTGTCGCGGTCGATGTCCCAGCCGATCTGGAAATCGACCCGCCAGATGTCGTCGGGCTGCCGGTGCAGGAGGCAGGAGGCGCCCGAGGACTTGAAGGGCGGCTCGAACCAGAACCAGCGCTCGGTCGGGAAATCCGCGGTCATGCGGATGTCGGCGATCAGGAAGTTGTCCTCGAAGACACGGCCCTCGAAATCGAGCCCCATGCGCTTGCGCAGGGGCGAGCCCGTGCCGTCGCAGCCGATCAGCCAGTCGGCCTCGAGGCTGTAAGGCCCCTCGGGCGTCTCGACCTCGAGCCGGGCGTGATCCTCGTCCACCTCGACCGAGGTGACCTGGTTGCGCCCGCGGATCTCGATCGGCGCGCCCGAAGCCTGGGCCGCACGGATGCGTTCGACCAGGTAGCGCTCGAACCAGGGCTGCGGCAGGTTGATGAAAGCCGGGAAGCGATGGCCCTCTTCGGGCAAGAGGTTGAATTCATAGACCTTACGGTCCTCGTGGAAGACCTTGCCGAGGTTCCAGACCACGCCTTTCTCGACCATCGGCCGGGCCGCGCCCCAACGGTCGCAGATCTCCAGCGTGCGCTTGGCGAAACAGATCGCGCGGCTGCCCTGCCCCACGCCCTCGTGGTCGTCGAGCAGCACCACCGGCACGCCGCGCAGACCGAGGTCGAGCGCCATCGCCACCCCGACCGGCCCGCCGCCGAGCACCACCACCGGGTGGCGCACCGGCGTCTCGGCGTCCTGGTCGGCGGAGCGTTCATAGGGGTAGAGCCGGAAGGCCAGGTCGTATCTGTCGTCTAGCATGGCGTCCTCCCTCAGCGCCTGCGGGGGTGGCCGGGGCGCGGCGGCGGCAGGGCCGCCCGGCGCCCCCCTTAAGGCCCGTCAGCCCTGAAGGGCCTCCCACATCTCCTTGTCGCGGGCGGCGGTCCAGACCCGCGGCGTGTCGATGCCGCGCGCCTCGTCGTAGGCCCGGGCGACGTTGAAGGGCAGGCAATGCTCGTAGATCGCGTAATCGGCGAACTTCGGGTCGCATTCGGCGCGCACCGCGTCCCAGGCCTCCTTGAGGCTGCCGCCCCGGCCGACCACGCGGGCGGCGGGCTTGTAGGTGCTCTCGACGAAGTCGCGCGTGTTGGCGATGGCCGCGGCGACCATCTCGTCGCCGACCAGCGCGTCGCCCCGGCCCGGCGCGATGGCGCGCGGCTCGAAGGCGGCGATCCGGTCGAGCGTCGGGCCCCAGTCCTGTAGGTGCCCGTCGCCGCAGTAGCAGGCGGAGTGGTATTCCACGATGTCGCCGGTGAACATCACCTCGGCGTCGGGCACCCAGATCACCGCGTCACCGGCGGTATGGGCCCGCCCGAGGGTCATCAGGTCGACGCGCCGCTTGCCGAGATAGACGCTCATGCGGTCGCGGAAGGTGGTGGTCGGCCGGGTCAGGCCGGGGATTTCCTCGTGGCCCTGGAAGAGCCGGGGGAAGCGGGCGAACTCGCTGTCCCAGTCCTCCTGGCCGCGTTCCTCGACCATGGCGGCGGCGGCCTCCGACATGATCACCTCGCGCGCGCCATAGGCCGAGGCGCCGAGCACCCGCACCGCGTGGTAATGGGTCATCACCAGGTGGCTGATCGGCTTGTCGGTGACCGAGCGCACGCAGTCGATGACCTTGCGGGCCAGCCGGGGCGTGGCCTGGGCCTCGACGATCATCACGCTCTCGTCGCCGATGATCACGCCGGTGTTGGGGTCGCCCTCGGCGGTGAAGGCATAGAGCCCCTCGCCCACCTCGGTGAAGCTCACCTGTTTCTCGTCCATGTCTCCGGCAGAGGCGAAAGCCTTGGCCATGTCAGCGTCTCCTGTCTTGCGTGATGCGGGCGGGCGGCCTCACTTGGGGCCCGGGGTCCCGTCGAACTTCTTCTCGATGCCGTCCCAGCAGTCGACGTAATCGTCCTGCAGCGGCGCTTCGCGGCCGGCAAACTCGGTCAGATGCTGGGGGAAGCGGGTCTCGAACATGAAGGACATCGTGTCGGCGAGCTTGTGCGGCTTCAGCTCGGCGTTCGAGGCGCCCTCGAAGGCCTCGCGGTCGGGCCCATGCGGCAGCATCATGTTGTGCAGGCTCATGCCGCCCGGCACGAAGCCCTGCGGCTTGGCGTCATACTGGCCGTAGATGTTGCCCATCAGCTCGGACATGACGTTCTTGTGGTACCAGGGCGGGCGGAAGGTGTCCTCGGCCACCATCCAGCGGTCGCGGAAGAGCACGAAGTCGATGTTGGCGGTGCCCTCGACGCCCGAGGGCGCGGTCAGCACGGTGAAGATCGACGGGTCGGGGTGATCGAAGAGCACCGCGCCCACCGGGCAATAGGTGGTCAGGTCGTATTTCACCGGGGCGTAGTTGCCGTGCCAGGCCACCACGTCGAGCGGCGAATGCCCGATCTCGCAGGTGTGGAACTGGCCGCACCACTTGATCGTCAGGGTCGAGGGCGTCTCGCGGTCCTCGAAGGCCGCCACCGGCGTCTTGAAGTCGCGCCGGTTGGCCATGCAGTTGGCCCCGATCGGGCCGCGACCCGGCAGGTCGAACTTCTGGCCGTAGTTCTCGCAGACGAAGCCGCGGGCGGGGCCCTCTAGCACCTCCACCCGGTAGACCAGCCCGCGCGGGATGATGGCGATCTCCTGGGGCGCGAGGTCGATCACGCCCAGCTCGGTGGAAAAGCGCAGCGTGCCCTCCTGCGGGACCACCAGCAACTCGCTATCGGCGGAGTAGAAATAGGCGTCGCGCATGCTGTCGGTGACCAGGTAGATATGGCTCGCCATGCCGACCTGGGTGTTCACGTCGCCCGCCGTGGTCATGGTGCGCATGCCGGTGAGCCAGGTCAGCGCCGCGTCGCTGTGCGGCACCGGGTCCCAGCGATACTGCCCGAGGCTCGTGACCCTCTCGGGCACATGCGGCGCGGTCTTCCAATAGGGCAGATCGATGCGCCGGTAGCGGCCGGAGTGTTTCACCGACGGCCGGATCCGGTAGCACCAGGTGCGTTCGTTCTGATGCGCGGGCGCGGTGAAGGCGGTGCCCGAGAGCTGCTCGCCGTAGAGCCCGTAGTTGCACTTCTGCGGGCTGTTCATGCCCTGGGGCAGCGCGCCGGGCAGGGCCTCGGTTTCGAAGTCGTTGCCGAAGCCGGGCATGTAGCCTTCCACCGTGCCGCCGCTGTGGGGGGCGCGGATCATGCCTTCGGGCAGCTCCTGCTGGGTCATCGGGTCTCCTCCCAAACTCGCCGGAATCGCCCGGGCAGTATTCGTTGCATGTGCAATGAAGTCAATATTCGTTGCAAATGAGATGAAATCCGGGGATGCTGGCGGCGCTGCGCCGCTCTTTTTTGCGGTTGGTTGTTTGCCCGGGCGCGGGCTTTTTGCCCCTTCGCTCGAAGGACCCTCGGAGGACCCCTGCCCCGTGACCAAGGACCTGCCGGATTTCGACCTTGCCCGCTTCCTGCCTTACCGGTTGACCGTGGCCGGCGACCGGCTGAGCGCGGGGCTCGCCCGGCGCTACCGTCAGGATTTCGGCATCTCGGTCGCGGAGTGGCGGGTGCTGGTGCATCTGGCCGACGAGGGCGCGGTCTCGATCCGCGACCTCGAACGCCGGGTGAGCCTGGAGAAATCCAAGGCCAGCCGCGCCGCCGCCCGGCTGGCGCAGGACGGCTATATCACCAAGATCCCCAACCCCGAGGACCGCCGGCTCCTGCGCCTGTCGCTGAGCGACAAGGGCCGCGCGCTGATGGCCGAGCTCCTGCCCCTCGCCGCCGACTACCAGGCCCGGCTCGAGGCGCTGCTGTCCGAGGAGCTCGACGCGCTGCACAGGGCGCTGGACCGGGTGATGGCGGAGGATTTGTGAGGGGGGTGGGGTGGCCCGCTCTGTGTTTGGCTGAACTCAGCGTCACCTCACGCGGCGCGTGTCTGAAGCCACCACCCAAAGCCCAAATGACGACCTCCCCCCCCAAGGCCCGCCTCCTTCACACCCCGCATCACCAGAGGGCGCGCGCCGGACCGGGGGCCGGCGCTGCTGCCCTCCGAGCTATGCGCTTTATGGCAGCAAGATCATCGCTCGCGTTAAGCTAAGCACGCCATCCCAAGGAGCGCCGGCCCAAGGGGCCGGTCCGGCGCGCGCCCGGCATCTTCGATGCTATTCGGGCGCAAGAGGGGCGGGTGTGCGCGGTGGGCGCTGTTGGGTTCGTGGCAGGGTAAAGCTGAGGAGCAGAGACTCCAACCAAGCCCCCGCAAAGCCCCCCTCACCCCCGCAGCCAGTCCCGCGCGACCTCCAGCCGCTCGGTGCCGGCCAACCCCTGCACCCGCTCCAGCTCCGAGAACAGACCCGCGCGGCGGGCCTTGCCCATAGCGACCCCGGCCTCGGGCCAGAAGGCGCGCAGCTCCAGCGCCGATCCGCTGCGCTTCACGTCCATGCGCCCGATCAGCCGGTCGCCCTGCAGCACCGGGAAGACGTAGTAGCCGTAGCGCCGCTTGGCCTCGGGGGTGAAGATCTCGATCCGGTAGTGAAAGCCGAAAAGCCGCTCGGCCCGGGCCCGGTCGCGCAGCGCGGGATCGAAGGGCGACAGGAGCCGCACCCGCGCCGAGGGCTGCGGCAGGGCCCGCGCCTCGGCCAGCGCGTCCTCGGTGGTGTAGCTTCGCCGGAGGCTGCCGTCGGCCAAAGCCACCTCGACCTCGCGGATGCGGCCCTCGGCCAGCGCCCGGGCGCACCAGTCGCGGGCCTCGGCGCGGGTGACGATCTCGAAGAAGCCCGCGAGCTCGCCGCTGGTGGCGAAGCCCAGCCGCGCCAGCGCCGCCGACATGGCCCAGTCGATCACCCCGGCGTCCGACACGAAGGCGTTGAGCGCCTCGGGCGGGATCACCCGTTCGGCCAGGTCGTAGACCTTCTGGAAGCCCGCGCGGTGACAGACCGACAGCCGCCCCGAGCGCCAGAGAAACTCCAGCGCGGTCTTCGAGGGGTGCCAGTCCCACCAGCCCGAGGAGCCCTTGGGGGTGTCGCCGCCCAGATCGCGCGAAGCCGCCGGGCCATGCTCTGCGATATGGGCCAGAACGCCTTCAAGCTCCTCCTGCCAGCCGGCGCGGCGGGCGGCGGGCCAGCGCGCCAGCATGCGCGCGCGGTCGCGCTCGAACTTCAGCCGCCACATCGGGTAGGCCGCCATGGGGATCACCGAGGCGTCATGGGTCCAATGCTCGAAGGCGCTGCGGCGGTGCGACACGAGGCGCGAGAGCGCCGCCGGCCGGTAGCGCCCGCGCCGCGCCCAGAGGATCAGGTCATGCGCCCGGGCGAGCGTGTTGACGCTGTCGACCTGCACGAAACCGAGCTGGTCGAGCACCGTCTCCAGATCCGCGCCGCGCCCCGGCCCGCCGCCCGGCGCGAGCAGCAGGTGACGGTCGAGGAAGAGCCGCCGCGCGGTGGTGTTGTCGAGCCGGTCGAGAGTCATCCGCGCAGCCTAACGCGCCGGGCGGCAGGGGGAAGGGGCGCTTTCGGCAAGCGTGCCCTGCCCCAAGCGCCAAACGCGGCTTGTCGCCACCAAACGCCCACCGCCATTCCCCCCTGTCACCGCCGCGCCCGAGCCGCCATACTGCGCCGAGCCGCCCCAACCCGACCCCCGACCCCAGGACACCCGATGCCCGACAGCTCCCAGCGCCGGATCACCATCCTCGACGTCGCGCGCGAGGCCGGCGTCTCGAAATCCACCGTCTCGCTGGTGCTGCGCGGCTCCTCGCTGGTCAATTCCGAGACCCGCGACCGGGTCACCGCCGCGGCCGAGCGGATCGGCTATGTCTACAACCGCGGCGCGGCGGCGCTGCGCTCGGCCAGCAGCTCCTTCGTGGCGCTGGTGATCCCGGACCTGGTGAACCCCTTTTTCGCCCAGCTCGCCGTCGCCGTGGAAGAGGCGCTTTCGGCCCGGGGCTTCGTGCCGCTTCTGGCCAATACCAACGACGACCCGGCGCGCGAGCGCGAGCTTCTGCGCTCGATGCGCGAACATGGGGCGGCGGGGGTGATGATCAGCCCCGCGCAGGGCTCGGACGGCGCACACCTGGCCGAGCTGGGCCTGCCCATCGTGACCATGATGCGCCGCCCCGCCCCGGGCTCAGGTCTGCCCTACGTCGGGCCGGACAACGGTGATGGCGCGCGCCAGCTCGCGCGGCACCTGGTCGGGCTCGGGCATGACCACCTGGCCTTCCTGGGCGGCATGGCGGGCATGGCGACTCAGCGCGAGAGGCTCTCGGGCCTGCGCGCGGGGCTCGCCGAGGCGGGGCTCGACCCCGACCGCGTCGTGGAGGTCGTCGACGCCCTGCCCTCGCGGGCGGGCGGGCACGAGGCGGCGCGGGCGCTCCTGGAGCGCACCGAAAGCGGCCCGCAGCCCGGCGCGCTGGTGGCCTACAACGACATCGTGGCTTTCGGCGTCGGCGCCGCGCTGCAGGCCCGCGGGCTCGGCATCGGCCGCGACATCGCGCTGACGGGCTTCGACAATATCGCCGAGACCGCGCATCACGCGCCGCCGCTGACCACGGTCGACGTGCAGATCGACGAGTTGGGCCGCGCCGCCGCCGGGGCGCTGCTCGCCCGGATCAGCGGCGAGACGGTGCCCGAAGAGACGATCCTGCCGACCCGCCTGGTGGTGCGCGCCTCCTGCGGCGCGGGCTGAGGCCCCCTAGCCCGTCACCAGGATCGCGCGGAAGTCGTTCACATTGGTCAGCGTCGGGCCGGTGACCACCTGCCCGCTGATGGCCCCGAAGAAGCCATGCGCGTCGTTGCTGGCCAGCGCCGCCTCCGGCTCGCACCCCGCCGCGCGGGCGCGGGCCAGCGTCTCGGGGCCGATCACCGCGCCCGCGACCTCGGCGGCGCCGTCGACCCCATCGGTGTCGCAGGCGATGGCGGAAATGCCGGGCTGCCCGTCGAGGACCAGCGCCAAGGCCAGGGCGAACTCGGCGTTCGGCCCGCCCGAGCCCGCGCCGCGCCGGGTCACGGTGCATTCGCCGCCCGAGAGCAGCAGGAGCGGCGCCTCGCCGGGGCGCATGTCTGCCTGCCGCGCGCGGGCCAGCCGGGCTTGCTCTGCGGCCAGCGCGCGGGCCTCGCCTTCGAGCGCATCGCCCAGGATCTCGACCCGGCAGCCGGCCTTGCGGCCGACATCGGCGGCGGCCTCCAGCGATTGCGAGGGCGCGGCGATGAGCCGGGTCTCGCCCCGCGCCAGCCGCGGATCGCCGGGCGGGATCACGCCAGTCTCACCGGAGAGCAGCTCGTCGACCGAGGGCGGCACCGCGATGCGATAGCGGTCGAGGATCGCCCGGGCCTCCGCCGGGGTCGAACTGTCCCCCACCGTGGGCCCTGAGGCGATGGCCGAAAGCGCATCTCCCGCCACGTCGGAGATCACCAGCGCGGTCATCGCCGCAGGCGCAGCCGCGGCGGCGAGCTGCCCGCCCTTCACCGCGCTCAGGTGC
This sequence comes from Roseivivax sp., assembly GCF_054552075.1. NCBI lineage: Bacteria > Pseudomonadati > Pseudomonadota > Alphaproteobacteria > Rhodobacterales > Roseobacteraceae > Roseivivax > Roseivivax sp. The sequence goes on from NZ_JBTOLZ010000006.1 coordinate 194,800, forward strand.
TTGCGCAGGGTGTTCATCTCTTCGATGCGCGCGCCCGAGGCCAGGAGCGCCTCGTTGATCGCGCGCTTCTCGGGCAGCGTGACCCGCCCCGCGGGCGCGACCAGCAGCGCCGAGGCCCCGCCGGAGATCAGCGCCAGCACCTGGTCGTCCGGGCCGAGCGCGTCGAGCCGCGCCAGCATCCGGCGGGTGCCCTCCTCTCCGCGCGCGTCCGGCACGGGATGGGCGGCCGAGAGGATCTCGATGCCTTCGGTTCGCCGCTCGTAGCCGTCGCGGGTGATCACCAGGCCCTCGCAGGGGCCCCAGGCCGCCTCGACCGCCTCGGCCATGCGAGCGGCGGCCTTGCCCGCGCCGACGACCAGCGGACGCCCGGGCGGGCGCGGCGGCAGCGCGCGCGGCAGGCAGCGCATCGGGTCGGCGGCGGCCACGGCGGCGTCAAAGAGCGCGCGCAACAGGGTCTCGGGGTCTTGGGTCATCGCGTCTCTCCCAGGCTCGAGCGGCGGGCCACCAGCTCCACCGGCAGGCGGCGGGTGTCGGGCGGGCGTTCGCCCTCGTCGATCCAGGCCAGCAGCGTCCGCGCCGCGTCGCGGCCGAAGCGGGTGGTGTTGCAGCGCACGGAGCTGAGCTGCGGATAGACCAGAGAACATTCCTCGATGTCGTCGAAACCGACGAGGCGGAAGGCCTCGCCCAGGGGCACGCCGGCCTCGGCGAAGCCCGAGAGCATGCCCAGCGCCACGAGGTCGCTGAAGCAGACCGCCGCGTCGACCTCGGGGTGGGACCGGGCCAGCTCCAGCGCCAGTTCGCGGCCGAAGCTGCGCGAGGGACGGCCCGGGAAGACCCGCGGCGCGCGGCCCTCGGCCTCCATGACGCCCGCGTAGCCCTGCATGCGTTCAAGCGTGATCGGCCGGTCCTCGAGCCCGCCGACGAAGGCGATGCGCCGGGCACCCGCCTCGACCAGATGCCGCGCTGCGAGCTGCCCGCCCTCGGCGTAATCAAGCGAGGCGAAGGGAAAGAGATCGGTGCGCGGATCGACCATGCGCAAGACCTGCATGCAGGGCACCCCGGCCCGGGCGATGCGGTCGAAGCCCGAGGGATCACCATAGGCCGGCGAGATCACCATGGCGGTGACCCCATGTTCGATCATCGAGTCGATCACCTGGGCCTGAAGCGCCGGGTCCTCGTCGGTATTGGCGATCACCGTGGCGAAGCCGCGTTCGGCGAAGCCCATCTGCGCGCTGGCGGCGAACTCGGTGAAGAAGGGGTTGCGCAGGTCGTTGATCACCAGGCCCACGAGCCCCTTGGCCGCGCCGCGCAACCCCGCCGCGGCGCGGTTGTAGACGTAGTCGAGCTCCGCCATGGCCACCTCGACCTGCGCCCGGGTGCTGTCGCGCACCAGCTGCGAGCCCTGCAGGACCAGCGAGACGGTGGATTTCGACACCCCCGCCCGCTGGGCGACATCGCGGATCGTGGCGCGGCGCGGCATGGTCTCAGCCAAGCCCGTGCAGTTTCAGCAGGCAGCCCATGCGGTCCTCGGCGAGATCGGGCCGCGCCAGGAGCCGCGCCTGGTCGGCGAGGCGGTAAATCTCGGCGTAATGGGTGATCTCGCGCGAGGACTGGAAGCCCGCGGGCATGATGAAATGCTCCTGCGCGCCATTGAGCCAGGCCAGGAAGGCGATGCCCGCCTTGTAGAAGCGCGTCGGCGCCTTGAAAATCTCGCGCGAGAGCGGGACCGTCGGGGCGAGAAGCGCGTGGTAGGTCTCGCGGTCGTGCCGGGCCAGCGCCTCGAGCGCCTGGCTCGCCGCCGGGGCGATGGCCGCGAAGGCCCCCAGAAGCGCGTGGGAATGGTGCTTGCCGTCGCCCTCGATCAGCGGGGCGTAGTTGAAATCATCGCCGGTATAGAGCCGCACGCCCGCGGGCAGCCGGGCGCGGAAGGCTTCCTCATGGGCCTGGTCAAGAAGGGAAATCTTGATCCCGTCGACCTTGTCGCGATGGGCCTCGATGATCGCGAGGACGGCATCCGAGGCGGCGGCCACGTCCCGCGCGCCCCAGTAACCGGCCAGCGCCGGATCGAACATCTCGCCCAGCCAATGCAGGATCACCGGCTCTGCGGCCTGGTCGAGCAGGCGCCCGTAGACCCGGGCGTAGGTCTCGGTATCGGCGCCCATGGCCGGCAGCGCCCGGGTCGCCATGAGGATGACCTGCCCGCCCTCGGCCTCGATCGCCTCCATCTGTTCGGCATAGGCGGCGATGATGGCCCTCTCGTCGCGCAGGTCCTCGGGCGGGCACTGGTCGGTGCCCGCGCCGCAGGCGACGCGCGGCTTCAGGGGATGCGCCTTTGCCTCGCGCATGGTCCGCGCGATCAGCTCGCGCGCGGTCGGCCAGTCGGTGCCCATGCCGCGCTGCGCGGTGTCCATGGCCTCGGCCAGGCCCAGGCCCTGGTCCCAGAGCCAGTGCCGGAAGCGGAGCGTGTTCTCCCAGTCGACCGCCGGCGCCCCGACCCAGGGGTCGCGTTCGCCCAAGGGGTCGGAGACGATGTGCGCCGCGGCAAAGGCGGTGCGGGTCAGCGGCACCTCGGGGGCGCGCGGGGTCAGGGGCGTGCCGGACAGCGCATAGGCTTCCAGACGGCGGTCGGCGGTGGGCAGGGTCAGCATGGAGCTCTCCGGCAGGGACAGGATCAGCGGTCGGCGACAGGCAGGTCGAAGACCAGGAGGCCGTCGCGCCCGCCCGCGGCATGGGCGGTCAGGCGCTGGCCGAAGCGGATGTGGTCGGGATGCGCCTGGTAGGCGGCCAGCGCCTCCCAATCGGCGAAATCGGCGGTGAAACCGTGCATGTAGCCGCGCTCGATCTGCTCGGGGCTTTCGCTTTGGCCCGAGGCGATGCCGAGAAGCCCCGGCAGCTGGCCCTCGATCTGGTGCAGCTCTTCCCAGAGCCCGGCGATCTTCGCCTCCGTGGTGCCGGGGGCGAAGCGGACAAGGACGATGTGGCGGATCATGCGGGCACTCCATGGTCTGCGCGGATCATGTCGGCGGCCTTTTCGCCGATCATGATCGCCGCGGCGTTGGTGTTGGACGAAATCAGGGTCGGCATGATCGAGGCGTCGGCGACGCGCAGCCCCTCGATGCCGTTGAAGCGCAGCCGGGGGTCGAGCACGGCCCCGGGGTCACTGCCCATCCGGCAAGTGCCGGCGGGGTGGTGCGAGGTTTTGGAGTGGCGGCAGATGAAGTCGAAATACTCCGCCTCGGTCCGCACCTCCGGCCCCGGCAGCCGCTCGGCCCGGACGAAGGGCTTCAGCGGCGCCTGCGCCATGATCTCCTGGGTGAGCTTCAGCCCGCGGATCGACATCTCGCGGTCATGCGGATCGGCGAGGTAGTTGGGGTCGATCAGCGGCGCATCCGTCGGATCGGCGCTCCGCAGCCGCACCGTCCCGCGCGAGCGCGGCCGCAGGTAGCAGGAGTTCAGCGTCACCCCGCCGTCGGGCATGGCCTCGACGCCCGCCTCGATGCCGGTGCCGAGCCCGAAGTGGAACTGCAGATCCGGCGAGCGCGCGCCCGGCTCGGCATACCAGAAGCCGCCGGTCTCGAAGAGGCTCGAGGCCACCGGCCCGCTGCGCGAGACCAGGTATTGCAGCCCCGCCAGCACCGACCAATGCGGCTTGGCATAACGGTCGTAGCTGTGCGGGCCGGTCAGCTCGGAGATGCAGTAGAGGTCGAGGTGATCCTGCAGCTCCGCGCCGACGCCGGGCTGGTCGCAGACCGGGGTGATGCCCAGTTCGCGCAGCGCCTCGGCGGGCCCGATTCCCGAGAGCTGCAGAAGCCGCGGCGAGCCGATGGCGCCCGAGGCCAGGATCACCTCGGCCGCGGCGGTGATGCGGCTGCCGTCGATCATCTCGACGCCCCGTGCACGGCCCTGGGTGACGGTGATCCGCCGCACCTGCGCGCCGGTCCGCACAGTCAGATTGGGCCGGTCGCGGTTCGGCGCGAGATAGGCCATGGCCGCCGAAGAGCGCCGCGCGTCGCGCTGGGTGAGCTGGTAGAAGCCCACGCCGTCCTGGCTGGCGCCGGTCAGATCGTGGTTGCGCGGGATGCCCAGCTCGGCGGCGGCTTCGAAATAGGCCTGGCAAACCGGCAGCGGCGCGCGCGGCTGCGAGACCCCCAGCGGGCCGCCGCGCCCGTGGTAGCGGTCGTCGAAACTGTCGTTGTCCTCGGCCTTGCGGAAATAGGGCAAGACGTCGTCGTAGCCCCAGCCGGTGCAGCCCTTCTGGCGCCATTCGTCGTAATCGAGCGGATTGCCGCGGGTGTAGATCTGTGCGTTGATCGAGGAGCCGCCGCCGATCACCTTGGCCTGGGTGTAGCGGAACACCCGGTCCTGCATGTGGCGCTGCGGCACGCTGCTCCAGCCCCAGCTGCCGATGCCCTTGGTCATCTTCGCAAAGCCCGCGGGCAGGTGGTAGAAGGGATGCCGGTCGCGCCCGCCCGCCTCGAGCAGCAGGACCCGCGCGGCGGGGTCCTCGGAGAGCCTTGCGGCCAGCACGCAGCCCGCGCTGCCGCCGCCGATGATGATGAAATCGTATCCGTCTGCCATGGTCCGTCCTCAGAGCCGCGGAATGGAGAGGCCGCCGTCGACCCGGATCGCGCTGCCGGTGGCAAAGGCCATGCGGCCCTCGGCGATGGGCAGCACCACGTCGGCGATGTCGCCGGGCCGTCCCCAGCGCGCCGCGGGCACCAGCCCGCCGGCGATGCGGCTGTCGTAGGTATCCTTCACGCCGGCGGTCATGCCGGTCTCGATGATGCCGGGGCGGATCTCGAAGACGCCGATGCCATGCGGCGCGAGGCGCACGGCGAAGAGCTCGGACATCATCGCCGCGCCCGCCTTCGAGATGCAGTATTCGGCGCGTTCCACCGACACCATGTCGGCGCTGACCGAGGTCACGAAGCTGATCGAGCGGTAGCTCTCCTCGGGGCGGGCGAGCATCCGCCGTGCCACCTCCTGGGCCAGGAAGAAGGCGCCGCGCAGGTTCACGCCCAGCACGAAGTCGAAGCTGTCGGGCTCCATCTCCAGCATGTCGCCGCGCCGCTTGGCGGGCACGCCCGCGTTGGAGACCAGGCAGGTGACCGGACCGAGGTCGGCCTCCACCCGGTCGAGCAGCCCCGCGTGCCCCTCGATCGCCTGGAGGTCATGGGCGTAATAGCGCGCCTGCGGGCCCAGCCGGTCCAGCGCGTCCTGCACCTCGGGGCTGTCGGCGGGGCTGCGCGAGGCCAGCGCCACGGCGAAGCCCGCCTCGGCCAGGGTCTCGGCGATGCCGAGGCCGATGCCTCTCTGGCCGCCGGTGATCAATGCGACACGGGTCATGCTGCAAGGTCCTTCTTGATGGTGTCCGCCGCGCGCAGCGCCAGCGCGGCCACGGTGAGCGCCGGGTTCACGGCGGCCGAGGTCGGCAGGGCGCCGGCATCGGCGATGAACAGGTTGGGGTGGTCCCAGGCGCGGCCCTCGGGATCGGCGACCGAGCGGGCCGGATCCGCGCCGATCCGCAGCGTGCCGCATTGGTGCGAAGGCACCCGCCCGTCGAAGAGCCGCGACAGCACGATCGGGAAGCCCGCCGCCCGGAAGGTCTGGCGCGCCCTGGCCACCAGCTTGCGATGCGCCACCATGTTGGAGCGCCGCCAGGCCAGCCGGATCTCTCCGCCCGCAAGCGTGACCCGGCTTTCGGGATCGGGCAGATCCTCCGAGATCAGGTAGGCATCCACCGCATGGCCCGAGATCCAGCGCGCCGCGGCGCGCGGCAGGGTCGGCACCTGGATCTTCAGGATCTCCGGCACCACCCGGCCCAGGAGCTGCAGGTTGCCGAGCGGCGGCCCGCCCTGCCCGTCCGAGAGATACCAGTCGTTGATCCCGAAGGTCTTCTGGTAGGTGCTGTCGTTGCGAAAGCGCGGGTCGATGGCGATCATCGCGCTGGCGTTGTGGTTCATGAAGCAGCGCCCGACCTGGTCGTTGCCGAGCCCCGCGCGCAGCATCAGCGCCGCCGATTGCACCGCCCCGGCGCAGAGCGCCACGGTGCCCGGCGTCAGGTGATGCGTCTCGCCGTCTTTCTCATAGGTGACCCGCGTGATGCGCCGCCCGTCGGGCCCGGTGGCGAGCCCGGTCACCCGCGCGCCGGTCGCCAGTTCGACGTTGTCATGGGCGAGCGCCGCGGCAAGCCCGCAGGTCTCGGCGTCCATCTTGCCGCAGCGCTGGTCGGGGTAGCCGTCCCAGCCGGTGCGCCCGGCGGCGAGCCAGCGGTCGACGTCGACGCCGAGCGGCAGGCTGAAGGGCCGCACGCCCGCGCCCGCCAGCCGGGCGCGCACCGCCGCGATGGCGGGCTCGTCGGGCACCGGCGGATGCGGATAGGCCGTGCTGTGGGGCGGCTCGCTTGCGTCCGAGGCGGCATCCCCGCGCACCTGGTAAAGCGCCTCGGCGCGGTCGTACCAGGGCGCGAGCTCGGCATAGCCGAAAGGCCAGGCCGGAGAGAGGCCCTCGTGATGGGCCATCTCGCCGAAGTCCTCGGAGCGGTAGCGCATCAGCACCGCGCCGTAGAACTTCGAGTTGCCGCCGACGTTGTAGTAATTGCCCGGCGAAAAGCGCCGCCCGGCGCCGTCGAGCCAGGTCTCGGGGTCGCGGAAGGCACCCCGGCCGTGCACCGCGGCGGGGTCGCGCGCCGGGGCATCGGCGGCGATCGGCGCGCCGCGTTCGAGGATCACGATCCGCGCGCCGCTGGGCGCCAGGCCCGCGGCCAGGCTTGCGCCGCCCATGCCGCTGCCGATCACCACGATATCCGGGGAGCCTGTCATGCCGCCTCAGCCGATCCGCATTTCCGTTTTCGGGTCGAAGGCCACCGCCTTGTCCATGTTGATGGCAAAGGGGAAGGTCTCGCCCGCGCGCACCGGCACATCGGCGCGGAAGCGGCCGGTGACCTCGCGCCCGCCCATCTGGCTGACCACGAAGATGTCCGATCCCGCCGGCTCGGTGACCTCGACCCGCGCGTCGATGACCTGCAGCGCCCGGGCGTTGCGGTCCGCGCCCTCGCGGTCGGTGATCGCCTCGGGCCGGATGCCGAGCATGATCTCGCGGCCCTCCTGGCCGGCGAAGCCCTCGGCGAAGGGCAACCGTGCCAGGCTGCCGTCGCCGAGCCGGATCTCGGCGGCCGGACGGCCCTCATGGCCCGTCACCCGGGCCGGGAAGAGGTTCATCGAGGGCGATCCCATGAAGCCCGCCACGAACATGTTGGCCGGATTGTCGTAGATTTCCTTCGGCGTGCCGAGCTGCTGCACATGGCCGCCATACATCACCGCGATCCTGGTCGAGAGGGTCAGCGCCTCGATCTGGTCGTGGGTGACATAGACCACCGTGGTGCCGAGCTTCTGGTGCAGCTTCTTGATCTCGGTGCGCATGTCGACGCGCAGCTTGGCGTCGAGGTTCGACAGCGGCTCGTCGAAGAGGAACACGTCGGGGTCGCGGGTCAGCGCCCGGCCCATGGCGACGCGCTGGCGCTGGCCGCCCGAGAGCTGGCCGGGCTTGCGGTCGAGAAGCGGCTCGATCTGCAGAAGCTGCGCCACATCGGCGATCTTGCGCTCGCGCTCGGGCTTGGGGATGCCGTGCATCTCCATGCCGAAGGCGATGTTTCCGCGCACCGTCATGTTGGGGTAGAGTGCGTAGCTCTGGAAGACCATGGCGATGTTGCGCTCGGCCGGCTTCACGCCGTTCATGCTGCGCCCGCGGATCGCGATGTCGCCCGAGCTCACCTCTTCGAGGCCGGCGATCATGTTGAGAAGCGTGGACTTGCCGCAGCCCGAGGGGCCGACCAGCACGAGGAATTCGCCCTCTTCGACCGAGATGTCGGTCTCGTGCAGGACCTTGACCGCGCCGTAGGACTTGGTGGCCTGTTTGATGTCGAGAAAGCCCATGGGTTTATCCTTTCACGGAACCGGCCATCAGACCGCGCACGAAGAAGCGCCCGGCGACGGCATAGACGAACAGGGTGGGCAGTGCGGCCATGATCGCACCGGCGAAGTGGACATTGTACTCCTTCACGCCGGTCGAGGACTGCACCAGGTTGTTGAGCGCCACGGTCATCGGCTGGCTGTCGAAGTCCGAGAAGGAGGCGCCGAAGAGGAAGTCGTTCCAGATGTTGGTGAACTGCCAGATCACGCAGACCACCGCGATCGGCCCCGAAGAGGGCAGAAGGATGCGCCAGAAGATCCGGAAGAAGCCCGCGCCGTCGATCTGCGCGGCGCGCACCAGCTCGGTCGGGAAGGCGGCGTAGTAGTTGCGGAAATAGAGCGTCGAGAAGCCGATCCCGTAGACGAAATGCACGAAGACCAGCCCCGGCACGCTGCCCGCGAGGCCCATCAGCCCCAGCATCCGCGCCATCGGGATCAGCACCATCTGGAAGGGGATGAAGCAGCCGAAGAGCAGCAGCCCGAAGACCAGCGTCGCGCCGCGGAAGCGCCACTTGGTCAGCACGTAGCCGTTGAGCGCGCCCGCCACCGTCGAGAGCGCCACCGCCGGCACGACCATCAGGATCGAGTTGATGAAATAGGGCCTGAGACCCGTGGCCTCGACACCGACCTGGGCGCTCGACCAGGCGGCGCGCCAGGGCGCCGTGGTCCAGTCGCCGGGCAGCGCCATCATCCCGCCCGCGGTGATCTCGGAAAGCGGCTTCAGCGAGTTCGAGAGCATCACGTAGAGCGGCAGCAGGTAATACAGGCAAAACAGGATCAGCACGGCGTAGAGCGCGAACCGGGGCAGCCGCGCGGCAAGCCGCGCTCCGCCGGCCCGGCGGGCGGGACGCGCGGTCCCGGCCTCGGCCGCCATGGAGGTGGAAGCACTGGCCATCACGACTTCTCCCTGAGTTCGGACCAGAGGTAGGGCACGATGATCGCCGCGATGGTCATCAGCATGATCACCGCCGAGGCCGCGCCGATCCCCATCTGGTTGCGCGTGAAGGTGTAGGAATACATGAAGGTCGCCGGCAGTTCGGTCGCCGTGCCCGGCCCCCCGCCGGTCAGCGCGATGACCAGGTCGTAGGACTTGATCGCCATATGCGCGAGCACCACGAAGGCCGACATGAAGGCGGGCCGCAACTGTGGGATGACGATGCGCCGGTAGAGCGCAAAGCTCGTCGCCCCGTCGATCTGCGCGGCGCGCAGCATCTCGCTGTCGATGCCCCGCAGCCCGGCGAGGAACATCGCCATGACGAAGCCCGAGGTCTGCCAGACCGCGGCGATGACGATGGTGTAGATCGCCATGTCGCTGTCCTTGATCCAGCCGAAGCTGAAGCTCTCCCAGCCCCAGCCGCGCACCACCGCCTCCAGGCCGATTCCGGGGTCGAGGAACCACTTCCAGGCGACGCCGGTCACGATGAAGCTCAGCGCCATCGGGTAGAGGTAGATGGTGCGGATCGCCCCCTCGGCGCGGATCTTCTGGTCGAGCAGGATCGCCAGCATCAGCCCCAGCGCGCAGCAGATCGCTATGTAGAGCAGCCCGAAGATCGCTAGGTTGGCGACCGCGGTGTCCCAGGCCCGGATGCGGAAGAGGTTCTCGTAGTTCTGCCAGCCGACCCATCCGAAGGAGGGCAGGATCCGGCTGTCGGTGAAGGACAGGTAAAGCGTGAAGGCGATGAAGCCGTAGACGAAGACCGCGACCATGGCGACGGTCGGGCTCAGGACGAGTTTCGGCAGGGCGTCGCGCAGCCGGTCGGCGGCGCCGGGCCCGCGCCCCGTCTCGGAGAGGGACATGGCGGTTCTCCCGGTTGAAGGCTTGGGTCGGGGGCGGCAGGCACCGCCCCGGAAGGAAGGATCACCGGTTGATCTGCACCGCGGTCACCAGCTCCTCGACGGCGACCTCGCTGTCGTATTCGCCGTTGAAATGCGCGGTCACGACGTCATACATCGCGTTCTTCACCGCCGCCGGGTTGGCGTGGCCATGGGCGAAGGAGCCCAGGAGGTTGCCGGTCTCGGCCGCCGCCTTGAACTGCGCGTAGCCCTGCTGGCCGCAGGCATCGAGGGCATCGACCTCAAGATCGGTGCGCGCCGGCACCGAGCCCTTCACCTTGTTGAAGGCGATCTGGAACTCGGGCGAGAGGATCGCCTGGGCCAGGGCCGCCTGTTCGTCCGAGACGGCGCCCGACTGGTCGAACATGGCGAACTGGTCGGAGTTGAAGATCACCTGGTCCTGGGTGCCCGGGAAGCGGAAGCAGAGGAAGTCCTCGCCCGGCGTCTCTCCGGCGTTCAGGAACTCGCCCTTGGCCCAGTCGCCCATCATCTGGAAGGCGGCCTCGTCGTTGATGACCATGGCCGTGGCGAGGTTCCAGTCGCGGCCCGAGAAATTGTCGTCGACATAGCCGCGAAGCGTCGCCATGCGGTCGAAGACCTGGCGCATGGTGTCCGAGGCCAGCGTGTCCTCGTCGAGCGCGATGAAGGCCTCTTGGTAGAACTCCGGGCCGCCGGTGGCCATGGCGACGGCGTCGAAGACGGTCGCGTCCTGCCAGGGCTGACCGCCATGGGCGAGCGCGACGTAGCCGGCCTCCTGCGCGGCCTCGAGCGCGGCGACGAAACCGTCCCAGTCCTGCGGCGGCTCGAGACCCAGCTCGGCGAGGATGCCCGCGTTGGCCCAGACCCAGTTGGTCGAATGCACGTTCACGGGGGCGGCGACCCACTGGCCGTCATGGGTGGCGAAACGCTGGATCGCCGCGGGGATGACCTGGTTCCAGCCCGCCGCCTCGGCGATCGGGTTGAGGTCCGCGAGGGCGTCCTCGGCGGCCCAGTCCTGGATGTCGAAGTCCAACATCTGCACCGCGGTGGGCGCATTGCCCGAGGTGACGCGGGCGCGCAGCACCGTCATCGCCTGGGTGCCGCCGCCACCGGCCACCGGCATGTCCTGCCAGCCGATGCCCTGCCCGCCCAGGTCGTCCTTCAGCACGTTGAGCGCCGCGGCCTCGCCGCCGGCGGTCCACCAGTGCAGGACCTCCACATCCTCGGCCTGGCCCGCGGTCGCGGTTCCCACCAGGGCGAGCGCCGTCATAGTTGCTGTCAGTCTACGCATGGTTCTCCTCCTTCTTGCGTATCCTCGCGTGATCCGTGCGCTCAAAGCCGCGCGGACCCTTGCACCCAGGGCGCCCGCGATCCGCGGCCGATCCGCATGGTCACGGTCTTCGCCTCCAGGAACTCCTCCAGCCCGTAGCGGCCGAGCTCGCGGCCCTGCCCGCTTTCCTTCATTCCCCCGAAGGGCATCTCGGGGAAGCCGTCCATCCAGGTGTTGGTCCAGACCGTCCCGGCCTCGGCGCGGCGCGCGAAGTCGAGGCAGGTGTGCACGCTCTCGCTCCAGACCCCGGCGGAGAGCCCGTAGCTGGCGTCATTGGCCAGGGCGACGGCCTCCTCGAAGCTCGAGAAACGCAGCACCGCCAGCACCGGCCCGAAGACCTCGGCGCGGGCGATGGCCATCTCGGGGCGCACCTCGGACAGGATCGTCGGCTGGTAGAACTGGCCCGAAAGCCCCGGCACCGGCAGGCCCGCGCCGCCCAGCCGCAGCCTGGCGCCGCCCGCCACGGCGTCCTGCACATGGGCGTCGATCTGGTCCTGGTGCTCGGGCGAGATGATCGCGCCGACCTTGGTCGCGGGATCGAGCGGGTCGCCGAAGGGCACCGCGCGGGACAGCGCCACGACCTTCTCGATCAGCGCCTCGGCCACATCCTCGTGGACGATCACCCGCGAGGAGGAATTGCAGCATTCCCCGGCGTTGAAATAGACGCCGAAGGCGATGGCATCGGCAGCGGCGTCAAGATCCGCGTCGGGGAAGACCACCTGGGGGTTCTTGCCGCCCAGCTCCAGCGAGACCTTCTTGAGCGTGCCCGAGGCCGCCGCGGTGATCGCCTTGCCGACCCCGGTGGAGCCGGTGAAGGTCACCATGTCGACGCGGGCGTCCTCGGTCATCGCCATGCCGACCGGATCGCCCTGGCCCAAGACGATGTTGACCACGCCGTCCGGCAGCCCCGCCTCGATCAGCAGCTCGCCCAGCATCACCGTGCTCGAGGGCGTCAGTTCGGAGGGTTTGACCACCGCCGTGCAGCCCGCCGCCAGCGCGAAGGGCAGCTTCTGGCTGACGATCAGGAAAGGGAAGTTCCAGGGCGTGATCACCGAGACGACGCCCACGGGCTCCTTCAGGACCACACCTAGAATGTCGGGACCCAGCGTGTTGTGGCTTTCGCCATGCATGGTCCGCGCGAGCGAGGCCGCGTAGCGCCAGAGATCGGCGGCGCCCGCCACCTCGTCCCGCGCCTGGGAGATCGGCTTGCCGGATTCCAGCGTCTCGATCCGCGCGATGCGCTCGAGGTCGCGCTCGATCAGGGCGGCCACGCGCAAGAGGAGCCCCGCCCGCGCCTTGCCGTCCCGGCGCGACCAGTCGCCCGCGTCGAAGGCGGCACGCGCCACGGCCACCGCCTCGGAGACTTCGGCGCGGCCGCCCTCGGCGGCGGTGCTGACCAGCAGGCCATGGGCGGGCGAGCGACGCTCGATCACCGCGCCGTCGGCGCTGTCGCGGAAGGTGCCGCCGATCAGGTGGCGGGCGCGGAAAGGCCGGTCCTCGGGGGTCGCCGCTGCGGCGGAGATCACGGTCAGCTTGGTCATTCTCAGGTCCCGGTGAAGTTCGGTTTGCGTTTCTCGGCGAAGGCGGCGACGCCCTCGTCGCGGTCCCCCGTGGCGCCGGCCATGCCGCCGCCCAGGGCCTCGATCATCGCGGCGCGGTCCTCGCCCGCCGCGGCGTGGATCATGTATTTCGCCACTTCCACGGCGCGCGGGGAGGTGCCGGTCAGCCGCTCGGCCATGGCGAAGGCCGCGGCCTTGGGCGCCTCGGCCAGCTCGCAGGCAAAGCCCAGTGCAAGCGCCCGCTCGGCGGAGATGCGGCGCCCGAAGAGCGCCATTTCCTTGACCGCGGGCTCGCCGATCAGCCGCAGGAGCCGCTGGGTCCCGGACCAGCCAGGCACGATGCCGACCCCGGCCTCGGGCAGCGCCAGGGTCGCGCCCGGCGCCATGACCCGCGCGTCGCAGGCCGCCGCGAGCTCGAGCCCGCCGCCGAAGGCATGGGCGCCCAGCGCCGCGACGCTCGGCAGCGAGAGCCGCGCCAGCCGGTCGAAGACCCGATGGCCCGCGCGCACCCAGTGGCGGGCGAAATCGGCGGGCGCCAGCGCCGACCAGGCGGCGATATCAGCGCCGGCGCAGAAGGCCTTGGCGGGCGCGGCGGTCAGGACAAGCGCACGCAGCGCGGGGTCGCCCTCGATCTCGGCGCAATGCGCCTCAAGCGCGGCCAGCATCTCGGGCGTGAAGGCGTTGAGCTTGGCGGGATTGTCGAGCCGCAGCTCGACCACCGCGCCGTGCCGGATGAGGTCGATCCCGCTCATAGCGCCAGCTCCATCGGCCCCTCGGCGAAGAGCGCGCGCGGCATCTCGGTCGCATTCTCGGCGATCTGCACCCGGCCCTCGGAGGCCGCCACGATGTCGCGCGCCGGATCGACGCCCGGCATGATCTCGGTCGCCAGGAGCCCCGCCTCGGTCAGCCGGATCACGCAGCGCTCGGTGATATAGAGCACCTCCTGCCCGGTCTCCCGAGCGCGGGCGCCCGAGAAGGTGACATGTTCGACCGCGTCGACCATCTTGGTGAACTTGCCCGGCGCGCGGACGGTCAGCCCGTCCTGGCCGAGCGCCAGGTCCGCCCCGGCCTCGAAGAGCCCCGAGAAGACGATCTTGCGGGCATGGGCGGTGATGTCGACGAAGCCGCCGCAGCCGGCGGTCAGATAGGGCTTCTTGCCCAGCTTCGAGACGTTGACGTTGCCCGCCCGGTCAACCTCGAGGAAGGACAGGAAGGACAGGTCGAAGCCGCCGCCCTGGAAATAGGTGAACTGCTGCGGCGAGGGCATATAGGCGTCCGCGTTCGAGGCGCAGCCGAAGGCGAAGTCGAGAAGCGGCATGCCGCCCGTCGCCCCCTGCTCGATGGCCCAGGTCACGGCGTCCGGCTCTCCGGCCTCCAGAAGGATGCGCGGCACCAGCGCCGAGATCCCGAAGCCCAGGTTGGCGGTCATCCCGCGCGACAGCTCCATCGCGGCGCGGCGGGCCAGGAGCTTTTCCACCCCCGGAGGCGCGGCGCTGAAGCTCGACCAGGGGCGCATGATCTCGCCCGAGATCGCCGGATCGTAGAGCGTCTCGGTGGTCTGGCGCTGCTCGGCATCGACGACCACGAGGTCGACCAGGTGCCCCGGCACCCGCACGTCATGCGGGCGCAGCGAGCCCGAGGAGGTCACGCGCTTCACCTGCGCGATCACCAGCCCGCCGTGGTTGCGCACCGCGATGGCCTGCTCCAGCCCGCCGAGATAGGCGCCCTCGTGTTCGTAGGTCAGATTGCCGCGCTCGTCGGCGGTGGTGGCGCGGATCACCGCCACGTCGGGCACGATGTTGGGGAAATGCAGCCAGGTCTCGCCGCCCATCTCCTGGCGGCTGACGATCGGCGCTTCGGCGGCGGCGGCATTCATCGCGCAGCCCTCGCGCCGGGGATCGACGAAGGTGTCGAGCCCGACCTTGGTCAGCACCCCGGGCCGGCGCGCGGCCACGTCGCGATGCATGTCGAAAAGGATGCCCGAGGGCACGTTGTAGGCCGCGACCCGGTTCTCGGTCAGCATCTTCCAGATCTCGGGCATCGGCAGCGAGGACGGCCCCGAGGGATAAGACCCCGCGATGATCCGGCTCAGCAGCCCGTCGCGGGCGATGTGGTCGATGCCCTTGATGCCGTACATGTCGCCGGCTGCGATTGGATGCAGGGTGGTCAGCCCACGCGGGTGGCCTTCGGCCAAGAAGCGGGCGCCGATCGCGGAGAGGACCGCGTCCGGGCAACCGAGCCCCGAGGAGGAGGAGACCGTGACCACCGCGTCATCCGCGATCTGCTGCGCGGCCTCGGCCGCCGAGACGATCCGCGCCATGTTCAGAGCCCCCCGTAATCGACGTCGACCGCCCGGCCGGTCCGGGCCGCCTCGCGCACCGCCAGCGCCACGGCGAGGGATTTCACCCCGTCGACGCCATCGGCCGAGGGCGCGCCCGCGCCCCGGGCCGCCGCGGTGAAGAGCGCCAGCGCCTGGTGGTAGAGGTTGTGCCCCTCGAAGGGCAGCGCCCGGCGGCCCTCGGCGTCCTCGATCCAGACCTCGCCCACCGGCTCCTGGGTCATCACGCCGCGCGCGAAGATCGAGCCCTCGGTGCCGTGGATCTCGAGCCCGGTGCCGGCGAAACGGTGGGTGAAGCTTTCGTGCGACTGCACCATGACGCCGGAGGGCATCGACCAGACCGACATCACGCTGTCCTCGACGCCCTGCCCGAGCCCGCTTTCGCCCGCCCGCGCCACGACCCGCGCCGGGTCCTCGCCGAGGTGGAAGCGCACGGTGTCGGCGTCATGCACGGTGATGTCAGGGATCACCCCGCCGCCCGCCGCCGCATCGGCCACGCGCCAGCCGCGCAGCTCTTCGGGCAGCGAGACGGCGTGGAAGACCCGCATGCTGAGAAGCGAACCGATCCGGCCCGCGCTCACCGCCTCGCGGATCGCCAGGTGGGCGCCCGCGTTGCGCAGGTGGTGGTTGGTGCCGAAGGTGACGCCCGCGTCCCGCGCCGCCGAGACCATCTCGACCGCCTGGGCGAGGTCCATGGCGAGCGGCTTCTCGCAGAGCACGTGCTTGCCCGCCGCGATGGCCGCCATGGCCTGGGGGAAGTGCTTTTCGTTGGTGGTGGAGATGTAGACGGCCTCGACATCCGCGCCCAGAGCCGCGTCCAGGTCGGTGGTGCTGCGGGCGATTCCGTGGCGCTCCGCATAGCTGCGCCCGCGCTCGGTATCGGAGCTGAGGACCGTGGTGATCTCGGCCCCCTCCTGCGCCCGGATCGCGTCGATCATGTAGGATGAGGCGATCCGGCTCGCCCCCAGCAATGCCCAGCGCATGACGTCTCCCTTGTGTGCCGTCCGTGATTTGGATCGTTCCAAAACATGTGTAATTGGAACGATCCAAATCCGTCAAGGGGATTTTTCAAAGGCAAGGGTTCGAGGGCGTTGGGGAGGAAGCCAAGACCGCGTTTTGGCGTCGAAAACCCAAGCCTTAGGCTCGGGAGTGGGTCAGCCCTACAGACGGTGCGCCGAGCGAGAGCCAATCCTGAGAGATCAATCCCCGCCCCGCCTCAACAAGAAACGGGCAGCCAGAGACCGGCTGCCCGCAAAGCTTCAGGGACGCCCGCTCACGGCAGGAAGGTCAGCCCGCAGGCCAGCACCACCCCGGTCACCAACAACACCACCAGGCAATAGCCCATGATGTCCTTGGCCGAGAGGCCGGCGATCGCCAGAGCGGGCAATGCCCAGAAGGGCTGGATCAGGTTGGTCCAGGTATCCCCCCAGGCCACGGCCATGGCCGTCCGGGCCGGCTCGACCCCCAGGGCCGCGCCGGCTTCGAGCATGATCGGCGCCTGCACCGCCCATTGGCCGCCACCCGAGGGCACGAAGAGGTTCACGATACCCGCGGAGAGGAAGGTGAAGAGCGGCAGCGTGTCCGCCGTCGAGACCGAGACGAACCAGTTCGACATCGAGACCGCCAGCCCGGAGCCCACCATCATTCCCATGATCCCCGCATAGAAGGGGAACTGCACGATGATGCCGCTGGCCCCGTCCACCGCCTCCTTGACCGAGGCCAGGAACTGCGACGGGCGGCCGTGCAGGAGGATGCCCAGGAACAGCAGCGTGAAATTGACGATGTTCAGGTTCAGCCCGCCATCCGTGCCGAAGGTGTAGAAGCCGACATAGACCAGCCCAAGCGCCCCCGACGCCAGCGACAGCGCCATGCTGTCCTCAAGCCGGGCCGAGGGCGTGTCCGGCGCGGTGCGGCGCGTGGTCTCCTCTGCGTCCAGCTTGTCCCGGGAGATCGTCACCTCCTGCCCTTCCGGCGGCGCGATCAGCCAGTTGACCAGCGGAATGACGATGAAGAGCGCCAGCAGGATCCCGAGGTTCATCGGCGAGAAGATGGTTTCGCTGGTCGGCACGACCCCGATCCTGTCGGCGGTGAAATGCCCGTCGGTGGCGATCACCAGGGGGACCGAGCCCGAGAGCCCGCCGTGCCAGACCATGAAGCCGCTGTAGGCGCTGGCGATGGCCAGCCGGTAGTCCAGCCGGGGAATGGCGCGGGCCAGCTCACGGGCGAACAGCGCGCCGATCACCAGGCCGAAGCCCCAGTTGATCCAGGCCGCGACCAGCGACACGAGCGTCACCAGCACGATGCCCTGACGGGGCGTGCGGGCCAGTTTGGCCAGCACTCGGAGCAGGCGCTTGAAGATCGGCGTGCTGGCGACCACGAAGCCGGTGACCAGGATGAGCACCATCTGCATGGAGAAGCTCAAGAGGTTCCAGAAGCCTTCGCCCCAGAACTGCGCCATCGCCATGGGGCCATGGCCCTCCAAGAGCATTCCGGCGCCGAAGACGGTCAGGGTCAGCAGGAGGACCAGCACGAAGGCGTCCGGGAGATAGCGCTCGACCATGGTGACCGAGGCGCGGGTGAGTCCTTGTATCATCTTGAATTCCCTCGGGCTGTATCACTTGCGCGGGTGGATCGGCATCGGACCGGCGAGGTCCAGCTCGGCTTCCAGGACCTGGGCCGCCGACAGCAGGTCGAAGTCGCCTTTCGGCTTGCCGATCAGCTGCAGGCCCACCGGCAGGCCGCTGGCGGTCGCCCCGCAAGGGATCGAGATTGCCGGGCAGCCCGTCAGCGTGATCACGAAGGTCAGGAACATCCAGTCGATGTAGCTGGTCAGCTCCTCGCCGCCGATATGGGTCGGGAAGCGCTGCTCGACCGGATAGGGCGGCACCGCCACCGTCGGGCAGGCCAGGAGGTCGTAGGTCTCGAAGAAGGCCGCGACATTGTGGAAGATGGCGGCGCGGGTGCGTTCGGCGCGCAGCACCTCGTCGGCGGTGATGTTCTGGCCTTTCTCGATGTTCCAGATGATCTCCGGGGCCACGCGGTGGCGGTCGGTTTCCAGAAGATCGCCGCGCAGGCTGGCGACCAGCACCGCGCGCAGGGTTTGAAAGGCCTCGAGGCCGCCGGAGAGATCCGGGCAGGCCTCCGCGACCTCTGCGCCGGCCCGGGCGAAGGCCTGCGTGCCGCTGCGGCAGATGTCGGCGACCTCCGGGTCCACCAGCGAGAGGTTCAGATCCGGCGTGAAGGCCACGCGCTTCGGCGCCTTGGGGGCCGCGACCGCGTCCACGAAGGGCCGTGCCGGTGCCGGCACGGACAGCGGGTCCCTGGGATGCCCATGTGCGAGCGAGTCGAGCATCAGAGCCGCATCCGCCACGTTGCGCGCCATCGGACCCTCGACCCAGAGCGGATCGAAGGGCAAAAGGCCGGCGCCGCGTGGCACGCGGCCCACGCTGGGGCGCATGCCCACGATGCCGCAATAGCTGGCCGGGATGCGCAGGCTGCCGCCCAGATCGTTGCCCGTGGCCAGCCAGGCCTGCCCGGCGGCCAGCGCGGCGGCGGAGCCGCCGGAGGAGCCGCCCACGGTCATCCGCAGATCCCAAGGGTTGCGGGTGGCGCCGAACACCGGATTGAAGGTGTTGGCCCCGGCAATCTCGGGCACGTTGGACTTCGCCATCGGGATGCCGCCGCTGTCTTCCAGCGTCTGAACCGTGAAGTCGGAGGCCGCCACCTTGTTCTCCGCGAAGATCGGCGAGCCGTAGGTCGTCACCTGCCCGGCGACGTCGTTGTAGTCCTTCACGACGACCGGCAGCCCGGCCAGCCAGCCCGGCCGATCCGCACCTGCGTGCTCTTGCGAGGGGAAGGCCTTGGCGACCTTGCGCGCCTCCTCGAAGAAGCGGATCGGCAGGGCGTTGATGTCCGGCTCGACCTCCTCGATCCGGGCGATCGCCGCGTCGAGGAAATCGAGCGGCGCCGCCTCCCCTGTCTTCAGCGCCGCAACCGCCTCGGTCGCGGTCATGTTGATGAAGTCATCGGTGGCTTTTGATTTGGCAGTCATCTGGGCTCCTCCCCATGCGTGATGTTCTGTTGCTCTGAGCTTGGCCGCCGGGCCGGGCGTCAGCCGGCGGCGGGGCTGTGCAGGTTGGCGAACCTGCGGCGCAGCTCCGCCTTCTGGACCTTGCCCATGACGTTGCGCGGCAGCTCATCGGCCAGCAGGACCGATTTCGGCTGCTTGTAGCGGGCGATTTCCCCGGAGAGCGCCTTGAGCAGGGCATCGCTGTCGAGAGACACGCCGGCTTCCGGCACCACGAGGGCCGCCACCGCTTCGCCGAAATCGGGATGCGGCACCCCGAAGACAGCGGATTCGGCCACGCCGGGCAGCGCGTCGAGCGCGGTTTCGACTTCCTTGGGATAGACGTTGTAGCCGCCGCTGATCACCAGGTCCTTGTCGCGGCCGATGATCTGCAGATAGCCCTCCTCGTCGAAGCGGCCGAGGTCACCGGTGACGAAATAGCCGTCCTCGCGGAACTCCGCGGCCGTCTTCTCCGGCATGCGCCAGTAGCCCTGGAACACATTCGGTCCGCGCACCTCGATCGCGCCGGTCTCTCCCTGCGGCAGGGCAGCGCCGGTCTCGCGGTCCGTGATGCGGATGTCCACCTCCGGCAGGGCAAAGCCGACCGCCCCGGTGCGGCGCTCGCCGTCGTAGGGATTGGAGGCGATCATGCAGGTTTCCGTCATGCCGTAGCGCTCCAGGATCACATGCCCGGTGCGCGCGGCGAATTGCCTATGCACATCCTCCGGCAGGGGCGCCGAGCCCGAGACGAAGACCCGCATCTCCGCGACCGCAAGCGGGTCGAGACGGGGCGATTCCAGCAGGCGGGAATAAAAGGTGGGGACCCCCATGAGCACCGTGGCGTCGGCCATCTCGTCGATGATCTGGTCGACGTCGAAACGCGTCAGGAAGATCATCGTGGCCCCGGTGCTGATCGCCATGTTGCAGGCCACGAACAACCCGTGGGTGTGAAAGATCGGCAAGGCGTGGATCAGCCGGTCGGCGCTGGTGAACCGCCAGGCCTGGTTCAGCGCCACGGTGTTGGACGCCAGGTTGCCATGGGTCAGAACCGCGCCCTTGGAGCGCCCGGTGGTCCCGGAAGTGTAAAGGATCGCCGCGGGATCATCAGTGCCGCGCGCGACCGGCGCGGGCTGCCGCACGGCCTCGGCGGCGCGCTCCATCAGCGTGCCATCGGCGGCGGCGCCCAGGCTTTCCACGGCCAGCGTCTCCGAGGCCCGGCCTGCGTATTGCGGCAGTGCCTCGGGCGCGCAGACGAAGAGGCGCGGCTCGGCATCCCCCAGGAAATAGTCGATCTCGGGGCCGGGATAGGCGGTGTTGAGCGGCAGGAACAGACCGCCGGTGCGCAGGCAGGCCAGGTAGAGCAGCACGGCCTCCGGGCTCTTTTCCACCTGCACGGCCACCCGGTCGCCGGGACACACGCCCAGCTCGACAAGCGCGGTGGCCAGGCGCAGCACCAGGTCATGCGCCGCGGCATAGGTGATCGGCGGCTGCCCCGGCCGCTCGAACATCACCTTGGCGCCCTCCTCGCGGCAGATGGCATCGAACATTTCAGGGATGGTGCAGGTCATTGTCTGTCTCGCTTCCATATGGGTTTCGGTGAGCCGGGCGCGTCAGGCGGATGCGCCCTTGCCGCTTCGCAGGGCGCGCCAGACGGCGGGGCCAGAGGTCACGGTGCCCGCGCCGGCGAAGGCCTCGTGGCGGGCTTCGATCTGATCCAGCTCGTAGAGGTAGTTGATCATCAGGCCATGAGCGCGCCGCAGCGCCCCTTCGGCGAAGTCCGCAGGCCAGTTGATCCGGTGGGCCGAGGCGCCGTTGCCGAGGTGAAACCGGGCCACGGGATCGGCCGGCAGCCCCGCACCGGTCTTGCCCTCCACGAAATATCGCGCGGCCCAATACTGAACCCTGGGCGCCAGCACCTCACAGAGGCCCTCGTCCTGCTGCCAGCGCCCCTCGGTCAGTTCTGCCGACAGCGCCTGCGCGTCGTCCTCGTCCTGCGCCGCGAGCCAGCGGGCGAACCCCGGCGCCGGGGAGAGCGTGACGAAGGTGCGGATCTGCGGCAGCTCCTGCGACAGGCTGCGGACCACCTGCTTGATCAGGAAATTCCCGAAGGACACGCCCTTGAGGCCGGGCTGGCAATTGCTGATGGAATAGAACACCGCGGTATCGGCGGCCTCGCCTGCCCCGGCGCTGTCCCCGGCCAACAAGGGACCGATGGCGCCGGGGATGCCCTGACAGAGGGCGACCTCGACGAAGATCAGCGGCTCGTCCCCGGTCGCGGGATGGAAGAAGCCGTAACACCGGCGGTCCGAGGGCTCGAGCCGCCGCCTGAGGTCGTTCCAGTCCTTGATTTCATGCACCGCCTCGTAGGCGACGATCTTTTCGAGGATCGCCGCCGGCGAGTTCCAATCGATGCGCCGCATGACCAGGAAGCCGCGGTTGAACCAGGACGACAAGAGGTGGCTGAAGTCGCTGTCGAGCGGCGCCAGCTCCGGCGCCTCGCGCATCAGCCGCAAGAGGTCCTGGCGCATCCGCACCAGCTGCAAGGTGCCGCCGGCCGCGTGGTTGAGCATGCGCAAGAGGCTTTGACGCCTGGGCTCCACGGCCTCGAAAAGGCTCTGCAGCGCCGCCTCGGACTGGCCGGCGTCCCAGTCCGCATAGGCCGACCGGAGAGCCGCTGGGTCCGCGCTGTAGCTCTCCAGGAGCACGCGGAAGAACCGCGCCTTCTCTTGGTCGTCCAGCTCGGCGTAGGCGGCAAGCGCCTGTTCCGCCACGGCGATCCGGGAGGCTTCGCCGCCTCTCCGCATCAGCTCGGCGCAGCCGGCCTCAAGCCGCTGGGCGGGAGGCTGCGATGACGCCTGCACCGCCCCCATCGACCGCATGCGGCCACCGATGTTCTGCAGAAGCTCACTCAGCAGCGAGATATTGGAACCGGACATCAGCTCTCCTCCACCTTCGCCAACCTTATACATCATACCAGTCACGTTGTATATAACAAAAACGAACGTGGATTTTTCACCCGGCCCCATCTATATCTTTAAGGAGGCTTCAGAGGGCGCCGATCATGGCTCGAAAATCAAACACGGTGCGCGTCCGCGAGGCGCTGGAGAACGCCATCGTCAACGGCCGTCTGGTGCCGGGCATGCGGATCGACCCGGAGGCGCTGGCCCAGGAATTCGAGTGCTCCCGCACCCCAATTCGCGATGCGCTTCAACAGCTTGAGGCGTCAGGCCTGGTTCGGATCCACTCCAAGCAGGGCACATTCGTCACCGAGTGGACGGTGGACGAACTGGCCGAGCGGTTCGAAGCCATGGCCGAGATGGAGGCCACCTGCGCGCGCCTCGCGGCCAGGCGCATAACCGGCGAGGAGCTGGCAGAGCTCGAGGCCCGGCACGCGTCGTGCCGCCAGCTGGCCGAGGAAGAGCGGTTCGACGATTACTACTCGGAGAACTCGGCCTTCCACGCCTGCATCTACCGGGCGACTCACAACAGCTTCATCGAGCAGGAGGCCAAGCGCCTGCACTCCATGCTGCAGCCCTATCGCCGCATCCAGCTGCAGGTCCGCAACCGGGTGAAGCGTTCGTTCCACGAGCATGACGCCGTGGTGGCGGCGATCCGCAACGGCGACGACGAGGCCGCCGACAAGGCCATGCGAGACCACGTGCTGGTTCAGGGCGACCGCTTCCACGACCTGCTTGCCGCCCTGCGGATGGATGCGCAGAAACGGAAGGTGGACGCCTCCTGAACGGGCGGGCTGGCCTGCGTCGCGATTTTTCGGGGCGCTTGCGTTCTCCCAAGGTTCGGATGGCCGCGCGAATGATCCAACCGCTGGAGATGTTGCCCATTTCTCAGCGGCCGGGACGTGAACCTAACATCCGTCCAAAGCCCCGAACTGCTGTGACCCCCAATCTTCATCCACCCGAAGCCGGAGCCCGGCGGTCAGATTGGCGCGGGTGCGCCGGTGGAGCAATGGGCGATCCGCGCAGCGTTTCAGGTGCGCGGAGCGGATCATCCATTGCGGTGAGGTTGGCG